>PLDO01000122.1 GCA_003136215.1 Bryobacterales bacterium
ATGCTGGACATGGGCTTCCTGCCCTCCATCAAGCGGATCATGTCCGTCATCCCGGCGAAGCGCCAGACCATGTTCTTCTCGGCCACGATGCCGAAGGAGGTCAAGAAACTGGTGGAGGTGCACGTGCGCAATCCCGTGCGCATCGAACTGGGTTCGATTACCAAGCCCTGCGAACAGGTGGAGCTGCACTTCTACGAAGTCGAGCAGGACCGCAAATTCGGCCTGCTGGAAATGATGCTCAACGGCGAGGAAGGTTCGTTCCTGATCTTCGCGCGCACCAAACACGGCGCGGAGAAGTTGGCGAAGAAGCTCTCACAGAGCGGCTTCAAATGCGCCGCCATCCACGGCGACCGCAGCCAGAATCAACGCATCCAGGCGTTGAAGGGCTTCCAGGACGGATACTACCGCGTGCTGGTGGCCACCGATGTGGCGGCGCGCGGCATCCACGTGGAAGGCATCGCGCACGTGGTAAACTACGATCTCCCGCAGGTCCCCGAAGACTTCATCCATCGTGTGGGACGCACCGGACGGATGGGCTCCAGGGGTACGGCGTCGACGTTCGGCACACGGAGCGAGCGTTCCGAAGTGGCGCGCATCGAACGCACTCTTTCCATCAAGCTCAAACGCCGCGAAGTCTCGGCGGACATTCCGCAGACACCGCGCAGGGAAGCCGCTCCGGTCATCGTCATGCCGCCGGCCGGCCGGCAGGAGCAACGTCCCAGATCGTTCCGCAGTTTCTCGCCGAAGTCCGGCCGCCGCCCGGTGCGCCGCGCAGTCTAAAGAACGGACACCGTTTCAGCCCAGGGGTCCAAAGGATCCCTGGGGAAGCACCTGCCGTCAGCTACTTCCCCGCCCTCACCCGGCGCCTCCCGCTTTCACAATCCCCCGATTACACACCGGCGATAGTTCCGTCACCAGCCGGCTGACACGAGCGGCTCGCTGGCTGGGGTGGCAGATCTCAAACGTGAAGCCGGTGGGCACGCGCGATTTGAGGGTCGTATCGCCTTCCTGCAAGTGGGCCAGCAATGCCGCCCGGATGTCATCCGCGGCGCCCACGAAGACCCACTCCCGGGCATTTGACAGCCCGTAGACTCCAGGCATGGCCGGAGCGTTTCTGTGAACTGAGACCGGTGAAAAAGTGAACCCGCCGTAGCCTTCAAATGGCACGCATGTCGCTCTTTCTAGGCCGACGGCGGCGGGGCTGGGGGACGGCGGCGGGGCCCCATGCGCCGGGCTTCGGCCTTGCGGGCCTCGGCCAGGGAGCGCGCGCTGGCGTGAGCGCGAAGATCTTCGTTGGTCAATTCGAGGTTGGCGTCGGCTGCGGGTTCCGGGGATCCGGTAAGTTTGTGCGCGCACAGCGTGGGCCCCTCTTGGATGCCGATACGGTTGGCCAGGAACAAAGTGAGATCCGCGGTTACCGCGAAGTGGACAGTCGGTTGCCCGCTGGCAACGCCGTCAAACTTGTAGGTACGCGTGTTCTGTTTCTGGTCGAATCCCATGTACCGCAATTCCATCGCAGCCTCCCTGCACTCATATTTGCCGGCGATCCGTAGCGGCACGACCGGGGCGGGAAATTATTCTCTGACCGTGGAAGGCGAGCCGTGGGGGGTGGCAAGATCGTCTTGGGCGGTATCGTCAGCTTCGTTGTCGTCGCCCGAGCCATCATCGATGAGGATCGGTTGTCCGTCTTCGCCGAGGACCGGCAGGCCATCTTCGCCAAGCAGGTATTCGCTCTCCTCAGATTCGGTAGGGTTCAGTTTGCGCTGCGCCCGTTTAGCAGCCTTATCGCGCTGCTTCTCCATGCGGGCGATTTCCTTCTGCCTTTTCTGAAATGATGTGCGCGAACGCGTAGCCATAGCTTAGACTCCTATGCATCGGCGGCCGATCCTAAGCGCCGGCCGCCGTACTTCCTGTTAAGGTGCGCGCTACCAGCGTGGCTCGCGGCGCGGACCCCGGCCACCACCACCACCACCACCGCTGGGACGGCCACCGCCGCCACCACCACCGAAGCCGCGGCCACCACCGCCGCCGCCTTGGGGTTTCGGCCGCGCCTCGTTGATATTGAGCGCACGGCCATCGAGATCGGTACCATTGAGCGCCGCAATCGCGCGGTCCGCTTCAGCGGAGTCCGTCATTTCGACGAACGCAAAACCGCGAGAGCGGCCGGTGTCGCGGTCGGTTACGAGGTTGACACGGTCCACTTGTCCGTAGGGCTCAAAGAGCGAACGGATGGAAGATTCAGTTGCTGCGAAATCCAAATTGCCTACAAAAATGTTTTTCATATCGTCGTCTGTCTTTCAATCGTGCGGCTCGCCTCGGCAGATTTGGACCTCGGCCAGGTTGTTGCGGACTCTCAAAAGGCTTCTTAAGTATAGCAGGACATTGGCAACGGCTACTTCACCGCCACGTCCCAAATCTTCTCCCGGCTCGACTTACCTTCCGGGCCTGCCACCTCCAGGGTCACCGTGTAATCGGCGCCCTTGGCATACTGGTGGATGGGGTTCTGCTCCGTCGAACTGCTTCCATCCCCGAAATTCCATTTCCAGGCTGTCGCCGTGCCCGTAGTCTCGTCGCGGAAGGCCACCACGCGCCGGTCCAGATCCAGCACCTGGAAACTCCAATTGGCCTCAAACCTGCGGAATTGCGGTTCCAGCGGCATCAGGCGAAAGGCCACCAGTTCGTCGGCCTTGCCGTACATGGTGTGCTGCCGCGAGAGATTCCAGAAGGCGTGCTTTTCGCTCGTGGCATCGTCGTAATCCAGAATCGCCCAGGCCAGGCCGATCAGCTTGTTTTCGCGCAGCACGGATTCCACCGCGCGTTGCGGGCCCTCGCAACCGGCATAATCGAACGGCGTGATCCAGAACTCCAATGTCAACCTGCCGCTCTCGCCCGGCTTGAAATTGTAGTTGTAGGCCGCGTTGGCGTAAGGCAACTCCTTGACGTAAGCGTTGCAGCCCCAGGCTAGCGCCCAGTCCTTGCCCACGGCCGGCGTCATGATGTGATAGTTCTGCGCCTGCACGCCGTGCATGGAAAAATGCGCGTCGCGTTCGCTCAATTCCTTGGTGGGCTGGAATCTCTCGATCAGCGGTCCGCCCGACATATCTCCGTCCACCACCACTTCGAAGATGTCGTTGTGCAGTCCGGGCTGGCCGAAATCCCAGTAGTTGTCGTAGGCCTCGTACAAAAAATACAGACGATTAAGCCCCTTCACCCAACCGACCTTCACCTTGACATCCAGGTCCTTGGGGTCCGGCTTGCGGTCCTTGTTGGTGTCATCCACCAGTTGGTCCATGCCGATGGCATAATCGTCCGGCACCATCTTCCAATCGTCGGCGTTGCCATCCACCCGCGGAATCATGTTCGCCGGAAATTGAAAGATCTTGAAGACTGTCCCCGGGCGGTCCGCGGCGGACAACGCCGGGCAGGCGAGTAGCGCCAAAATCAATAACCGTTTCATTCGCCCCCCTACTTCATCACGATGGCCTCATCACGCTCCGGGTGCGCCGCCTTGCCGGTAAAGCGGGTGCGGGTCAAACCCGTGACGTTTTCGGTCTCCAGCGCGGAGGCGAACGTCGGGGGGCAATGGGTGCCCCAGGCCACGCTGCAATCCGTCAGCGTGACCCCGTCCGCGTACCGCACACTGATTCCCGGCGTATGGTGCGGCTCGACATCGGGGTACGCCGCAGTCGGCCGGTTATCGAACACGCCACCGGGGTATTTGGTCCAGCGGTCGAAGGTGACGGACACCTTGTCCAGCGTCACGTTGGCGATCCGGCTCTCGGGAGAGCCGTTGATGCGGATGCTGTTTTCGGCGCGGCCGGTGACATTCCGCACGCGCACATCGTGGATGGCGCCCACCTTGCCGCCCTTGGTGCGCGGGTAGGCCGTGAAGGAGATTGCTTCGCCGCGCCCCCACCACGGCGCCGCCTGGTAACTGGCTACAAACTGGATATCGCTTAAATCGATCCCGTACACGCTGCCTTCGTCGCGCAGCTGAATCGTCATTCCGCGGCAACTCGACTTGATGTTGCAGCGTTCGAAACGGATGTCGTGGATGTCCTCGGTGGTTTCGGTACCGATCTTCAATCCCGAGTCCTTCGTCTCAATCACGCAATCCTTCACCGTGATGTTGGCCGTCGACCCCCACTTCCGGCTCTGCCGCGTGGACTTGATCACGATGGCGTCGTCGCCGCATACGATGTTGCAGTTGCGGATCTCCACATCGCGGCAATGGTCGGGGTCGATGCCGTCGCAATTCGGCACATCCAGGTTGTTGCGGATCTTGATGCCGTCCACCAGCACGTGCTCGCACCCCAGCATGTGCAACCCCCACTGCGGCGCCTGGCTGAAGGAAATGTCGCGAACCTCCAGTCCCTGGCAGCCGGTGAGGATGAACATCTTCGGGCGGAAGGCGCCGAATTCCCAGATCTCGCCTTCCTTGTTGAAACCCGTCATGAACTCGGTGGCGCGNNGTGAGCACGCCATTCTCGTCGCCCGCAGGATAGTGCGCCTGGTTGGTGGAGATTACCAGTTCGGCATCGTCGGCCAGGTGGAAATCGATGCCGCTCTTCAACAGCAACGTCCCGACGAGGTACTTCTTTCCGCCGCGGATCAGCACCTGCGCGCCGCCGCCTGCCGCCGCGGCCGCGTCGATCGCCTTCTGGATGGCCGCGCTATCGAGCGTCTTGCCGTCACCCACGGCGCCGTAATCGCGCACATCGAAGGTCTTCCGCGTCTGCGCGCGTAAAGCCAGCGCCGGACCGGCTCCGGCCAGCCCGGCTTGAGCTAAGAAGACGCGCCGCGTACTTTGATTGATCATTCGTCACCTTTTGGTGACGAGTATCCGAGCAAAGCTCGGACGGGCGAGTTTCGCTCGCCTGGCAAGCTAAAGCATGCCCCACCTGGAAATGGCCAAACTCCAGATTCGTCACCTTTTGGTGACGAGTATAACAGGCAGAAATCGAATTTCGGAGTGGGATTGCGTTTACTTCCCCTGTCTCGCCTGGATCACCTGCTGCGCCTGGGCAAGCTGATCGGCAGTGCCGCGCATCGCCACCGCTTTTTGGGGCGGGAACGGGAACGCGCGCGCCATTTTCGTCTCCGTCCGGATCTGGGATGCCATTTCCACAAGGCTTTCGACCGTCGCCGCGTTGACGAATGCCACCTGCGCGATCTGGCCGCCGGCGCCGCCTATCTTGAACTCGCTGGTGCCCTGGCCGGCGGGACCGTCGAGTTGCTTCAGGAGCCATGCCACGAGCGCCATCGAATCGTCGTTCCCCCGCATCACCAGCACCTTGCGCGCGGAGACGGGGAAGCAGCGCTGGATGTCTACGATCGAGCGCACCGTGTTGACAGTCTCCTGAAGGGCCTCGGGCGTGTCGATCGTCGTCAAGGGCGCCACCCGCACCACCAACTCGCGCCCTCTGGTATAACTCCAGTCTTCCTCCGGAAGCCGGTAGTCCGGCGGAGGGGCGCCTCCGGGTTGCGCGCCGGCCGGTTGATCCAGCACGCCGATCAGCCAACCCAACGCCTTCACCTGCTCCGGCATCCCGCGCATGACAATCGCCTTCTGCCGGCTCATCGGGTAGCAGCGTTGAATGTCCACCACCGAGCGCGCCGCGTTGACGATTTCCTGGAGGTCGCGCGGCTTGTCCACATGACTCAGATAAACCACCCGCGCCAACGGAGCACGGGCGTCGTTGAACGGATAGTCGCGTGGACCCGTGGCGCCCGCGGGTTTGTCCATCTCGGCGGTGAGCCAACCGGCCGCGGCGATCTGGTCCGCGGTGCCCTTCACCGTCAGCGACTGCTTCGCCACATCCGGGGACAGATCGCGGATATCGCCCACCACTCGGACCATATTGGTGACTTCCTGCAACGCCTGTGGCGTATCGAGATGGGTGAAGTAGAATACCTTCTCCGAAGTCTGCCCCCACGCAGCGAAGGCGAAGAGGCCCACGAGCAGACGATTGCCGGCAGCCATGTATGAAACTCCTCTACCCGTCAAGACGCCGCCCGCCCGCGCGGCGTGCACTCGATTTGTCCGCGCCAGTGTCTCGCTTTGTGGGGCAGCCTTTTCAGGCTGCGGAACGCGCTTTCCAGCGGGTCCAGCCGGCAGGAATGCCGGCTGCGGGCAGGATTGCCTGGCAGGATTGCCCGCCCCACGGTCTGCGGAGTTATCGGGCGGCCTCAAATCCCAATCGCCAGCCCAGTTTCTCCTCGTCGAACCAGGAGATTTCCGCGCCGAACCAGCGCGTCTTCGCCGCCGCCTGAAAGTGCCCCGGATTGGCCGCGGCCAGCACGAACGCGCACGGCCCTTCGCCAAATCGCTCGATGCGCTCCGCGAGCCACGACCCGGCATTCAGGGGCTGCGCCAGCACCACCGGCAGATCGCCCATGAGCGCCAGGTGGGCCTGGAGACTCTTGTCCACCTGTTTGATGGGCCGCGGCACGCCGTAGGCCTGCCGGTAGCGTTGGATGGCGTCATCCAGATTGCGCACCGCGATCACCACGCGCGTCACCCCGCGGAACTCTTTCGTCACCGGTTTGCCCTGCGGGAAAGCGCGCTGCTCGCGCGGTGTCTTGTCCTGAATCAGGAACGGGAAAAACGTGCCGCGCGTCTCCCCGCCCACGTCGGACGTCTCCCACTCCAGGCGCACGCCGTCGGGACGCGTACGCCCGCTCTCTACCGGCGCCGATACCGCGACGGCCGCCGCCTTCAGGCGGCTCACCTCCGCGGCCAGATTCTTCTCGCGCATCGCCCAGGCGCACGGACCCGCATTTTCCTTGAGGAATTTCGCCCACACGTGCCGGGCGACGGCATCCGCCTCCGCATTGGGCGGAATGCCCATTAATTCCAGGTACGATCCATCCGGGAAGCTCACCAGCGCCATTTCCGTGGCATGGTTGCTGTGCGCTCCACCGTAGACGCTGGCAATTCCGACACTGGCGAGTCTCGCCTGCATCTGCTTGAGATCGCTTCCGGTAATGGTGACGTGATCGACGCTCGAATCGGCGGCACAGAGCAGCACGGGCAGGACAGCCCACGGCAGAAGGTAACGCATCATGCCTGATTGTAAGACTTCCCGCGTCACTCCCGCGCCCGACGCTTCCCGCGTCGAGTGGCAGGCTGAAGCCCGCCCCACCGTGCTATCCTGAATTTTCACCGTAGAGGCGCGGCGGCCATCAGTAGCCGGACCGGGTTTCCGATTGAGTTTCGGAGGCCGGCGATAGGGGCCGTAAGCAGTATCCGCCGAAATCGGAACGGAATCTCAATTCCGTCCGGTTGGGGAGCCAGGTCAAATCCTGCTCACTGTCACCCGTTCACAGGCGGGTGGAGCGCTATCGGGAATTGAAAAACGCGGCACGCGCGCGCAATCTCCTCCCCTTCGCCTCCCCCCAAACGGATATTTATATGAACGTCTTCGAACTTACGCGGGCCCTGGTCGATATCGAATCCATCACCAATAACGAGGAGCGGGCAGGCAACTACCTCTACGACTACCTGGCTCCCCTGGCGGCTCTTTACGATGGCCGGATCGAGCGCATCGAAGTGGAACCGCGGCGCTTCAATGTGTTTGCGCAATGGGGCGATCCCCTGGTGGTCACGCTTTCCACCCACATCGACACCGTGCCGCCGTTCTTCACCTCCCGCGAAGATGCCGAGTTCATCTGGGGACGCGGCGCCTGCGACACCAAGGGCATCATGGCCAGCATGATCAAGGCCGTGGAGGCCCTGCTGGCCGGTGGCCACCGCGGCTTTGGCCTGCTCTTCGTGGTGGGCGAGGAGCGCAACAGCGCGGGCGCTTACAAGGCGGCCTTGACGCCGCGCGGCTCGCGTTACATCATTAACGGCGAGCCCACCGAAAACCAGCTTGCCCTGGGCAGCAAGGGCGCGCTGCGCTACGAGGTCTGCGCCACCGGCAAGATGGCCCACTCCGCCTATCCCGAACTGGGCGAGAGCGCCATCAACAAACTGCTCGACGTGCTGGCCGATATCCGCCGCATCCCGCTGCCCGTCGACCCGCTGCTCGGTCCCAGCACGCTCAATATCGGCACACTGGCAGGGGGCCGCGCGCCCAACGTGATCGCCGACGAAGCCCGCGCCGATATCATGATCCGCCTGGTGGGGGATTCCAGCGAAACCAAGGCCGCGCTGGAGCGCGCCGCCGCCGGCCGCGCGGAACTGCGCGAGATTATCGAGATTCCCGCCGTCCGCCTGGGCGCGGTCGGCGGCATTCCGACCACCGTAGTGGCGTTCACCACCGATATCCCGGCGTTCCACGGCGCATGGGGCGAGCCGTTCCTCATCGGCCCCGGCACCATTCACGTGGCGCACACGCTGGAAGAGCGCGTGCCCAAAGCCCAGCTCACCGAAGCCGTGGCACTCTACCAACGCATCGTAAAGGAATTATGCAAAAGCGAATCGAAGTAGGCATACTCGGCGCCACCGGCATGGTGGGCCAGCATTTCATTAAGTTCCTGCAAGGGAACCCGTGGTTCGACCTCAAGTGGCTGGGAGCCAGCGACCGCTCGGCCGGCAAGAAGTACCAGGACGCCATGACGTGGCATCTGGCCGGCGGCACGCCGGACACGGTCGCCGGGCTCACCGTGGACGAATGCAAGCCCGGCAACGCCCCGCGCCTGCTCTTCTCCGCCATGGACGCCGGCGTCGCCACCGAAATCGAGCGCGCTTTCGCGCAGGCCGGACACGTGGTGGTTTCCAATTCGCGCAACCATCGCATGGAGCAGGATGTTCCGCTGCTGGTACCGGAGATCAATCCCGATCACCTCAAGCTGGTGCCCGGCCAGCAGCGCGCCCGCGGGTGGAAAGGGCAGATCGTCACCAATCCGAACTGCTCCACCATCGGCCTGGTGATGGCGCTCGGCCCGCTCAAGCAGTTCGGCATTACCAAGGTGATCGTCACCACCATGCAAGCCATCTCCGGCGCGGGATACCCCGGCGTCGCCTCCATGGACATCATGGGCAACGTGGTTCCGTTCATCGGCGGCGAAGAAGAGAAGATGGAGATGGAAACACAGAAAATCCTGGGCGATTTCGCGGGCGATCACATCGCTCCCCTGGCCGCCAAGGTCAGCGCCCATTGCAACCGCGTGGCGGTAGTGGATGGCCACACCGAAACCGTGTCGGTGGAGTTTTCCTCCAAGCCGAAGGAGGCCGACCTGCGCCACGCACTGGAGAGCTTCCGCGGGCTGCCGCAGGAGCGCAATCTGCCGAGCGCGCCGCCGCGCCCCGTAATCTACCTGACGGAGGCCAACCGCCCGCAACCGCGCAAGGATGCCGAACGCGAGCGCGGCATGGCCGCTTTCGTGGGACGCTTGCGCCCCTGCCACGCGCTGGATTACAAATTCGTGGTGCTCAGCCACAACACCATCCGCGGCGCGGCCGGCGCCGCCGTACTGAATGCCGAGCTGATGCATTCGGAAGGGATGTTGGGCGAATGATTGTCATGAAGTTCGGCGGCACCTCGGTGGAATCGGCCGCCGCCATTACGCGCGTTGCCGGAATCGTGCGCGCCCGCGAAGCGCGCCGTCCCGTGGTGGTGGTTTCGGCCATGGGGAAGACCACCAACAAGCTGCTGGAAATTGCCGGCGCCGCCATCGGCGGCAAGCGCGAGGAATACATCCGCCAACTGCACGACCTGCGCGATTACCACTCGCGCGAGGCGCGCCTCATCGTCCCCCTGGCCGACCGCGCCGAGTTGGACCGCTTCCTGGACGAGCAGTTCCAGGAACTCACCGAGCTGGTCAAGGGGCTGGCCGTACTGGGCGAACTCACGCCGCGCTCCATCGACGCCATCTCCAGCTATGGCGAACGCCTCTCCAGTTACATCGTCACCCTCGGCTTCCGCCATTTCGGCATGCCGGCCGAGCACGTGGATTCGCGCGACGTGCTGATTACCGACAAGCGCCACACCCAGGCGGCCCCCAATTTCCCAGAGACCTACGCGCGCCTGGCGAAGACCATTCCGCCGCTGGCCGCGCAGAGCGTGGTCGTCATGGGCGGCTTCATCGCTTCCACGGAGGATGGCGTCACCACCACGCTGGGCCGCGGCGGCAGCGATTACACCGCGGCCATAGTGGGCGCCGGCATCGATGCCGAAGAGATCCAGATCTGGACCGACGTGGATGGCATGCTCACCGCCGACCCCACCATCCTGCCCGGCGGCCATCGCGTCAAGACCATCTCCTTCGCCGAAGCCGCCGAACTGGCTTACTTCGGCGCCAAGGTGCTGCACCCCGCTACCGTCGTCCCGGCGATTGAGAAGAACATCCCCGTGATGATTCTCAATTCGCGGCGTCCGGACGTGCCGGGGACGCGCATCACGGCCGAATCGGTGCATTGCGAGAACGTGGTGAA
This sequence comes from Bryobacterales bacterium, assembly GCA_003136215.1. Lineage (GTDB taxonomy): Bacteria > Acidobacteriota > Terriglobia > Bryobacterales > Bryobacteraceae > Solibacter. The sequence goes on from PLDO01000122.1 coordinate 10,382, forward strand.
ATCGATCGCCTGCAAGCGCAAGATCACCACCGTCAATATTCACTCCACGCGCATGTTGATGGCCCACGGCTTCCTGCACCGCATCTTCGAAATTTTCGACCGCTACGAGACCCCGGTCGACATGGTGGCCACGAGCGAGGTCAGCGTCTCGCTGACCATCGATAGCACCCGCCACATCGATCTCATCCTGGGCGACTTGCGCCAGTTCGCCGAAGCCACGGTGGAGCATGACAGCGTCATCGTCTGCCTGGTGGGCGAGAACATCCGCCACACGCCGGGCGTGGCGCGCCGGGTTTTCAATTCGCTGGACGGCATCAACATCCGCATGATCAGCCAGGGCGCGTCGCTGCTCAATATCAGCTTCGTAGTGGCCGAAACCGATCTGCTGCGCACGGTGACCGCGCTCCACGAGGAGTTCTTCGCCACGCTCGACCCCAACGTCTTCGAACGCAAAGAGGCCGTGCATGCGTAAGCTCGGCATCGTGGGCTACGGCAAGATGGGGAAGCTGATCGAACAGCTTGCCCCCGAGTACGATTTTCAGGTTGCGCTCAAGCTCGACGAGTTCAACAATCCCGATGGCGCAGGGCTGACCGCCGCCAACTTCGCCGGCATCGACGTCGCCATTGAGTTCTCCATTCCGGCGGCGGTCCCCGGCAACGTGGAAGGCATCGCCGCGCTGGGCGTTCCGCTGGTGGTGGGCACCACCGGCTGGCTGGGACACATCGACCGGGTGAAGCGCGCCATCGAGACGCACGACACCGGCCTGGTCTGGAGCCCGAATTTTTCGATCGGCGTGAATGTCTTCTTCCGCCTGGTGGCCGAAGCGGCGCGCCTGCTGGCCGCCGAGCCGGCGTATGGCGCATGGGCCTGGGAAATCCACCACGCAGCGAAGAAAGACGCGCCATCGGGTACGCTGCTGAAACTGGTGGAAGAGATGAAAAAGGCGGGCTACAAGCGCCCCATCGACGTGGGATCCAACCGCGCCGGCACAATTCCCGGCACCCACGAGATCGGCTTCGACAGCGGGGCCGACACCATCACTCTCCGCCACACCGCGCGCAGCCGGGAAGGCTTCGCCAGGGGCGCGCTCAAGGCGGCCCAATGGATTGTTGGCAAGAAGGGTTTCTACGAGTTTAGCGAGATTACGTTTTAGACGAAAAAGAAGATTTGGGCCACAGATGAACACAGATAAACACAGATAAGAGGGTTTTGTTTTCATCTGTGTTTATCTGTGTTNNTGTTTATCTGTGTTTATCTGTGGCCAATGATTTTTGCTTTTCAGGAGGTGGTACATGTTTACCGGATGCGGCACAGCCCTGGTCACTCCGTTCCGTCAGGATCTGTCGTTAGATGAATCAACCCTGCGCGCGCTGGTGCGCCGCCAGATCGAGGCCGGGATCGATTTCCTGGTCCCCTGCGGCACCACCGGCGAAAGCCCGACGCTCACCCGTGCGGAACATCTGCGAGTGGTGGAGATCACGCTGGAAGAGGCCAAGGGTAAAGTCCCCGTGCTGGCCGGCGCCGGAGGCTACAACACGCGGGAAGTGATCGAACTCGCCGGCGAGATCGAAGCCCTGGGCGCGGACGGCATCCTTTCCGTCACCCCCTATTACAACAAGCCCACGCAGGAAGGGCTGTACCAGCACTACCGCGCGATTGCGGCTTCCACCCGCCTGCCCATCGTGGTGTACAGCGTGCAAGGACGCACCGGCATCAACGTGGAACCCGGCACACTCGCGCGCCTGGCCCAAATCGACAACATCGTGGGCGTCAAGGAAGCCAGCGGCAATATCGGACAGATGGCGACCGTGCTCCACGAAGTCCCCGCCGGGTTCATCGTGCTTTCCGGCGACGACGCCATCACCATCCCACTCGCCGCGCTTGGCGGACGCGGCGTCATCAGTGTGGCGTCCAACGAAATCCCCGCCGAAATGACCGCCATCGCGCAAGCCTGCCTGCGCAACGATTTCGCCGCCGCTCGCAAGCTCCAGACCAGGTTCCTCCCGCTCATGAACATCAATTTCGTGGAGTCCAACCCCATTCCGGTGAAAGCCGCGATGGCGCTGATGGGCCTGCTGGAACCCGTCTGGCGCCTCCCCATGGTGCCGCCCAGCCAGGCCAGCCTGGGCAAAATCGAGACGGTGCTGGCTTCCGTTGGACTTCTGGTGCGACAGTAGGAAGACCGCTCCCGACCCCGGGAGGGGTACCCCGGTCGCGGCTCTGATCGGAGCCTCGATGCGCTCATCGGAGCCGCGACCGTCAGGGAGCGGTCTTTCCCGGCCGAATTCATACACATGCAATTACTCATTGAACGCCTCTTCGACAACAAGCCTGACACTTACACGCCGGAAGACAAGGCCATCTTTGCCGCCTTCCTCATCTCGCTGACCGAGGGCAGTATCCGCGCCGCCGAACCGGACCCGGCGTCCGCCACCGGCTGGCGCGTCAACGCGTGGGTCAAGAAGGGCATTCTGGTAGGCTTCCGGATGGGCATCAACGTTGACATGTCGGTGGGCTCGCTCAGCTTCCGCGACAAAGACACCTACCCCATGCAGCAGGTCGGCCCCGAGAAGGGCATCCGCATTGTGCCCGGTGGCTCCAGCGTGCGCCAAGGCGCGTATCTCGGACGGAACGTCACCTGCATGCCGCCCATGTATATCAACGCCGGCGCCTGGGTGGGCGACGGCACCATGGTGGATTCGCACGCGCTGGTGGGCAGTTGCGCCCAGGTCGGCGCCCACTGCCACATCTCCGCCGCCAGCCAGATCGGCGGCGTGCTGGAACCGGTGGGCGCGCTGCCCGTCATCATTGAAGACGACGTACTGATCGGCGGCAACTGCGGTGTCTACGAGGGCACGATCGTCAAGCGCCGCGCCGTGCTCGGCACCGGCACCATTCTCAATCGCTCCACACCTGTCTACGACCTGGTGCGCAACACCATCCACCGCGCGGGCGATGACGACCCGCTCGTCGTCCCCGAGGGCGCCGTCGTCATCGCCGGCGCGCGCGCCATCACCAATGGTCCCGGCAAGGACTGGGGTATCAGCGTATACACTCCCGTCATCGTGAAGTACCGCGATGCGAAGACCGATACACGCATCCAGCTCGAAGACCTACTAAGATAGATATGCACCCCGATGTCCCGGATTCTGGTGGTTGACGACGACGTAGTGCAACTTGACCTCTACAAGCAACTCCTGGAAATCGCGGGCTACCAGGTGGAGGTCGCCCTCACCGCGGGCCAGGCCGTGCGCCGCATCGGGAATGCGGACCTGGTGCTCATGGATCTCCGCATTCCCAACGCCCTTGGCGAAGCCGACTCGCAGGAAGGTATGGCCCTGATCCGCGGCATTCGCGATCTCGGTTGCCGCGCCCCGGTGATCGTTCTTTCCGGCTGGCCGGACGATTTATACGGCCAACCGGAAGAGCAACTGGTTTCCCGCATCCTGCCCAAGCCGGTAGACAGCCGCGAACTGCTCAGCGCCATCCACGACCTTCTCTCCTGACCCCAGCCAGGACTGGCTGCCCCACTTCGTTACTTGAGCGCGATTTGGCCCGCTTGCGCCGCCGCCGGGGCGCCGGACGGGACCACATTTGTGGTGGTGGCGGTCACCAGCTTTCGCGCCCTGGCGAAGTCCTCCTTGAGCTTGACCGTGATCTTGTCCGCCACGTCCGTGCTGGCCCCGCGAAACTTCGCTCCCATACTCTCCTGCGTGGTCGCCCAGATCACGTCGCCTTCCTTATTGACCAGGCGCACCGCCGCCACCGCCTCGTGACGCCGCTCCGACGAATGGTCGCTCTCATTCTCCCCGACTCCGAAACCCGCGTTGGCGCCGCGCGAGTTGCTGGTGGTGCGCCCGGTCCCAAAATTCGTGTGCGCGTTGATGCCGTCCGACGAAGTGTGCACCTCGGTGAACACCAGGTCTTCCGCCGCGCCTTTCAGGGTGGCGTCGGCCCGCTCGACGTTCTCCGTGAGGACAAAGAGATTGGTGCCCTCGAGACTGCTCAATAAGATGTCGCGCATTTGTGCCGCGGTCTCTCCGCCTGTCAGGCGGTCCACGTACACACGCCGGATTTGCAGCAACTGCTTCAACGAATTCTCTTCGATTGCGAGGGTTGAAGCCGGGTTATCCGCCGCCGTCGCGGACATAAGAAGAAGAGTAGACAGAAGAACCGGAAGCCACTTCATCCCTTTCCTGCCTTTCGCGCTTCGTTATCCTGATACTCGATCCGGCGGCCGGTTCGAGCTTCCAGACCTGCCAGTACGGAACGGATGTCTCCCTTTTCCACACGGAAAACCAGTGCCTGCTGCTGGCCTGCTTCGTCGAGATAGCCGATGGTCACAAAGTGCCGGCGCGACTTGGCCAGCAAGAGCACCGGCGAAATCAACACCGCCTCCACATACCTGCGGCTCACATGCTGCCCGTACTCCACGGTATTGACCTTTTGGTAGGCGATGTCCAGTGCGGCATTGCCCCATTGAAGATGGAGCGTTTCGGCGCCGGTCAGGTCCAGGCGGAAATTCGCCTTCGCGGCGATGCAGCTTACGGTTCCTCCGACGAATTGTGCCTTGACTCCCGGCTCAACCGCCGCCAACGGCAGCGCCAGGATGTAACATCCCAACATTGCCCAAATAGCACAGGACACGCTGTATACCGACGATAGTAGCGTGAGCCGGTGTAATGCTCAATACAATTCACCTGCAAAAGTCGCCCGATATCATACAGAGTTAGTAGTCCCCCCTAAAATACCTAGAGATGCCCCTCCTTGGGGTTTACACCTTGGAGGTATAGTCGACCCTCAACAACACTTGGCCTGCGCATATTTCTCGCGCAGGCGCTGTTCGCTGAATCTCCGCCACTCCTCGCCGGAGTGCGTCCTCCCGTGCGCCGCCAGATGCCGCTGGTAGGCGTTCTCATCCGCCAGTTCACGCAGCAACGCCATCGCCAGTCGAAACAGCCGCCTCATAGCTCTTCCGCCTGAAGCCGCGACATCACGAACGGCGCTTCATGCACCTGCCGGTCGCGGCTTCCCGAGAGAATTCCCGCCCATACCCGGACCGAGTCGAGAAGAATTACCGCCACCAGCACCAGGAGCACGGCGCAGACGCCCGCGTCGAGCCGGGCGTTGAGAATCAGCGTCTGCGTGGCCACCCCGTCTGCCGCCTTGCCCGCACGCAATGCCGCCTCCAGCTTGTCCGCTTGCGCCAGAAAGCCGATCGCCGGAACCGGCGAGAAGATCTTTTGCCAGGCCGCGGTGAAGGTGACGATCACCAGCCACACCATGGGTGCGCAGGTGATCCACATGTACTTGGCCCCGTGCATTTTCAAGAGGATAGTGGTGGCCACGCAGAGCGCGATCGACGCCAGCAGCTGATTGGAAATGCCAAATAGCGGCCACAGGGAATTGATCCCGCCCAGCGGATCGCGCACGCCCTGCACCAGGAAGTATCCCCACGCGCCCACCACGGCGGAAGAGGTGGCGATCACCCCCGGCATCCAACTGGTGCGTCCCAGCGGCGGCGAGACGTGCCCCAGCAGATCCTGCAGCATGAATCGTCCTACCCTGGTTCCCGCGTCGATGATGGTCAGAATGAACAGCGCCTCGAACATGATGGCGAAGTG
>PLDO01000148.1:0-6937 GCA_003136215.1 Bryobacterales bacterium
GTGCCGCTGGGGTAGGGCAGCATCTCCAGGACGTAGAACTTGGGCTTGGCGGAATTCTCTTCGGCCTTGTAGAAGTCGGCGTTCCGCCAGCGTTCGTGCCACTTCAATTCGATCTGGATATGGTCGTAGGGCTTCTCGGGCATATGAGTTGCTTGTCTGGGGGACTGGATTTTATCGTACCAAGCGGCACGGTGCGGGTGGTGACGGACGGGGTGACTCGGCCTGCGCTACGAATATGTACAGCCCATGTACACAGCTGCCAACAATATGGCGAACTTCGTGCCGGCCCTATATAACCGCTCGCAAGCGGTTACTATGACCACCGGTTCCCAGGCGGATTTCTACAACGCCCCGAACGTAGCCAACTTCAGCGGGCTGAATACCACCATCACCAGCAGCGCCTACGGTACGGTGTCGAGCGCGTATCCTCCGCGCCAGATCCAGTTGGCGTTGAAGCTCGCGTTCTAAGGTCTCGCGCAGCGGTTAGAGGTGGGCCGGCTTCCGGATCTTCGATCCGGGAGCAGGCCATTCCATTTTGGGGAGTCGCTCGCCGGGAGGATCTGCCAGAGACAGGCCGGGAGGCCCGTCCTACTAGGCGAGACGTTGCTGCGCGGCGTATGCGGCTGCTTCAGGGGCGTGGTGCATGGAAACGCCGGCCGCGGCAGCCGGAACTTCCCATGGCACCGGGTACTCATGCAGGCAGCGTGGACAAATGTATTTCCCATTTATGGGCCACATGGCTTCGGTGTGCATACTCTTACACCAAGTGACTCGCATCCAGTTCAGCATATCTCTCACCTCCTATTATTTAGACGCAGGAGCGCCGTGCGAGGGTTCTGTTGCAATTTGCATTCCGAATACTAGGAGGATGGCGACCGGACGGAGCAGTACTCTTCTGCGACTCGATCGGCGGAAACGCTTGACACGCCGCGCGATTAAATCGTATGATTCAATCATTCGATTGAATCATACGAATGATAGATACTAAAGAAAAGATTCTGGACACGGCCGAGCGGCTCATCGGGGAACAGGGATACGCCGCCACATCGCTGCGCCATGTCATTGCAGAAGCAGGGGTTAACCTTGCCGCGGTGCATTATCATTTCGGCTCCAAGGAAGGGCTGCTGGACGCGGTTGTGACCCGCAAAGTGACGCCGGTGAATCTCACGCGCCTCGCCTGGCTGGAGCGCGTGGAGACGGAAGCGGGCGGCGGGCCGGTGGAAGTGGAGAAGATACTGGAATCGTTTCTCCTGCCAACCGTAGAGGTGGCGGGCCGCAGTCCCGACTTTGTGCGCCTGATGGGGCAAATGCTGGCGGAAGGCATGATGCCGCGGATCGTGGAGAAGCATTTTCGTCCAACGGGCATGCGCTTTGTGTCCGCGCTGCGGCAGGCGCTTCCGGCGTTACCGGAGGAAGAACTGTTGTGGAGGGTGCATTTCATGGTGGGCGCGATGGCGCACACCATGTGCCGGCCTCCGATGTTTCCGCTGCCGCCGGAAGGAGCGGCGGACCTGGAGCCGCGCATGAAACTGCTTGTGACGTTTCTAAGCGCGGGTTTTCGCGCTCCCGCAACGGCGGGCAAGGAGGAACGGTAGATGCGATTGGTTTGGGTGTTGCTGTGGACTGCGCCGCTGGTGGCGGCGCCGGTGGAACTGAGCTTGAAGCGCGCGGTGCAACTGGCGGTCGCGCCGGAAGGGAACACGCGGGTGCAGCTTTCGGCGGAGGCGCTGAAGCAGGCCGAATCGCGCTCGGCGGAGGCGCGCGGCGCCCTACTGCCGGATGTGGAGGGGACATTCACGGACGAAAGCCTGACGCGCAACCTGGCGGCGATGGGGATTCAGATCACGACGCCGATCCCGGGCTTCAAAATCCCCATGTTCGTGGGTCCCTTCACTACCATGGACGCGCGCGTGGCGGCCACGCAAAGCGTCTTCGACTTCAGCACCATCCGGCGCTTCCAGGCGTCTAAGGCCGGGGTGAGCGCGGCCAAGGCGGATGTCGGCGGCAGCGCGGAGCAGGTGGCGGCGCAGGTGGCGCGCGCCTATCTGGCGGCGGTGCGGGCGGACGCGGACGTGGAATCGTCGAAAGCGAATCTGACGCTTTCCGAAGCGGTGCTCAAGCAGGCTGAGAATCAGAAGGCGGCGGGCACCGGCACGGGCATCGAAATCACGCGCGCGCGGGTGCAAATGGCCAACGACCGGCAGCGGCTGCTGGTGGCGGAAAACGCGCGGCGCAGCGCAGTCCTGCAACTGCTGCGGGCGATCGGCCTGCGCCTCGATACCGAGCTGGTGCTGACGGACAAACTGCAATACGTCCCGGTGGACGCGGTGACGATGGAGCAGGCGAAGGCGCAAGCATTGAAGGAGCGGCCCGATCTGGAGGCGCAGCAGGAGCGCGAAGCCACCGCGCGTCTGTCGGCCAGCGCCACCAAACTGGAGCGGCTGCCGAGTGTAGCGGCATTCGGCGATTACGGGTCGAGCGGATCGGGATTCGACAGTTCCCTGCCCACGCGGACCATCGGGATCTCGGTGCGCGTGCCCTTGTTCGATGGCGGGCGGCGGGATGCGCGGCGGGCGGAATCGGCGTCGCAATACCGCGCGGAGAAGGTGAAGACCAACGATCTCAAAGAGCAGATCGAGCTGGATGTGCGCCTGGCGCTGGACGAACTGCACTCGGCGGAAGAGCAGGTGAAAGTCTCCAGGGAAGGCCTGGACCTGGCGGAGAACGAGTTGGCGCAAGCGCGCCGCCGGTACGAGGCGGGAGTCGCCATCGGGGTGGAAGTGACCGACGCGCAAAGCCGCCTGGAGCGGGCGCGCGACAACCAGACGGCGGCGCTCTACAACTACAACGTGGGCAGGATCGACCTGGCGCAGGCGATGGGCGCGGTGCGCAAGAGCGTGGAGTAAGGCTTCTATGAAACGAATTCTGATAATTGGATTGATTTTGGCGGCGGCCGGGGCCGCGGTTTGGGTGTTTCGCGGGATGGGAAAAGCGCCCGACAACCGCCTGACGATTTCCGGAAACATGGAGCTGGAGGAAGTCACCATCGCGTTCAAAACCGCCGGGCGGCTGCTGGAGCGCACGGTGGATGAGGGCGACGCGGTGAAAAAGGGGCAGGTGATCGCCCGGCTGGATCGCGATCAACTCCTGATGCAGCGGGATCGCGAGGCGGCGGGCCTGGCGTCGAGCGAGTCGCAACTGGCGCAGGCGCAGACCGCGGTGGAGTTCCAGCGGGCGAGTCTGGCGGCGGACATCGAGACGCGCCATGCCGACCTGACGTCGATGCAGGCGCGCTTCGCCGAGTTGCAGAACGGCGCGCGGCCGCAGGAAAAGCTGGACGCCAGGGCGGCAGTGGACGCAGCCTCAAGCGAACTGGATCGCGCCAAACGGGATTGGGAGCGGGCGCAGACGCTGTACAAGAACGACGACATCTCCACGGCGCAATTCGATCAATACCGCAATCGCTTCGAGAACGCTCAGGCGGTGCTGAAGCAACTGCAAGAGCGCGAGGCGCTGGTGCTGGCCGGTCCGCGGGTGGAGCAGATCCACGCGCAGCAGGGGCAGGTGGAGCGGGCGCGCGGCGCGGTGAAGATGGCGGAGGCGAGTCAGCTGGAGTTGAAGCGGCGCGAGCAGGAGATTACCACGCGGCGGGCGGAAATCGCGCGGTCCAGGGCCAGTCTGGCGCTGATCGATACGCAACTCGCCGACACCGTGGTGACGTCGCCGGTGGATGGCGTGGTGCTGGTCAAGGCGGCGGATGCCGGCGAGGTGCTGGCGCCGGGCACGGCGGTGGTCACGGTGGGCGATATCGAGCATCCTTGGCTGCGCGGTTACATCAATGAGACGGACCTGGGGAGGGTCAAACTCGGTTCCAAGGCCCGGGTCACCACGGATTCGTATCCCGGCAAGGTGTACAACGGCCGCGTGACGTTCATCGCCTCGGAGGCGGAGTTCACGCCGAAGCAGATCCAGACGCAGCAGGAGCGCGTGAAGCTGGTGTACCGGATCAAGATCGAGGTGGAGAATCCGGGGCGCGAGCTGAAATCGAACATGCCGGCGGACGCCGAAATCCTGCTGGGGAATTGATGGAAACCATCATTGAAACCAGCGGCCTGACCAAGCGCTTCGGCGAATTGACGGCGGTGGACCATCTCGACCTGACGGTGGGCAAGGGCGAGATTTTCGGACTGGTGGGGCCGGACGGCGCGGGCAAGACGACCACGCTGCGCATGTTGTGCGGCCTGATGGACCCGAGCGAGGGCAGCGCGCGCGTGGCGGGCCACGACGTGGCGCGCGAATCGCGGGCGGTAAAGGACCAGATCGGGTACATGGCGCAGCGCTTCGGGTTGTACCAGGACCTGACCGTGGAAGAGAACATGATCTTTTACGCGGACCTGTTCGACATCACGGGGCAAGTGCGGGCGGAGCTGACCGTGCAACTGCTGCGCATGACCCGCATGGAGCCGTTCCGCGCGCGGCCGGCGGGACAACTCTCCGGCGGCATGAAACAGAAGCTGGCGCTGATGTGCACCTTGTTGCACCGCCCGCGGATTCTCTTTCTCGACGAGCCGACGAACGGCGTGGACCCGGTTTCGCGCCGCGACTTCTGGGCGATTCTGTACCAACTGCTGAAGGAGGGGATCACCATCTTCATGACCACCGCCTACCTGGACGAAGCGGAGCGCTGCAATCGGGTGGGGCTGATGCACAAAGGCAAACTGATCCGCTGCTCGACTCCGGAAGTGATGAAAGCCGAGACGGGGTCGGCGAATCTGGAAGGCGCCTTTATCAAGACGATTCACATGGTGGAAGGGCTGGTGAAGGCATGATCGCGGTGGAGATGCGGGACCTGGTGAAGAAATTCGGCTCGTTCGCGGCGGTGGACCACGTTTCCCTGGCGGTGGAGAAAGGCGAGATCTTCGGCTTCCTGGGGCCCAACGGCGCGGGAAAATCGACCGCCATCCGGATGTTGTGCGGGCTGCTCACGCCGACCTCGGGAAGCGCCTCGGTGAACGGGTTCGACGTGGCGCGGCAGCCCGAAGAGATCCGCCGCACCATCGGGTACATGTCGCAGAAGTTCTCGCTCTACGACGATCTCACGGTGGAGGAGAACATCGATTTCTTCACGGGGATGTACGGCGTTCCGCGGGAGAAGCGCGCCGAGCGCAAGCTTCACGTTCTGGAAATGGCCAATCTCAGCGACCGGCGGAACGCGCTGACCCGCACGCTCTCCGGCGGATGGAAGCAGCGGCTGGCGCTGGNNACTACATGGACGAGGCCGAGTATTGCCGCCGCCTCGCCCTGATGTATCGCGGCAAAGTGATCGCATTGGGTACGCCGGCGGAACTGAAGGCCGGGCTGACGGAGCACAGCCTGCTGAACCTGGAAGCCTCGGACCCGCTGGAGACTATGCGCGCGCTGGAGGGGCTGGAGGGCGTGCGCGACGTGGCGGTCTTCGGCGGAGGCTTGCACGTCACGGTGGACGATGTGGAGGCCACTACAGCGCGGGTGCGCGAGCGCCTCGGGGCCCAGGGCATCGAGGTGCGGAAACTGGCGCAGATCGTTCCTTCCATGGAGGACGTCTTCGTGGCCCTGATCGAGAGAGAGGAAAGGAAGGCCGCATGAGCTACCGCCGGATGCGCGCCGTCTGCATCAAGGAACTGCACCACATCACGCGCGATTCGCGCAGCCTGGCGCTGGCCCTCCTGCTGCCGGTGCTGATGCTGCTGCTGTTCGGTTTCGCGCTCAGCCTGGACGTGGACCGTATCCCCACCATGATTTACGATCAGGATCAGACGGCGGAGAGCCGCGCGCTGGTGCGCCAATTCGAGGGGTCGAGATTCTTCCAGATCGGCGGGATGGCCGACGATTACGCCACCATCGAACGCGGCATCGATCGCAGCCGCGTGCTGATGGGCGTGGTGATTCCACGCGATTACTCGCGGCAACTCGGCGCCGGCCGCGAGGCGCAGGTGCAGATTCTGCTGGACGGCAGCGATTCCAACACGGCGTCGATTGCGCTCGGCTATGCGGAATCGCTGGTGCGCGACTACTCGCTGGAACTGCGCACTCAGGCGTTGAACCGGCGCGCGGGAGAGCATCTGGCGCCGCCGGTGGATGCCCGGCTGCGCGTTTGGTACAACAGCTCGCTGGAATCCAAGAACTACGTAGTGCCGGGGCTGATCGCGGTAATCCTGCAGATCATCGCGGCGCTATTGACGTCGCTGACCATCGCGCGCGAGTGGGAAATGGGGACAATGGAACAGATTCTCTCCACGCCGCTGCGTCCGGCGGAGATGGTGCTGGGCAAAATGTTCGCCTATTTCGCGGTGGGGCTGGCGGACGCGACTATCGCCGTGCTGGTGGGCGTGTTCGTCTTCGAGGTGCCGTTCCGCGGCAGCCTGGCGCTGCTGGCGGTGTCCACGTGCGTGTTCCTGTTCGGCGCGTTGTTCTGGGGGATCTTCGTTTCGGCGGCGGCCAAAACGCAGACGGCGGCGTACCAAATGGGAATTCTGAGCTCGTTCCTGCCGGCGTTTCTGCTCTCCGGGTTCGTTTACTCGATTGAAACCATGCCGTGGGTGATCCAGGTGATTACGCACATCGTTCCGGCACGCTACGTGGTCACCATCTTGAAAGGTATTTTCCTGAAAGGCGTGGGGCTGAGCGTCTTGTGGGGCGAGTTGGGATTCCTGACGCTTTATGCGCTCATCGTATTCCTGCTGGCCACGCGCAAGCTCAATCAGAAGCTGGTGTGAACGCTATGTGGGAACGGATTTTCGTGATCCTTCGCAAGGAACTCATCCAGGCCCTGCGCGAGCCGCGCATGCGCGTGCTGCTGTTCGTGCCGCCGATCGTGCAGTTGATCGTCTTCGGCTTCGCGGTCAACCTGGACGTGGACCACGCGCGAATCGCCTGGATGGACATGGACCGCACGCCC
>PLDO01000148.1:6956-7828 GCA_003136215.1 Bryobacterales bacterium
CTGCCGGGCTTCGCGCGCGACACGGCGCGCGGGCGCACCACGGAAGTGCAGATACTGATCGACGGCACCAACTCCAACACGGCGTCGCTGGTGGCGAGCTACGCGGGCGAGATCATCGCGGAGTATTCGGTGGATTTGATGGAGCGGCAGCAGAGCGTCAAGATACTGACGCGCAGTCCCGGGTCGCCGGTGAGCATGGCAGTGCCGCAGGTGACGGCGCGCAGCCGCGTCTGGTTCAACCCGGACCTGTACAGCCGCAACTACTTCGTGCCCGGCGTGATCGCCAACATCATCATGATGGTGACTTTGATGTTGACGGCGCTCAGCATCGTGCGCGAGAAAGAGATCGGCACCATGGAGCAGTTGATGGTGACGCCGGTGCGGCCCATCGAACTGATGCTGGGCAAAACGCTCCCGTTCGCTTTGGTGGGCCTGCTGGACGTGGTGCTGGTAACGGCGGTGGCGCTTCTGGTGTTCCACATTCCGCTGCACGGCAGTTTCCTGTTGCTGCTCTTCTGCGCGGTGCTGTTCCTGATGACTTCGCTCGGGGCGGGCTTGTTCCTCTCCACCATTTCGCAAACGCAGCAGCAGGCGATGATGGGGAGCTTCTTCTTTTCGACCCCGGCGTTCATGCTCTCCGGCTTCGCATTTCCCATCCGCAACATGCCGGTGGTGGTGCAGTATCTGACGTATTTGAACCCCATACGCTACTTCATTGAGATCGTGCGCGGCATCTTCCTGAAAGGCGCCGGGGTGGGTGTGCTGTGGCCGCAGATGGCCGCCATGGCGGTATACGGAATCACCGTGCTGAGCTTGAGCGCGATGCGCTTCCAGAAAAAGCTGGATTAGTAGGACGGGCCTCCTGGCCTGTC
>PLDO01000432.1 GCA_003136215.1 Bryobacterales bacterium
CATCCGTGTCCATCCGTGGCCACTCAATGAGTACCCTCAAGATGGCAAGAATCTCACAAATAGGAGGCAGAATCAGCCACGGATGCACACGGATGCACACGGATTCTGACTGGCCAGCTAATTCCTGGACACCGCACTAGGCTTTCAGGCGATTGCGCATCGCCAGGCGGTATTCCCGCCGTTCTCCAGCTTGCCGGTACCGGCGTATTTCGTCTTCTGTTTCGGGAATTACCGGCGATACGGCAATTGATTTCCCCTCCCGATCGATTGCCACAAAAGTCAGGTAGGCCGAACAGGTGTGCAATCGCTCCCCCGTCAGCAACTTCTCGGTCATCACCTTGACCCCGACTTCCATGGAGGAGCGAAACACGCGGTTCACCGAAGAGCGCAGCATGATGAGCTCGCCGATGTGTACCGGATGCAGAAAGTGAAGGCTGTCCACCGAAGCCGTGACCACCGGGTTGTGCGCGTGCCGCATGGCAGCCATGGCGCCCGCCAGATCCACCAGGTGCATCACCTTGCCTCCCAGCACGTTGCCGAAGCCGTTGCTGTCGGTGGGTAAGGCCAGTTCCGAGTACTCCGAGGCCGATTCCCGTACCGCTTTTCCTTCCATCAGGACTCCTCCTTGCGCCGCAAATAGCTCACCACGTATGCCTCCGCCTGACGCGCCAGGGTGGCGGCTTCGGGTGGCGCCACGAAGGCGTTCGCCGTCAGGGAATACTCCAGCCGCCCGTGGGCGAACGGATGGTGATCGCGCTCCACCACGTAGTAGATGCAAATCGTCGCGTTTTCGTGGCTGGAAATTGTGAATCGGACGGCATCCGGCCCCTCGCCTTGAGGAAATCTGGCGCAGGCGCCGCGCGCATAGCCAAAGTTGCAGCCTGTGTCGCAAAAGCCGCCCCCGGCAGCTCCCGTTTCGGCCAGGGGGGCGCCGGGCACGGCGAGGCAGACGCCCTTCCACCAGTCGCCCAGGGGGAGCATGGCGCTTCCGGGACGCGCTTCCACCGGGTAAAAGTAGGGACAGGCCATTTTGCAGGGTATAGTAACACAAGCATGGCAAGCACCCGCCTGGACACCTTGAAGAGCATGGTGGAGCAGAACCCCACCGACAGTTTCGCGCGCTACGGTCTGGCAATGGAGTATCGCAATACAGGAGACCTGGAAGCCGCCCTGGGGGAATTCCGCGCCCTCATGGCGGTCAACCCGGACTACGCCCCCGCCTACTTTCACGGTGGCCAGACGCTGGAGCGCATGGGCCGGCTCGATGAGGCCCGCGAGGTATATCTGCAAGGCATCGAAGTGACGACGCGGGCTGGCGACCAGCACGCCAGAAGCGAGATGCAGGGCGCGCTGGACCTGCTCGAGTAGGCCGCGCCGACCGGCGGAAAGCACCCGCGGGGTGGACGGCGCCGCAGGTGTCCCGGCCGAAATCCCCAATCTGCCCGTCCGTCCCCAAAGCCCCCCATAAAGTCTTCCCAGACAACTGCCGATAAGTAACGCGTATGAAGACGTACGCCTTGAGAACGGTGGTTTTGGCGGGGCTGACCCTCCTGGGCGCCGCAACGTTACGGGCACAGCCGACAGCGAATCCCACCTCGTTCAGTTTCAGCTACCAGGTGAACAGCACGGCGCTCCCGGCCGCGGGCAAGCTCACGGCCACGCTGTCGAAATCGACGGTCGCCGGCTACACGCTGACGGCATCCGTATCGCCGCCAATGCAGTGGCTGACGGTCACGCCGGGTGCCGGCGCCTCGCCCCTGGCCCTCACCGTAACAGTGAATCCTACCGGTCTGAGTCCGGGAAGCTACAGCGGCATCATCACTTTGGGGACCAACCCCGGAACCAGCACCACGCTGGTTCCCGTGACGCTTTCGATTTCCAATCCGCCATCTTCGTTGTCGGTAACCCCGGGGACTGGCGTGACCAATTACACCCCGGGCGTGTCTGGCGCGAATCCGGTTTTGGCCTATAACTACACCACCGGGAATGCCGGGGCATCGCCCGTCGACGCGGAACTCGACGTGGCATCCAACGGCGGCACCATTCCGTTCACTGTGGCGGCTGCCTCCGGAAGCAAGACTTCCAACTGGCTCAAGATCAGCGTGTCCAACCAACTGCTTACGCAGACCAGCAACGTGGCACTCTCCGGCAACTACGTGCCCATCCTCATTGTGATCGACCCCGACGTGCTGACCACGCTCGATGTAGGGCCATACGCCGGGACCATCACGTTCACCAACCTTTCGAGCGGCGTAGTGGCCGCGGTGATCAGCGTCAGCCTGAATGTGTCCGCAGGGCCTCCCTCCATAACATCCATTTTCCCCAGCAGCGTCACGGCTGCCGCGGCCAGCGGCCGCGTGCCACCCGTGATCACCATCTACGGCGACAATTTCTTCAACAACTCGTCGGTGCAGCTCACGCCCGATGGGTCACCGCCTTTACCGGCGCTGAAGCCGACATTGCTCAGCCGCCAGGTTCTGCAAGCCACGCTCAATCCCAGCTATCTCACCAAGCCTGGTACCTTCACGCTTACCGTGGCCAATCCGAGCACGCTGAGTAACCCGACTCCGCAGCAGTCCTCGGTAGCCTTCGCCGTGACTGACGGGACCGTTCCGGCGATCAGCGCGATTCTCAATGCGGCGAGCTATCTGAATTCCGCGACGTGGAAGGGGACCGCGGGGTTAGATCCGGTGCCGGCCCAAACGGCTCCCGGCGGTTCGGCCGTCTCCCCCCGTGAACTGGTCGCGATATTTGGTCAGAGCATCGGGCCCGGTTCGGTGGTCCCGGCGCAGGCTTCCGCCACCTTCCCCTCTACCTTCCCTCCGGAGATTACGTTTCCGTATGTGGCCACGACCCCTCCTACCACCTCCGGCGGTACCACCTATCAGGTGATGTTCAGATTTGTCAACCACGACCCGAGCATATTGGATCCGGTCACCGGCCTGCAGGCAGCGTTCGTCTCGGTGCCGGCGCCGATCATTATGGCTTCGAGCAACCAGATCAACGCGGTAGTACCGGTTCTAACCCCCGCTCCGCCGCTACTCACGCCCCCGGCAACCCTGGTGCCAAACGCGTGGGTGCAGGTGGTGGAAACTACCGGAACCGGTCCAACTGTCGTCACCACCGACTGGTTTCCCGTCACGTACGTTCCCGAGGTTCCCGGCATCTTCACCTTTGGCGGCCTCGGATTGGGGCAAGCGGCCGTGCTCAACTACGACGCCACTGTGGGCTACACCATCAATTCGGCCAAAAACCCCGCGGCGAAGGGTTCTTCCATCAGCTTGTACGTCACCGGAATGGGCGACCTCACCGCCGGATCTACCATCACCGTCACCGATAGCTCCAACCCAAAGGCTTCGGCCTCAAAGGTCTTTCCCCTGATTATCAGCCCCACGCCAGCGGTCACCACCACACTCACTCCCACGGTAGTGCCCATCGCCGCCGTGCAAAACACATTTTCCGTAACCGTGCTGCAGGCCGTGGGCGGAACGCCGCCCTACACCTGGAGCGTGACCTCCGGGCTGCCCACCGGCATGGCGTTGAGCTCTTTCGGTGTGTTGAGCGGCACCCCAACCACCGCCGGAGTCTTCTCTCTGCTGGTCGCCGTCACCGATAGCACCCCCACCACGCCGCTTATCGCCACAGCCACCTATACCGTCACCGTGACCGCTCCCACGGTAACGGTCGCCACCGCCGGGCTGCTTCCGGGAGTGCAGGCTGTAGCTTACCCCTCAACCACGCTCACAGCCACTGGAGGGAAAGGGCCTTACACCTGGACTGCCACCGGGCTGGCGGCGACGGGATTGAGTCTGAGCGCTGCGGGAGTCCTCACGGGCACGCCAAACGGCGGCGTCTACCCGCTGACCTTTACCGCCACGGATAGCTCCGGGGTGGCGTCGGCGGCAGCCCCACTCACTCTGAACATCCTTCTCAGCGGCATGACGGTCATCACCCCGTCACTGCCCAACGGGGTCGTCAATGTGCCGTACGTCTCGACCACCCTGCAGCAACAGGGCGGTACTGCGCCCATCGTCTGGAGCCTTGGGGCGCCGCTGCCCTCCGGCCTGAGCCTGACGGCTGCCGGCGTCTTAAGCGGCACACCCACCTCGGCTGGCGCGGCGAACATTTTCATTCTCGTGACGGACAGCACCAGCGGCACGCCAAATACGGCAACCTTCACCTATACAGTGAACATCGCCCCTGCCGTGAGCATCGGTACCGCGGCGCTGCCCAACGGTACGCAGACCGTCACCTATCCGGCGCTCGCGATGCAGGCTTTAGGCGGGACTCCACCGTTTACGTGGACCGCAATCGGCCTCCCATTAGGGATGACACTGTCGTCCTCAGGGGTGCTGAGCGGGGTTCCTACCACACCGTTCTATCTTCCGTTGCCCGATGGAGCTGTCGCGCTGGGCGCGGTCTATGTGGCGGACAACACCTACCGGGTGGAAATCAATGGACAGGCGGCGGTCACCAGCTATGCCGGAGCGTCGCAAGGTTCGGTTGCCGGGCTCACCCAGATCAACGCGATTGTGCCCCCGACCGCTCCAACCGGCGCAGCCATTCCCCTGATCGTTTATATCGGGAAAGCCGACCGTGCCAGAGCCAGCCAGTTGAGCGTAACGCTGGCCGTTCAGTAACACGTTTTGTAAAACCGGCCGGCGAGGCGGGTTACTTCTGCTTCGCCGCCATTTTCTTTTCGAGGGCTTTCATGAGGCGGCTCTCCACGTCGGGCGGAATCGGGTAGGGCTCCATGCCCTTGTAGATCCGAATCGTCTTTCGGGTAGTGTCGGCGATCACCCAGCAATTGGGACACTCGGTGATGTGACGCTCCAACTTCGCCCGCAACTCGGCGTCGATGGTCTCGTCGAGATAGTCGCTCAGCTCAGTCAGAAAATCTTTACATGTAAGCAAAAGCGTCGTCTCCCTTACGCTTGAAGAAGCGCGTGAGCTTCTCCCGCAGTTGCAGTCTGGCCCTCAATAATCTGCTCTTCACCGCCGGAACCGAAAGACCCAGCGCCTCGGCGGTCTCTTCGGTGGAGAGTTCGTCGATATCGCGCAAAACGAACACGCTTCGATAGAGCGGTTCCAGACTCTCGATCGCCGTCTCGAGAATGCCGCCCAGTTCCTCGCGAGAGAGCTGCTGCTCGGGATCCTCCCCCCATGCCGCAATCTCGCGCACCACCATATCCTCGCCGGTATCGATGGTCTCATCGAGCGAGACCGACTTATCGGTCTTCCGGCGCCGCAACTTCATCAACGCCTGGTTGACGGCGATGCGCACAATCCAGGTATAGAACTTGGAATCGCCTTTGAACTGATCGAGGTGCTCATAGGCCTTCATGAAAGTTTCCTGCAGCACATCCTCCGCATCCTCGCGGTTTTGGGTGACGTGCTGCGCCAAACGGAAGATCTTTCCCTCGTAGCGGCGGACCAGCTCGCCGAAGGCTGTGGTATCGCCCTCGCGCGCCTGCGCTACCACCGCGGATTCGTCGATTCCTGCCAGGCTGGAGACTGCCATGTCGGACCTTTGCCATTCTATGATAACGCACAAGCCCGGCGCTCCCTTGCTGCGCGTGCTACGCTGAAAATTCCCTATGAGTCACATCGAGATTACCCTGCCCGACGGGAGCAAACAGTCGGTCGCGGCGGAGACACGTCCTATCGATATCGCCAGAAGCATCAGCCCGCGCCTGGCGGACGCCGCAATTGCGGCCAAGGTCAACGGCGAGATGTTCGACCTCACCCGCCCGATCGAGCAGGACGCCACGCTGCAGATTCTCACCGCCAGGGACCCGGAGTCGCTCGAGGTCTATCGCCACTCCACCGCCCATCTGCTGGCGGCCGCCGTGCTCGAACTCTATCCCGAAACCCAACTAGGCATCGGCCCGCCCATCGAAAACGGCTTCTACTACGATTTCGACCGCCCCACTCCGTTCACTCCCGACGACCTGGAAAAGATCGAGAAGAAGATGTGGGAGATCCAGGCCCGCGCCCTCCCCTACGAACGCGTCCTCACCGGCAAAGAGGAAGGCCTCAAGAAGTACTCCGAAGCCTGGATGAAGTGCCAGCTCATCGAAGAGAAGGCCGGTGAGGTCTTCACCGAGTACACCCTGGGACCCCGTTTTATCGATTTCTGCCGCGGCCCCCACGTGCCCGACACCTCGAAGATCAAGGCCTTCAAGCTGCTCTCCATCGCCGGAGCCTACTGGAAAGGCGACGAGCACAACAAGCAGCTCCAGCGCATCTACGGCACGGCCTTCTTTTCGGCCAAGGATCTGGACGCCTACCTGAAACAGGTGGAAGAGGCCAAGAAGCGCGACCACCGCAAGCTCGGCAAGGAACTGGACCTCTTCAGCATCCAGGAACTGGCCGGCCCCGGACTCATTTTCTTCCATCCCAAGGGCGGCATTATCCGCAAACAACTGGAAGACTGGATGCGCGACCAGTACCTGAAACGCGGGTACTCGCTGGTCTACACCCCCCACGTGGCCCGCATCGACTTGTGGAAGACCTCGGGGCACGCCAATTTCTACGCGCAGAACATGTTCACGCCCATCAAGCTGGACGACGCCGATTACCAGCTGAAGCCGATGAACTGCCCGTTCCACATCCTGATCTATGCGGACCGGCAGCGCAGCTACCGCGACCTCCCGGTGCGGTTGGGCGAGCTCGGCACGGTCTACCGCTACGAGCGGTCCGGCGTGCTCAACGGGCTCTTCCGCGTCCGCGGCTTCACACAGGACGACGCGCACATCTTCTGCACGCCGGACCAGATTGAAAACGAAGTGGTGGACTGCCTGCAGTTCGCCATCGACACGCTGGCCGCGTACGGCTTCGAAAAGTACGACGCCGAACTTTCCACCTGGGACGGCGGCGCGAGCGGCAAATACGACGGCACGCCCGAGCAGTGGGCGATGGCCGAAGGCGCTCTGCAACGCGCCTGCGACAAGCTGAAGGTGGCCGCCAAGACGATCCCCGATGAAGCCGCCTTCTACGGGCCCAAGATCGACGTCAAACTGGTGGACGCCATCGGGCGCAAGTGGCAGCTTTCCACCGTGCAGTTCGATTTCACCCTCCCCCGGAGGTTCGGGCTGGAGTACATCGCCGAGGATGGCAAGGCCCACCAGCCGCTGATGGTGCATCGCGCCCTGTACGGCTCCATCGAGCGCTTCTTCGGGATCCTGATCGAACACTACGCCGGCGCATTCCCGGTGTGGCTCGCGCCGATTCAGGCGATCGTGCTACCCATCACGGACCGGCAGACGGAGTACGCGCGCGGCATCCAGAAGCAGTTGGACGCCGCCGGAATCCGCGCCACGGTGGACGATCGCAATGAGAAGGTGAACCTCAAGATCCGCGAAGCCCAGCTGCAGAAGATTCCGTACATGCTGGTAGTGGGCGACCGCGAGCAGGAGAATGGTCTGGTTGCCGTGCGCAACCGCAAGCACGCCGATCAGGGGGCCAAATCGATTGCCGGCTTCCTGGCGGAAATCAAGGCGCTGATCGATTCCAAAGCCGTTAGCGAGTAGGGCGCGCGCGGAGCGTCCCGACAATGTACGCGACCCAGGAAGGCACAACCCGGTATATCGACCGCTTCCCGAAGTACCGCGACGCCGCGTTCTATCGCACCATCCTCGGCTTGGAGGTCTCCAGCCTGGGCATCGGCACCTACCTGGGCAGCGACGACGACGCTGCCGACCAGGCCTACACCGAGGCCCTGATTGCCGCGGGAGAAGGCGGCATCAACCTGATCGATACCGCCATCAACTATCGCAACCAGCGGTCGGAGCGCTCTGTCGGCGCGGCGCTGCGGCGCCTGCAGCGCGACGAGATCGTGATCTGCACCAAAGCCGGCTTCCTCGCCCCGGGCGCCGTGCCCGGCTTCCTGAAGCCCGCACACGTAGTGGGCAAGATACATTCCATGGACGCCGATTTTCTGGCCGACCAGATCGACCGCAGCCGCGCCAATCTGGGCGTGGACACCATCGACGTCTTCTACCTGCACAATCCCGAAACGGAGCTGGGTTTTCTCTCCCGCGAGGAATTCGACGCGGCGCTGCGCCCGGCCTTCGGCCGCCTGGAACAACTGGTGGGGGAGCACAAGATCCGCTGGTACGGCGCGGCTACCTGGGACGGCTTCCGCAAGAAGGGCGCGCTCAGCCTGCCGCGGATGGCCGCGCTCGCCCTGGAAGAGTGTGGGCCCCAGCATCACTTCCGCTTCATCCAGCTCCCCTTCAACCTGGGGATGGTGGAAGCGTTCCTCCCCGATTCCGAAAGCGATAGGCCGGAAAGCGTCCTGGAAGCGGCATCCCGTCTGGGCATCGCGGTGGTGGCCAGCGCGACGCTCTCGCAGGCCCAGGTGCTGGATCACATGCCGAAGGCGGTGGCGGAATTGCTGCCCGGCTTGACGAACGCGCAGCGCGCGATCCAGTTCACACGCTCCACCCCCGGAATTGCGGCGGCGCTGGTGGGGATGGGCCGCCGCGAACACGTGCTGGAAAACCTCGGCGTGGCGCCGGTCTCTCCCGCCACGCGCGAGCAGTACCTCCGCCTGTATCGATGATGACGGCGATCGAAATCGGCGGGAATCTGGCGGAGCTCGACGCCGCGATCGACGCCCTGCCCGACCAGCCGGCGGTGTTCCTGCTGTGGGCCAAAGAGGGCGAGCCGTACCTGTCTCGCACGGGCGTGCTGCGGCGGCGGCTGCGGCGCCTGCTTACCGAACGCGAGCGGCCCTCGCGATTGCTCAACCTGCGGCACACGGCGGCGCGCATCGAATACCGCCTGACCGGCTCGGCGTTGGAGTCTTCCATCCTGTTCTACGAACAGGCGCGCCGCCATTTTCCCGACACCTACCTGCGCCTGATGAAACTGCGCATGCCGCCCTACGTGAAGCTGGTGCTCAACAACGAATTCCCGCGCAGCCACATCACGACGCGCCTGACACGCGGCGCGGGCCTGTATTTTGGACCGTTCCAATCGCGGGTTTCCGCGGAGCGCTTCGAGGGCCAGTTCCTGGACCTCTTCCAGATGCGCCGGTGTCAGGAGGACCTCGTGCCGTCGCCCGCGCACCCCGGCTGCATCTATGGCGAGATGGCCATGTGCCTGCGTCCGTGCCAGCAGGTGGTGGGCGCGGCGGAGTATGCCAGCGAAATCACGCGCGTCGCCGAATTCCTGCGCACCGATGGGCGCTCGCTCTTGGAATCTATCGGGCACTCGCGCGATCGTCTGAGCCAGGAAATGATGTTCGAGGATGCGGCGCGGCAGCACAAGCGTTTTGAAAAAGTGCAGGATGTCCTGCGCCTGCGCGACGAACTGGCGCGCGACGTGGACCGGCTGAACGGGGTGGCGATCACGCCTTCGCTGGAGCGCGATGCGGTCGAGATGTGGTTTGTGCGGGACGGCGCGTGGTGCGCCCCGCGACGTTTCGGATTCGAGGTTCACGAAGGCAAGCCGGTCTCGCTGGACCAGCAATTGCGCGATGCGTTCGCCCGCGTCGCTCCCGGGAAGCTCAGCGTGCGCGAGCGCCAGGAGTATCTGGCGCTGCTGGCGCGCTGGTTCTACTCCACGTGGCGCGAGGGCGAGTGGCTGAGCTTCGATAACTACGGCGATATTCCCTACCGCAAGCTGGTCAACGCGGTTTCCCGCGTGGCCCGCAAAAATGCCCCGTAAAGGGGAATCTACGCGGCCGGAATATAATGTGAAAGCGACCACTGGAGGAAAGTAACCATGCAGCGCGATGGAAGGCGGATGATCTCGATCTGGATCTTCATCGGCGTTCTATTGATTGCCTACGGGGCCCTGATTATGGGCCAGGGGATGTGGGAACTGTTCGTTCCGCCGGCCAAGCCGGTGGTCCTCGCCGAGTTGCGCGCGGGCATCTGGTGGGGCTCTCTGATTCTGATTCTGGGCGCGGTTTTCGTCGGCGCGAATTCGAAGTGGTAACCCGGCCCTACGCGTCGAGGTGATTGCGGAAGTAGGAATCGAGAGCGATCTTGTTCTTCTCCGAGAGCTCGCCCGACATCTTCTTCATCTCCGGCAGGGGTAGCGGCTTGAACGCTTTGGCAACCGCCACGTTGTGATCGATGTGCTCCATCTTGGGCATACCGATGACGGTGGCTGCCACGGGTAGCGACATGGAGTAGTGAATCAGCTTCTCGGGGGATGCCTGGCCCACCAGCACGTCGGCGGCGAAGATCTTCATGGCGGTGACGCCCATCTTCTTGCGCAGGGCCACTGGAAGCGCAACGGTCTCGAAGCTGGGCAGGGCGCCTTTCTCCTGGCTGCGCATGGCGGCATTGAGCGCCATCTGCGTGCAATCGAAATCGTGGCGTTCCAGCGCGGTCTTGAGCATGTCCGGGAAGGCGTGACACGTGATGCCGATGAAGCGCGCCATCTTCTGCTCCTTGGCTTTGACGGCGGCTTCATAGGCGCCGCCCTTGGCGGAAACGGCGGCCAGGTCGTCGGGGCCCATCAGGGCGTGAATGTGCAACAGATCGACCTGATCCACCTGTAGGCGCTTGAGGCTGGTGTCCAGCATGCGCATGAAATCGTCATACTTGCGCGGGCCGATCTTGCTGGCCAGCCAGAGTCCTTTACGGCCGCGCTGCTTGAGCACCTTGCCGATCCACAACTGGCTTTCGCCGTTTGGGCCGTAGCTGTCGCAGGTATCGATGTAGGTGATGCCGAGATCGAGCGCGTGATTCAACGCGGCAAGGCCCGGTTCTTCGCCGTAGCCCACGAAGCGGCTACCGCCGCCGAAGGCCAGGAGGGAAACTTTCGCGCCGGTGCTGCCCAGGGGGCGCATCGGCATGCCGGTGGCGGAAACCAGCGGCGCGGCCACCGCACCGAGCGCGGCGGTTCCGAGGAAATCACGACGAGAAATGCCCATGATCCGAAGCCTATCACGGTTCGCCGATCAGGTGCAGCAGCACTCCGCGACGATGCGGCGCGGCCCGGTGCTCGAACAGGTACACGCCCTGCCAGGTGCCGAGGGCCATGCGGCCAGCACACCTCCGCCTCGCTCACCATCCAAGAGAATGCCGACCCGGACGTAGTGCACGACCTGAATACCTTTTTCAACCGCCTGGTGCTTGCCTCGGGTGGCGACCTGCAGGCGGTGGGAGGTTATTTGCATGGGGTTCCGCAGGTGGGACAGACCATCGCATCTTGTGGTCTGTCGTGCCTCGCCAAACTGTAGAATTGACAGACGACAAAAGGCGAT
>PLDO01000609.1 GCA_003136215.1 Bryobacterales bacterium
GCGGCGGCGCGGGTTTCCCCACCGGCATGAAATGGGGCTTCGTGCCGCGCACTTCGCCCAAGCCCAAGTACATCGTGGTCAACGGCGACGAGAGCGAGCCCGGCACCTGCAAGGATCGCGTGCTGATTGAGAACGACCCCCACCAGTTGATCGAGGGCGTGCTGATCGCCGGCCTCTCGGTGGATGCGCATTCCGGCTACATCTACATCCGCGGCGAGTATCGCTACCTCATCGAAGTCATGGAGAAGGCCATTGCCGAGGCCTACGAAAAGGGCTGGCTGGGCAAAAATATCCAGGGCACGGGTTTCGATTTCGATCTGTACGCGCACACCGGCGCGGGCGCTTACGAGTGCGGCGAAGAATCGGCGCTATTGGAATCGCTGGAGGGCAAACGCGGCGTGCCGCGCATCCGCCCGCCGTTTCCCGCCGTGGCGGGCGCCTTCCAATGCCCCACGATTCTGAATAACGTGGAGACGTTCTGCGCGGTGCCGGCCATTCTGCGCGACGGCGGCGCGGCGTTTGCGGCGCTCGGTATTCCGAAATCCGGCGGCACCAAGATGACCTGCCTCACCGGGCACGTCAACAGGCCCGGCGTTTACGAGCTGAGGCTCGGCTTCCCGGTGAAGCAGATGATCGAGGAAGTGGGCGGCGGCATCCGCAACGGGAAGAAGTTGAAGGCGTTCGTGCCGGGCGGGTCGAGCTGTCCGGTGCTGACCGCCGCGGAAGTGGAGGGCGCCACCATGGACTACGATTCCATGGCGGCGCGCAAAACCATGCTGGGCTCCGGCGGGGTCATCATCATGGACGAAGACACGTGCATGGTGAAAGCCGCGCTGCGCATCATGCGCTTTTACGCCCATGAGAGCTGCGGCTGGTGCATCCCGTGCCGCGAAGGCACCACGTGGCTGAAGAAAATTCTGGTGCGTTTCCACGACGGAGGGGGCACGCGCACCGATATCGACCTGATCGGCGATATCGCCAGGAATATGCTGGGCCGCACGTTCTGCCCGCTGGGCGACGCCGCCGCCATGCCGACCATCTCCATCGTGGAGAAGTTCCGGCATGAATTCGAAGATCACCTCAACGGCAAACCGTGCCCCTACGAGCACACGGAAAGTGCGGTGAGCGTATGATGCGGGGCAGGTTGATGACAGAGGTGGGACAGACGATCGCCTTTTGTCGTCTGTCGTCCCCGCGATCGCTTCGACGCGTCATCCGTCAGGCAGCCGGAATCCAGCGAGGCATGACAGGCCACCAAAGGCGATGGCCTGTCCCACCAGGATTACTACAACCGCCAGCATCAGGGTCAGGTGGGGGGTTGCATGCCTGAGCTGATCAATCTGACCATCGACGGCCGCGCGGTCAAGGTGCCGCCGCAGACTCTGGTGATCGATGCCGCCAAAACCGTCGGCATCGAGATTCCCGCCTTCTGCTACTACGAGGGCCTGTCGCTGGCCGCCGCCTGCCGCATGTGCCTGGTGGAAGTGGAGAAGATGCCGAAGATGATGACGGCATGCACCCTGCCGGTCTCCGAAGGCATGGTGGTGCGCACCGACACCGAACAGGTCAAACAATCGCGCAAATACATGCTCGAGTTCCTGCTCACCAATCACCCCCTGGATTGCCCGGTTTGCGACAAGGGCGGCGAATGCGAGTTGCAGGACATGGTGTTCCGTTACGGCGCCGGCGAGAGCCGTTACACGGACGAAAAAGTTCATACTCCGGAGAAGCAGTTCTCCCCCGTAGTCTTCTTCGATGCGCCGCGCTGCATCCTGTGTTTCCGCTGCGTGCGCGTCTGCACCGAGGGACTGGGCGTGGGCGCGCTCGGCGTCGTCAACCGCGGCGTGGTGAGCGAGATCGCTCCCAATGTGGGCGATCACCTGGAGTGTGACGAGTGCGGCGCCTGCATCGATATCTGCCCCGTCGGCGCGCTCACCAGCGGCATCTACCGCTACCAGACCCGCCCCTGGGAAATGACCCACGTGGGCACCATCTGCACGCACTGCGGCGATGGCTGCAAAACCACGCTGGGCACGCGCAACGACCGGATCATCCGCGGTAACAACCGCGACCGCTCCGGCATCAACGGCGAGTTCCTGTGCATCAAGGGCCGCTACGGCTTCGATTTCTACGATCACCCCGAGCGCCTGCAATCTCCCCTGCTGCGCGTCAACGGCAAACTGGAAGAAGTGTCCTGGGGCAAGGCGCTCGAAGCGGTGGCGCAGAAGTTCACTCAAACCCTGGCCGACGGCGGCAGCTTTGGCGTGATCGGCTCTAACCACACCACCAATGAAGAGAACTTCTACCTGCAGAAGTTCGCGCGCCAGGTTCTCAAGACCAACCACATCGACCACCACCGCACCGGCGACGTGGTGACACTGCTCGACGCCCTCAGCGGCAAGACATCGAAGCTGGCCACCGTCAGCGATCTCTACGAACGCAAGGCCATCCTGGTGCTCGGCGCCGACCTGGCGCTGGAGCACCCCATGCTCAGCTACCAGGTGCGCGCCAACTACCGCCACCATCAGGCGCGCATCTACGTGGTCACGCCGCAAGCGGTGCGCGAGGATAAATACGCCGCCGCGATCGTCCGCGGGCGCGACTACGAATCGCTCCGCGACAAGCTGAAGGCCGAACCGGAACTGGTGATTCTGTTCGACGATACCTACAAGGGCGACGATCTCCGCAAACTGGTCGATTTCGCCGAATCGCTCGCCATCCCGGTGAAGTTCATTTGTCTGCTGGATTACGCCAACTCGCGCGGCGCGGTGGATATGGGGCTCACTCCGGAACTGCTGCCCGGCTATGAGCCGAGCGGCCAGGCGGGCATGCACGTGGGCGAAATGGCCGGCGCCCCACTGAGCGCTCTGTGGGTGGTGGGCGCCAACCCGCTCAAGGGCGGGCTCGAGCGCAAGGCGGGCTTCCTCGTGGTGCAGGACATGTTCCTCACCGAGACGGCGCTGCAGGCGGATGTCGTCCTGCCGGCGGCTTCGGCGTACGAGAAGAGCGGCACGGTGACCAACACGTCGGGCGAAGTGCAGCGCCAAACGCGCGCCATCAACACGATGGGCGCCAAGCCGGACCTGGAAATCATGGGCTTCATCGCGCGCGAAATGGGCGTGGCGGCGGCGCTCGGCCCCTGGGTGCCGGAAACGGTTTTTGCGGAAATTCGCCGCACGGTGCGCGGTTACGAACTTTCCATGCCGGTGCTCGCCACCGGCGGCGCGGCGCAGACGGTGCCGGTCAACGGACGCATCGTCGTTGACTCAGGGGCCGAGCTCCGGCCCGATCTGGTGCAATCCGACCACAACGGCCTGTTCACGTCCGGCACGCTCGGGCGGTATTCTAAGGTTCTGAACTCAGTTGTGGAAAATCGCTTGAGCCGCTAAATGGAGCTACTCGACTCGTTCCTCTTCATCACTGTGGTCAAGGCCGCGGTCATCTTCGCGGTGCTCATGACCACGCTCGCCTACCTGCAATGGGTGGAGCGCAAGGTGATCGCGCACGTACAGGTGCGCCCCGGCCCCTACCGCGTGGGGCCGCACGGCCTCCTGCAACCCCTGGCCGACGTCATCAAGCTCCTGACCAAGGAAGACCTGCTGCCGCCCTACGTGAACAAACCGTTGTATCTGCTGGCGCCGTTTCTGGCCATCACCATGGCGCTGCTCTCCATTTCGGTGATCCCTTTCGGCCCGACGATTAAGGTCGGACCGGTCACCACCTGGATGCAGATGACCGATCTCAATATCGGCGTGCTCTTCATCCTGGCCGTATCTTCGATGGGCGTCTACGGCATCGCGCTCGCCGGGTGGGCGTCGAACAACAAATACGCGCTGATCGGCGGCTTGCGCAGTTCGGCGCAGATGATCAGCTACGAACTGCCCATGTCGCTGGCCATCGCCGCGCCGCTACTGATCTCCAACACGCTCAGCCTGCGTAGGCTGGTGGAAACCCAGGACGGCGGCATCTTCAACTGGAATATTTTGCACGGCCCGTTTCCGCAGGTGATCAGCTTCATCGTTTTTATGATCGCGGCATTCGCCGAAACCAACCGCGTGCCCTTCGATCTGCCGGAGGCCGAGAACGAATTGGTGGCTGGATTCCACACCGAATACAGCAGCATGAAATTCGCCAGCTTTTTCATGGCCGAATACGCGAATATGATTACCGTCAGCGCCATGGCGACGCTGCTTTTCCTAGGCGGTTGGATGGCCCCGTGGCCCGTAGCCTGGGGGTCGAGCCTGGTGCCCACGGTGATCTTCGCCATCGCCGGCGTCACCGCCCTGTATCACGGCATCAACGCCACGCGCAAACGCGACAAGCGTAGCTTGCCGGTCTTCGGGGTAATTTTCCTCGTCATCGCCCTGGTTTTCCTGCTGCCGGTGGTGCAGAGCTGGCTGCTCCCGCTGTTCTGGTTTGCGGCCAAGACGGGAGGCATCCTTTTCCTCTTTATGTGGGTGCGAGCCACGCTGCCCCGCTTCCGTTACGACCAACTGATGGGCTTCACGTGGAAGTTCCTCTTCCCGGTGGCCATGCTCAACCTGCTGGTAACCAGCTTCCTGGTTGCCTGGACGACGAAGTAAATGGACGTTATACTTTTTCTCATCTTCGCGTTGATCGCGGTGGTATGCGCCATCAATGTAGTGGTGCAGACGCACCCGATTTCGAGCGCGCTGTCGCTGGTCGGCGTGATGGGCTCTCTGGCGGTCCTGTACCTGCTGCTGGGCGCGGAGTTTATTGCCGCCGCGCAGGTGATTGTCTACGCCGGCGCCATCATGGTGCTGTTCGTCTTCGTCATCATGCTGCTCAACGCGGGCGCCGAAACCAGGAAGGGCCGCTCTTACCTGATTCCGGGGGCGCCCCTGCTGATTGTCTTCCTCGGCCTGCTGGCCTACTCCGTACAGCGCATTTTCCCCGACAGCACGCTGGTCCGCTTCGGCGGCTTTCAGGGCGGCGGCCCGAAGGATATCGGCAACGCGCTGTTCACCACCTACCTGCTTCCCTTCGAGGTGACCTCCATCCTGATATTGGTCGCCATCATCGGCGCCATCGTGCTGGCGCGAAAGGAAATCGAATAATGATGACCGCCGTGCCGATTTCCTGGTTCCTCACCCTGAGCGCCATTCTGTTCGCCCTCGGCGTGGCCGGCTTCCTGTTCCGGCGCAATATCATCACGGTGTTCATGTCCATCGAACTGATGCTGAACGCCGTCAACCTGAGCTTTGTGACGTTCTCCTACCAGCACAAGGAGGTCAGCGGCCATCTCTTCACGTTCTTCGTGATGGTGGTGGCGGCGGCCGAAGCGGCGGTGGGGCTGGCCATCATCCTGACGGTGTTCAAGGGCCGTTCCACCCTGAATATCGACGATGTGAATTCGATGAAGAACTAGCGACCGATACCGATGCAACTCTGGCTCATACCAATCTTTCCGCTGGCGGGCTTTCTGATCAACGGCATCCTCGGACGCCGGTTCCCCAAGAGCCTGGTCAACACCGTTGCGATCGGCAGCGTGCTTCTTTCCTTCCTCTGGGTGCTGAAGACGATTTCCGCCATGGGCGATCTCAACACGCCCCACGTGGAGCACTACTTCACCTGGATACAGAGCGGCCCGATCGACATCGGCTGCGATTTCCTGGTGGACCGGCTGACCATTGTGATGCTGCTGGTGGTCACGGGCATCGGCTCGCTGATCCACATCTATTCCATCGGCTACATGTCGCACGAAGGCGGCTACTACCGCTTCTTCGCCTACCTGAACCTCTTCATGTTCTTCATGCTGGTGCTGGTGCTGGGCGCGAGTTTCCTGCTGCTTTTCGTGGGCTGGGAAGGCGTGGGCTTGTGCAGCTACCTGCTGATCGGCTTCTACTTCGATAAGAAGTTCGCCACCGACGCCGGCAACAAGGCGTTCATCGTCAACCGTATCGGCGATTTCGGCTTCTCGCTGGCCATGTTTTACATCTTCAAGAATTTCGGTTCGCTCGATTTCGACAAGGTCTTCCATCAGGCCGCGAGCGCCCCGGAATGGGTGCTCACCACCATCGGCCTGCTGCTCATGGTGGGCGCCTGCGGCAAGTCCGCGCAGATTCCGCTTTACATCTGGCTGCCCGACGCCATGGCGGGCCCCACACCGGTGTCCGCGCTGATCCACGCCGCCACCATGGTCACCGCCGGCGTCTATATGACGGCGCGCTCCTGGATCATCTTCACCCACGCTCCGGGCGCCATGGACGTGATTGCCGTCGTCGGGATCGCCACCGCCTTTATGGCCGCCACCATCGGCCTGGCGCAAAACGATATCAAGAAGGTCTTCGCCTATTCCACGGTTTCGCAGCTCGGTTACATGTTCGTCGGCATCGGCAGCGGCGCGTTTTCCGCCGGCATCTACCATCTGGTGACCCACGCCTTCTTCAAAGCGCTGCTCTTCCTCGGCGCCG
>PLDO01000541.1 GCA_003136215.1 Bryobacterales bacterium
TGCTTCAGCGAAGCATGACAGGGTCGAAAAAGCAGGGCGCCGACGTCTGGAGTTTGGACATTCTGGCGAAGTCGCGTCAAGTGGGGCCTTCCTCTTGGCCGTCGCCCACGTGGAGCGGGCTTCCAGCCCGCAACGCCGACATTCCTGTCGGCGCTCTGTGGGGCAGGCGCCCTCGCCTGCGCCGGACCCCCTGGTCCGGCGCTCCGCCACCTCAATCGCCCCTACTCCCCTGCCTTCGGATGCCCTAAATAAATGTCGTGTATGCGCAACAGCAGGCACACGCCACTGGCCGCGTCGAGCACCGGCAGCACCGAAATTTGCGACGGCCGCCGCTCCATCAACTCCAAAGCCTCGCCCAAAGTGGCATCGGGGCCAATCGTCACCGGCGTACGCGTCATCACGTCTTCGGCGCTAAGCGCGCGGATGTCGTCGTGGTGCGTCAACACCCGCCGTAAATCGCCATCGGTGACGAAGCCGGCGAGCGCTCCATCCGCCCGCACCACGCACGCGCCGCCCATGGGCCGCTCGGTCATGGCGAGGATCACTCCCTGAAACGAAGTCTCCGGCGCTACCGTGGCCACTTCCTTGCCGCTGTGCATGGCCTCTCGCACGCTTAGCATCAGGTTGCGCCCCAACTGGCCGCCGGGATGGAAGCGGCCAAACTCCTCCGGCGTGAAATCGCGCGCGTGCATCAGCGCGATCGCGAGGGCATGCCCCACCGCCAGAGCCGCCACCGCGCTGGCGGTGGGCGCCAGGTTATGCGGGTCCGCTTCGCGTTCGACCGAGGCGTCCAGCAGCACGTCCAGCCGGCCGGCCAGCGGCGATTTCGCGCTACCCAGAATGCCGATCAGCGGCGAACGCAATTCGCGCAGCAGCGGAACCAGCGCCAGCAGCTCGCGAGAGCTGCCGTTCTTCGAGATCAGCACCGTCGGATCGCCCGGAGTGTAGATCCCCAGATCGCCGTGTACCGCCTCGGCCGGGTGCAGAAACACCGCCGGCGTGCCCGTGCTGCAAAGCGTAGCGACGATCTTGCGCGCGATGTGGCCCGATTTCCCGATGCCCGTCACCACCACCTTGCCGGGATGCGCCAGGATCAGATCCACCGCGCGGATCAACTCGCCATCGAGCCGCGCGGCCGTCCGCAGCAGCGCCGCGGCTTCGATCTCGATGGCGGCGCGCGCTACCGCCAACCACTCTTGTGTCGAGCGAGACATGAGGAACCGACTATCATCGCATGTGTCATGCCGCGCTAAAATGGCGCTCTATGTCACTCCGGCGTTTTCTTGCAGTGGCACTGGTCGCCTGCTCGCCTCTAGCCGCGGAGATCCGGTCGCTGACCATTCTCCATACCAACGACGTGCACGCCCATCTCATGCCCAACGACAACCACCTGGGCGGCTTCGCTTATCTGGCCTCCGCGATCCGCCATGAGCGCGCCAACTGCACCGATTGCATCCTGCTCAATGCGGGTGACCTGGTGCAGGGCACTCCCGTCTCCACCATCTATCACGGCCTGCCGGTCTACGAAATCGCCAACCTGTTCGGCTACGACGCCGCCACGCTCGGCAATCACGAATTCGATTACGGCTGGCAGCGCATCCAGGATTTCGTCAAGACCGCGAAGTTCTCGGTGGTCTCCGCCAACGTGGTCAACGACCAGGGCGCCTTCCTTGCCGGCAAGCCCTATGTGATTAAACCCGTCGGAGGCATTCGCGTCGCCGTCATCGGCGTGTTGCTGGGCGACCTCGCCGGCAACCTCGCCACGCCCGAAAAGGTCGGACCCTGGCACGTGCTCCCCGTCGTCGAAACAGTGCGAAAGTGCGCCGCTGAGCTGCGCGACAAATCCGACCTCATCGTCGTCCTCGGCCATCTTCACGACGCCGAAGCCGACGCGATTTTGCAGCAGGTTCCCGACGTGTCCGTCGCTATCGTCGGCCACGCGCACCGCGCCTACGCGAAACTTCACACCTTCGACGGACGCATCGGCGCTTTGGTCACGTCCTATGGAGTTGAACTCGGCCGTCTCGATTTGCAGGTCGATATGACCGCCCACAAACTAAAGTCCGCCGAGTGGAAGATCATCCCCGTCGACTCGAATAAGCTCACCCCTGATCCGCGCGTCGCCCGCGACGTCGCTCACTGGGAAGCGAAAGTATCGAAGCTCGTCGACGTCCCTATCGGTGAAGCCAAGCGCCGCCTCGAAAAGAAAGACCTGCAAGCCCTCGTCGAGCGAGCCATGCGCGAGCAAACCGGCAGCGACTTCGCCTGGGTCAACCTAGGCAACATCCGCGACGTCGTCCCCGTCGGCCGGGTGCTGGCGCGCGCCATCTGGAATATTCTCCCTTTCGACAACGCCGTCGTCATCGGAAAGTTCAAAGGCAGCCAGCTTCCGCTCAAGGTCCGCGAAGGCCACGCCATCGATCCTGACCGGGAATACTCGCTAGCCACCACCGATTTCACCGCCGCCAATCAATCCACCCCGGAGAACCTGCGCACCACCGGCCTCAAATTCCCCCACGACGCCGGCCTCCTCCGCGACGTCCTGCTGGATTGGTTCCGCAAGAAGAAAGTCATCGAGTGAGACAGGCCGGGAGGCCTGTCCATGGCCAATCTCCAGAGACAGGCCGGGAGGCCTGTCCATGACCAATCTCCAGAGACAGGCCGGGAGGCCTGTCCATGACCAATCTCCAGAGACAGGCCGGGAGGCCTGTCCTACGGCGCTACGCGCTATGCTGATGCCTATGAACCGGCGCAATTTCGTTAAGGCCGCCACACTGCTGGCGGCTTCTCCCCTGGCGGTCCCCGCCGCGGACGAAAAGGACTCAGCCATCCCCGAGTGGCAGAAGCCCGTCTTCAACCTGCCCAAGCACTTCTCCGCCCCCGTCAAGATTGCCGCCATCGAGCTGTTGCAATCGGGCAAGCAGTTTTTCGTGCGCACGCGCTCCACCGACGGCGTGGAAGGCATCGTCCTCACCAAGGACATGGAGGATTTCGTCGCCATCCTGCAGCGCCGCGTGATTCCTCACTTCCTCGGCAAGGACGCCAGAGATCTCGAACGCCTGGTGGACGATGTCTACATCGCCAACTACAAGCTCTCGGGCCAGGCCTTCTGGTGTCCCGTGGCCTACGTGGAGCAGAGCCTCTTCGACCTGCTGGGCCGCACGGCGCGCAAGACGGCCGGCGAACTTATGGGTGGTGTCTTGCGTAAGGAAATCCCCGTCTACCTTTCCGGTTCCGGCCGCGACACGACCGCCGAAGAAGAGGTGGACGTCTATGTGCAAGGCGTCGCCGAAACCGGCGCCAAAGCCGTCAAGTTCAAGATTGGCGGACGGATGAGCGCCAACCGCGACACCTACGCCGGACGTACCGACAAGATCTTCGAACTCGCCGCCAAACAGCTGGCCGGCAAGGTTACCCTGATGGCCGATGCCAACGGCAGCTACAGCGCCGCCAAAGCCATCGAGATCGGCAAGCGTCTGCAGGAGATGAAGTACCTCTGGTTCGAGGAGCCGTGCCCCTGGGAGGAGAAGAGCGAAACCAAGAAAGTGGCCGACGCGCTGGAGATGAAGGTGGCCTTCGGCGAGCAGGATTCCAGCCTCTGGCTCTTCCAGTGGATGATCGAAAACAAGGTCATGGACGTGGTGCAGCCGGATCTCAACTACAACGGAGGGTTCATCCGCGCGGCCCGCGTGGCCCGCATGGCGCGCCAGGCCAACCTGTGGATCTGCCCGCACAACACGCAGACGGGCGCCGCCAGCGTGAACATTCTGCAATTCGCCGCCACCACGCCGAACGTCGGCCCCTGGATGGAGTACGTGCACCGGTCCGCCGCCAAAAAGGAATCCTGGTACACGCCGAATTTCGAAATCAAAAACGGCGTCATTCCGGTCCCCACCACCCACGGCCTGGGCGTGGACTTCGACCCCGCCTTCCTCAAAAAGGCCACCCTCGTCAAGGCCTGATCTCACGGCTCCGGTCCGCGGACGGCCTATCGTGTAAAGGTTGCCCATCGCGTCAATAATTCCCTGCGCCACGGGCGGCGCGGTGCCGCAAATCCGCTTCCCGTCCGGTCGAGCGTAACCGGCCGCACCATCGCGCACCCCAGGCGCGATAGGCCCCTGAGGTGCATGGCTCAAGGTGTTCAACAAGGAGCAATTCTATGCAAAGCAGCATCAAAAAGACTGATCCTGACAAGAAGTACCGGCGCGTACTGTCGGCGAGCACGCTGGCCGGCGATAGCGTACGGAACCCAGCAGGCGAAGACCTTGGTAAACTCGACCAGATCATGATCGATATCCCGTCCGGAAAGGTAGCCTACGCAGTGCTGTCGTTCGGCGGAGTGCTGGGCATGGGCAGCAAACTGTTCGCCGTGCCGTGGAGTGCGCTCAAGGTGGACGAGGACGAGAAGTGCCTGATTCTGGACGCTGACAAGAAGAAACTGGAGAACGCTCCCGGCTTCGCCAAGGACAACTGGCCCAATATGGCCGACAACTCCTGGGGATCGGAAGTGTCCCGGTTCTACGGTGTGGCTCCCTATTGGGAAGAGGAAGAAGTGGTCACGCTGGTCGGTGGACGGTAGGCAATGCCGGAAAAGAAGGCTGGCCGGCAGGCGCGAAAAGCCAAATCTCCAGCGACGCAGGCAGGTGAATATGTTCGCGAAGAGATCGAGCACGTTCGCCAAGGCAAACACGGAGCGCGTTCGGCCAGGCAGGTGATCGCCATCGGACTATCGAAGGCGAGACGGGCGGGGGTCAAACTCCCGCCCCCGCCGGGGATGGCAGCACCCAAAACGACCGGCCGCAAGCCGGATCCGACGCGTTCGCGGGCGGCGCTTGGAGCCCTCAAAAGCGAAGACACCGCGGCGGCTTCGCATCTGGCGCTCTCACGCCATTCGCTGAAAGCGGCGCGCACACGGGCGAAGCGCGCCACTTGACTCCTGCCGCCCGGCGGCGCCGAAAGGCGGCATCAAGTTCACTTCACGCGCACCTTGATATTCCGGAACCATGTCTCCGACGAGTGATTCTGTAAGCTGAGCGGGCTCTCCAGCAGAATCTCGCCGCCATCCTTGCGCAGTTCCCGGAGATGCTTTTGCACCTCTGGCGCGGCGATCCGGCAGCGCACCACCCGCGTGCCATTCAGCCAGTGCTCCACCACACCGCCGCGCACGACCAGCCGCGAGTGATTGAACTCGCCGATTTTCGGCGCCACCACGGGCGCCGGCGCAATCACCGAATACAGCGACCCCGCCAAGCGCGATGCGTCCGACGCCGCGTCCGCATTGCGATTGTCCGCCAGTTGGTATTCCAGGCCCCGGGCCCGCGCCTGCCGCCCGTCCTTGTTCACCCACTCGTCCACCTTCTGCACCAGGTACTTTACGCCCGAGTTGCCGTCCGCCTGCAGCATCCAGTCGAACTCCAGCTCGAACTCCCGGAACGTGTCCACGGTGCGAATGTCCTGGAACCCGCCCTTGCGCGGGATGGCCTTCAGGCAACCGTTTTCGATGGTCCAGCAATTCGCGGGGAAGGGCTTACCGGTGATCTCCAGCCACCCACCGGTGGTCTTGCCGTCGAAGAGGAGACGCCAGCCGGCGGCGCGCTCCGGGGCGGTCAACTGGTTCGGCTCCGCTCCGCACACAATCCCCATGCACACCGCACAAAGCAACGCCGCGCGCCAGATCACGGAACGGACCTCCAGCACGGATTATATTAAACTCTCTGGCGCGGTAAACCGTGCCGCGGATTATGCTGTTAGTTCCGATGCAACTCCGCCAATCTCTCCGTTGGGCCGCATGCCTGGGCATCGCCCTCTACGCCGCCTTCACTCCGGCCTCCGCCGAAGAGGGCAAATGGACGCCACAGCAGCTCCTCCAATTCCCTCCGCAGTGGCTCCAACAACAGGGGCTCGAACTCCCCGTTTCGCGCCTGTGGGATCCGGCGCGCGGCACCGGACTGCTGGCCGCCACCATCAGCACCGGCGGCTGCTCGGCCGGCTTCGTCACCGCCACCGGACTCTTCCTCACCAATCACCACTGCCTGTTCGGCATCGTGCAGGAGCACAGCCGCCCGGGCCGCGACCTGATCACGGACGGCTTCATCGCCCGCAGCCGCGAGGAAGAACTACCCGGCAAAACCATGCGCGTCACCGTGCCGCACAAGTTCACCGACGTCACCAAAGAAGTGGACGCGAGCGTGCCCGCTGGCTCCGCCGACCTGGCGCGCACCAAGGCCATCGAGTCCAAACAGAAGACCCTGGTGGCCGCCTGCGAGCGGACGGCCGGCATGCGGTGCAGCGTGGCCGTGTTCGATGGCGGCCTGCAATATGTGCTGGTGGAGAGCATCGAACTTACGGACATCCGCCTGGTCTACGCCCCGCCGCGCGCCATCGGCGAGTTCGGCGGTGAGCCGGACAACTTCCACTGGCCCCGGCACACCGGCGATTTCGCCCTGGGCCGCGCCTACAAGGATGGCAAGCCTTACCAGCCCGAGTTCTTCTTCCCCATCTCCCAAAGAGGCGTCAAGCCGGGCGATTTCGTGATGGTGCTGGGCTACCCCGGGCGCACCATGCGCTCCATGACCGCCGGTGAAATGGCCAACGAACGCGACCTCCGCTTCCAACTTCGCGAGCAGGTCTATGGCGAGTGGATCCGCGCCATCGAAGACGCCACCAAGGGCGACGCAGCGGGGGCCATCACCATGGCCGCTACCCTCAAGAGCCTCAACAACAGTCACACCAACGCGCAGGGCCAACTCGCCGGACTCGCCCGCGGCAACATCATCGCCAAACAACGACAGCACGACGACGCCGTGGCCGCCTGGGCCGCCCACGAGGCCGCCTTCGCCAAGTCGTTGGATGCCAAAAAGGAGCTGGATCGCCTGGCCGCCGACCGTCGCCAGATCGCCACCCGCGACTTCCTGTTCCAGATCATCACCGCCGGCCCCCTGGCTCTCCGCCAGGCCACTACGCTGGTGCGCCTCGCCGCCGAACGCGCCAAGCCCGATGGCGAACGCGACCCGGCCTACATGGCCCGTGAGCTGCCCGCGCTGCACAACAACCTGGAGCGCCAGCAATCCAGCTTTTTCCGTCCCGCCGATGAAGCCATGTTCGCCATATGGCTGGCTCACGCCGCTACGCTCGCGCCCGGCGAGCGCATAACCGCCATCGATAGCGTCAAGCCCAGCGTAGCCGCGCTCTACGCCGGCACCAAGGTCACCATCGCCACCGAACGCCTCAAGATGTTTGAAGAAACCACCGCTCAGTTGCGCGCCCGCCACGACCCCATGCTGGAGTTGGCGTTCGCCCTGGAACCCGAACTGCGCGACTGGCAGGCCGCTACGCAAACGTATGAAGGCGCCGTGGCGCGTCTGCGCCCCGAGTGGCGCCGCGCCGTCATCGCCTATGCCGGCAAGCCCGTCGCTCCCGATGCCAACAGCACGCTGCGCGTGAGCTTCGCCCACGTCAAAGGCTACATCCCCCGCGATGCCGTGCAATATACCCCGCAGACCACGCTCGCCGGCATGATCGAAAAGCACACTGGCACAGAGCCTTTCGCGGTGCCGCAATTCATCCTCGACGCCGCCCAAAAGGTGAAGCCCGAAGAGATCCCGCTCGATTTTCTCTCCGACGCCGATACCACCGGTGGCAACTCCGGCAGCCCCGTGATCAACGCGCGCGGCGAACTGGTGGGTCTCAATTTCGACCGCGTCTGGGAGAACGTGGCCAACGATTTCGGCTACAACCCCGCCGTGGCGCGCAACGTCAACGTGGACATCCGCTTCTTCCTCTGGCTATTGCGCGACGTGCAGAAAGCGGACGCGATTTTGAAGGAGCTGGGGTTATAGCCGCAAATTCACTCGTGGGCGGCATAGCGACGATTGCCAAATGGCCACTTCTCCCCGTCGCCGTTTTTGTGCCACTTCCACGAAGTCTCAAGACGCCAGTGCGTCCAACACCGCCTCGCGGTTCTTGGCGATGACAGCGAGGTATGCGCGGGTTGTGGCGTCGGGTCTTCTTCGTCCTTGCTCCCATTCCTGCAGCGTTCTCGGGTTTAGGCAGAAGGCGCGCGCAAACTCAGCTTGCGACATTCCCGCCTTGATCCGAATGCGCGTCACATCCACCTCGTGCGGCAGCACGATACGCCGTGCAGGAAGTCGCACGTCACCCTTCACGTGGGCCAGGATCTCTCTGGCGCTCTGTTCCAGCGCCATTCCGAGTTTGGTTCGCCCCTTGGTTCCGGTGTTCAAATTGCGCCCGCCCATGATTATCGCCTTCCTTTTGCTGCTTTCTTGATCTGTGCCGCGAGTCTTGCGAGCACGTTTTGATCGGCCGCGGAAAGGTTTTCCTGACGCGATTTTGCGTAGATCGCAGCCATGTAGATCCGCCCCGGTTTGGCCAGGAAATAATAAACCACGCGAAAGCCGCCGCTCTTCCCCTTGCCTCGCCTGGCCCAGCGAGCCTTGCGAAAGCCGCCGGCGCCCGCGATGACGGGGTGCTCCTCCGGCGCGCAGGCAATGTAGAACTCCATCGCCATCCGCTCTTCCTCAGAGGAGCGCCGAAACCTGCGATTCGTATCCGGCCAGACTTACGATTTCAGCGATCCCGTTTCTTCACTATACGGCATTGACGTATAGCCGGTCAACTGGGCGCAATTCACTTGCGGCCCGAGCCCTCCCGAAAACTGTCCGCCGCCCCGCGCTTGCCGTGTCCCTGCCGGGGCAGGTGGTGGTGCAGTTACGTCTCCACCTTCCTGAACGTCACTGCAGGCCCGCCACCGCCGTCTTCCGCATCCGAAACCGAACCGCCGCCGGAGGTGCCACCCACGCCAAACCCCCCGCTCCCGGACACCCTGAACAGCCCGGAACCGGCATCCGCGGCGCTGCTTCTCTGTGGAGCGATCGTACTGGTTTTTGGCGGGCGTTTCAGGCGGCGCCTCGGCTAGCGCCACATCACGCTGCCGATCCCCTGATACAATCGCAAGGTCATGCACGTGCCTCTCACGCCTATTCGGGCGCTCTACCGCGCAGTAGACCTCTACGCGAAGAAGACCGGCGTCGTCTGCGGCAACCGCCGATTCACCTACGCCGAATTCGGCGAGCGCGTCGAACGCCTCGCCTTCGGACTACTCTCCGAGGGCGTGGTGCCCGGCGACCGCGTGGCCTACCTGAGCTTCAATACGCACCAGTTGCTGGAAGGGTATTACGCCGCGCCGCTGATCCGCGCTATCGTCATGCCGCTCAACGTGCGCCTGGCAGCCGCGGAATTGACCGGAATCCTCAACCACGCCGAACCGCGAGTGCTGGTCTACGAGGCCGAGTTCGCACCCCTGGTGGGACAGTTGCGTCAGGCCTGCCCCAGCGTGCAACGCTGGGTGGAATCCGGCGAACCGTACGAGGAGTTGGTGGCGCGCGGCCGCATCCAGCGGCCGGACATCTTCACCTTTGACGAACGCGAGATCGCCGAATTGTTTTACACCTCCGGCTCCACCGGCACGCCGAAGGGCGTGGCCCTCTCCCATCGCACCTTGTACCTGCATATGCTGGGCCTCTCGGCCACCTTCTACAACGACGAGACCGCGGTGGAACTGCACACCATCCCGCTCTTCCACGCCAACGGGTGGGGCCTCCCGCAGTGCGCCACCTTTCACGGGCTCAAACAGGTGATGGTGCGGCGCTTCGATCCGGCGCAGGTGCTGCGGCTCATCCAGGAAGAGAGGGCCACTTCGATGACGATGGTCCCCACCATGGCAAACGCGCTGCTGAACAGCGCGGAACTGGGCAAATGGGACGTTTCCAGCCTGCGGCAGATTCATCTGGGCGGCGCGGCTTCGTCGCCCGAACTGCTGGCCCGCCTGGAAGCCGCATTCCCCTGCCCGGCGTTTTGCGGCTACGGCCTCACCGAGACCTCGCCCGTCGCCACGTTTTCGCGTGACAAATCCACCATGCAGTTTGCCGATGAGGAAGACCGCCTGCGCCACCGCGCCATGGCCGGATGGCCCCTGCCGGGCTGCGAGGTGCGCGTGGTGGATCTGCAAATGAACGACGTGCCGCGCGACATGCAAACCTTCGGCGAGGTGGTCATGCGCGGCGACAACGTCATGGACGGCTATTACAAGGAGCCGCAGGCCACCGCCGCCGTGATGACCAACGGCTGGCTGCACAGCGGCGATATCGCGGTGTGGGACGAAGAAAACTACATCCACATCGTGGACCGCCAGAAGGACATCATCATCTCCGGCGGAGAGAACATTTCCTCCATCGAAGTGGAACGCGCCATCGCCGCCCACCCCGCCGTGCTGGAGTGCGCCGTGGTGAGTGCGCCGGACCCGCAGTGGGGCGAAGTGCCGGCCGCCTTTGTGGTGGTGAAGCCGGGCCACACCCTCGATCAGGCGGCGCTGTGCGACTTCCTCCAGCAGCGCATCGCCAAATTCAAAATGCCCCGCCGCTTCCAGTTCGGCGACACGGCGCTGCCCAAAACCGGCACCGGCAAGATCATCAAGCGCGAATTGCGCGAAACGTTCTGGGGCGGGAAAGAGAAGCGTATCCAAGGCTGAGACTTCGCTATGTGGCAACAAACCTATACACCGATTGGCAACAGCCTGCCGCTCTCGGCACTGTTTGCCGCGATTCCGATTTTCACCCTATTGCTGCTGTTGGGCGTGCTGCGCAAGCCCGCCTGGATGGCGTCGCTGGCCGGCCTCGCCGCGGCAGCCATTGTGGCCGCCGGCGTCTACGGCATGCCCCCGGGATTGCTCGCCGGATCCGTGGTCTACGGCGCCGCCTTCGGCCTCTTCCCCATCGGGTGGGTGGTTTTCAGCGCGATTCTGCTCTACCGCATCACCTTGGAGAGCGGTAAATTCGAAGTCCTGAAAGACTCCATCGGGCACCTTACCAGCGACGCGCGCTTGCAGGCGCTGCTCATCGCCTTCGCGTTCGGCGCATTCATCGAGGGTGCGGCGGGCTTCGGCACTCCGGTGGCCGTGGCGGCGGCCATGCTCGTCGGCCTCGGCTTCGAACCTTTCTACGCCGCCGCGATCTGCCTGCTGGCCAACACCGCCCCGGTGGCCTTCGGCTCCATCGGGATCCCCGTCGCCACCCTGGCGGTCACCACCGGACTGCCGCTCGACCGCTTAAGCGCCGGCGTGGGACGCATCTGCGCTCCCATCTCGCTCTTCGTGCCGGCGTACCTGATCCTGGTGATG
>PLDO01000491.1 GCA_003136215.1 Bryobacterales bacterium
GGTTTCCTTCCAGGTGTCCGAAGCGGTCGTTGATCTGCTTGAATCCGTTCAGGTCGCAGACCAGCACCGTGAGCATGCTGTTTTCGCGCCGGCAGCGCGCCAGTTCGCTTTCCAGGCGCGGGAACAGGGATCGCGAGTTCGGCAGATTGGTGAGGTAATCCGTGGTGGCCGAATCTTCCGCCTGGCGGAACTTGAGCGCATTCTCAATGGACATCGACACCTTCGAGCTGATCGCCTGGAGGATGCGCACGTTGTCGCGGGAGAATGCATCCTTCTCCGAACGGTATAACGTGAGAACGCCGACCGTCCCGTTAAGGCCCTTGAGCGGCACAGCCAGGGCGGACCGCAATACGCTGAACTTCTGCGGATCTTTGAGGTAGCCGCACTCGACCGACGGGTTGCCGTTGAGAAGGGGTTTCTCGTTTTCCGCCACCCATCCTGAGGGACCCTGGCCGATGGGAATCCGCAGTGAGGAAAACAGGCGGAAA
This sequence comes from Bryobacterales bacterium, assembly GCA_003136215.1. Classification (GTDB taxonomy): domain Bacteria; phylum Acidobacteriota; class Terriglobia; order Bryobacterales; family Bryobacteraceae; genus Solibacter. The sequence continues at coordinate 489 of PLDO01000491.1, forward strand.
TCCTCCCCGTTCACGTATTCCGGTTCCAGGAAGTCACCTCTTAAAATGTAAACCGCGATGGCATCGTACGGAATCAGGCGCTTAAGCCGGACCCCTACCACCGAGAGCGTTTCATCCACGCTGAGCGAACTTCCCAACTCGCGAGTCAGCTCAAACAGCAGGCGTACCTCCTGGCGGGCCGCGGCGATGGAATCCAGGAAGTAGCGCGGCTGGCTCTTGTCCGTTTGCGACACCTCGAGCCCGGCCGCGGGAGCGTGGCCACGGCCGATTTTGAGATCCTTGGAAAGCTTGGACTTTCCGAGAGGCTGCGCTTGCGCCATACGGTCGAACTCGCGATAGCGCCGCATGAGCACCTCCACCACGCGTGGGTCGAAACTCTTCCCGGACAGGGACTCGATATGCGCCATGGCCTGATCGAGCGGGAGAGCGCGGCGGTACTGGCGGTCGGATGCCAGCGCGTCGAGCGAGTCGACCGCGGACAGAATGCGGGCGCCGATCGGAATCTCTTCTCCCTTGAGCCCGAACGGATAACCGCTGCCATCCCATTTCTCGTGGTGCGCTTCCACGATCGGCGCGACCGGACACGGGAAGCCGACGCACTCCAGGATCTCGGCGCCGACGATGGGATGGATCTTCATTTTCTCGAATTCCTCGGCGGTCATCTTGCCGGGTTTGGAGAGGATGTGTTCCGGGACCGCCAGCTTGCCGATATCGTGCAGCAGCGCGGCCGCTCTCAGCCCATCGAGTTCCAGGTCGGAAAGGTGCATCTCTTTTCCGATCTCTTCGACGTACGTGCGGACGCGCCTCAGGTGCTCGTGGGTGGCATGGTCCTTGGCCTCGATGGCGAGCGCCAGAGCTTCGATGGTGCGGAGATGCAGGCCCGCCACTTCCTGCGCATGTCTCTTTTCGTCTTCCAGCCTGCCCAGATACAGGCGATAGGAACGATAGACGAAGAACGCAACCGGCAGTAGCAGAACAGAGCCCAGCCAGTTAAATCTCTGGCTGACCAGGCACAGCAGCCAAGCTATGGAAGCTCCGACCACGTAGAAAGGAAAAGACCAGAAATAACAATCGCGCCACGTTTGCGCCAGCCGGCGCTTCTCCGTCAGCGCGACCACTCCGGCGACCGGCGCCGTGTTCATAAAGAAAAACACCAGCGACGCCGCCAGGAGGATACTCGGAGTATTCTTCAACGGAAGGAGCCCGCAGAACGCGTAGCAGCCGTTAACCGCAAGGGCCATGTTGGCCAGGCTGAAGAGCAGGCGGATGGGTCTTACCGGGTTCTTGGCCTTCCAGATACACTGCACCAGCGTGCCGGCACACCCGATGATCAGAGTCTCGCCCAAGGACATCTGGCTCACGCCGATGAGGATGAAGAGAAAATTCACCGACATCGTGCCCTTAATTCCAGGCAGGTTTACCTTGAGTCCCGAGACCACGATGCATGCCACCAGGTTGCAGAGGAAACGCAGCAGGTCATCCGAGTGCCATCCGGCGATGGCGTGGTACGTGGCCCACCCACCGCCTCCCACGATCAACCCGATGTACACCCTTGCCTGAATGCTCATTGCCTTGTCCATGGGATTGCCTCAATTCACTCCCGTGCCGCCGCAGGCGAGCGGCCGGGTCGGGTTTATGCCATACAGCTTGAGCCTGCGGATCAGCGTCCGCCGGGAGATTCCCAGCAACTCGGCGGCACGGTCCCTCCGGCCATCGGTCTGCTCCAGGGCGTGGTAAATAACCTCCTGCTCATGTTTGTCGAGGCTGTAATTGGGCTCGGGTTCCGCGGGTTGCGAAACTGACTGGAGTGCCGGCTCCAGGTCTTCCCGCCGGATTTCGGCGCTGTTTGCCAGAAACGCCGCGCGAACCATGAGACTCTTCAACTCGCGAACATTCCCCGGCCACGAATGGCACTCGAGAGCTTCCAAGGCTTCCTCGGTAAGGCTCAGTAAGGGATTTTGCTGTTCCAGAAACAGGCTGGCCAGCGGGCCGATATCGTCGGGGCGCTCGCGGAGAGCAGGCACCGCGACGTTCACCTGGTTCAAGCGGTGGTACAGGTCGGCACGGAACCTGCCCAGCCGGACCTCGTTCTCCAGGTCGCCGTTGGTGGCCGCGACGATCCGCACATCGACCGCTATTTTGCGAGTCCCCCCCAGACGGTAATATGGCCACCCATCCAATACCCGCAGGAGTTTGCTCTGGTTCTGCAGGTTCAGTTCGCCGATCTCATCCAGAAACAGGGTGCCCTGATTCGCCAGCTCGAACATTCCCTGTTTCTGGCACTCGGCGCCGCTGAACGCGCCTTTTTCGAAGCCGAAGATCTCACTCTCAAAAAGGTGGTCGGGAAGCGCCGCGCAATTGATATCGATCCACGGCTTGCCGTTGCGTGGAGAGTATTCGTGCAGGGCGCGCGCAATCAGCTCTTTTCCGCATCCGCTTTCGCCGCTGATCAGTACGGTAGCTTTGCTTTGCGCGATCCGTTCGACAAACTGCATCACGGCCCGCATCCGGGCGCTGGCGATGACGGCCGTCATGCCGAGGAACAAGCGCTTACACGGCGTCTCGCCGGATGCGGCGATGTCTGCTTCCGTCGGGGCGCTAAGCGCTGTCTTCAGTGCGGCCATGGCTATTGCATCTCCGCACTGAACGATGCCGAGCCTTCTGTGCGGGACATGGCGTTATGGCAGACGGCCGTCCAGATCTTTACAGCCGCTCTCAATTGCAGGACTTCTTCCTCCAACTCAGCCCGTTGGCGCTTGAGTTTGCCGATCTGGCGCAACGTCCGATCGCTGTGCGTCGAAGTTCTTTCGGGTTTAGAAGTTCTCGCCATGCTGATTATGGATGTTGGGCCCGTATCATCTGGAATAACAAGTTCCCCTGAGTCGGGAAGGGTACCGATTTCTTCAGATTGTGAGTACTGCCCGGCCCTAAATAGTAGTAATGGGAACAGCAGCGATACCCGCAAAAGGGGGGCGCCGTGATGTGCCATATTGGCGCACGTGCGCCATCTTCCGGTGCCAGTCTGGCGCGTACTCCCCGTTCTATGGCAGTTCTATAACTATTGAAAACAGGGTACTTCTGCTTTTTTGGGATTGGTGCCCGGCCTGCAATTGAAAGCCGCGGCGCACCACGAAACCGAGACGCGCGGAGATCATACCGATGAAGAAGCTGATAATTGCCACCCTGCTTGCAGCCGTGCAGATAACGTTTGCCGGCTCCAAGCTTGCTCCAGACCTGCCGAAAACTGCCAGCCTGAACCTCATTGAGGTGATCGTGCAGTTCAAGAATCTGCCCACTAAAGATGATCTCAAGCAACTCGGACCGTATGGTCAGATGAAGCAACTGAACATTGTCAATGGCGTGCACCTCTGGTTGCCGATGGCCATTATAAACATCCTCGCGAAATTGCCGAACATTGCCTATATCTCCCCCGTCCGCCGGGTGAAAGGCGCGCTGGACATCACCACGCAGACGGTGAATGCCAATCTGGCGTGGCAGTACGGTTGGACCGGCACGGGCATTGGCATCGCAGTGATCGACAGTGGTATTTCCGCCAGGCACGACCTGACGAATAGCGGCGGCCTAACCTCGCGCGTTGTCTATCGCCAAAGTTTCGCCGACAGCCAGATTGCGGCGGACGACTATGGCCACGGTACACATGTGGCAGGCATCATCGGTTCCAACGGCCTGGATTCTACCGGCGCCGGGTTTACCAGGACCTTCAAGGGCGTAGCGCCCAACGTCAACCTGATCGACCTGAGGGTGCTGGAGGCGGACGGGACCGGAGATGAAGGCGATGTGATCGACGCGATTCAGACCGCCATCAGCTTGAAAAATACGTACAACATCCGGGTTATCAACCTCTCCCTCGGGCGTCCCGTTTACGAAAGCTATACAGTCGATCCTCTGTGCCAGGCGGTTGAGGCGGCGTGGAAGGCGGGCATTGTCGTCGTCGTGGCTGCCGGTAATTACGGCCGCGACAACTCTTACAGCACCAAAGGCTACGGCACGATTGCCTCTCCGGGAAACGACCCCTACGTGATCACCGTCGGGGCCACGAACACCAAAGGCACGGCGGCTACGTGGGATGATACCATCGCGAGCTACAGTTCCAAGGGCCCCACGGCGATCGATCATATTGCGAAGCCCGACATCGTCGCGCCGGGAAATAATGTCGTATCGGTATTGGCAGGTACCAGCAGCACCCTCTACAACACTTCTTCCCGAACACACGTCCGCAACGCGTTCTACGAATCCAATAATCCGCAGGGCTACTCCACCAGTTACCTGTGTCTCAGCGGCACCAGCATGGCAACCCCGGTAGTAGCCGGCGCGGTGGCACTCATGCTTCAGAAGACTCCTTCGCTAACCCCGGACCAGGTGAAGGCCCAGCTCATGAAGACAGCGGCCAAAATTCTGCCGGTTTACAGCACGGGAACGGACATGGTCACCCTCGCGTCTTTTATGAACCAGTCCGATATCTTCACCGTGGGAGCCGGCTACCTGAATATTAATGCCGCCCTGGCGAGTACCGACCTGGTGAGGCTGCCCGCCATGTCGCCTACCGCCGTGTACGATTCGGCCAGCCGGAAGGTCGCCATCGTCCGCGATTTCTCGGTAGTGTGGGGCGATTCCGTCGTTTGGGGCGACTCCGTGGTTTGGGGAGACGTGATCTTCAATGGCAGACTCCTGAGCGGCGCTTCGGTTGTCTGGGGCGACTCGGTGGTGTGGGGCGATTCGACCACATCGGGTTTCAGCGTAGTTTGGGGTGACACCCTTGGTGGTTTGGCAGCCGTGCTCACCGCTTCTTCGGCGGACGATGGCGACCAGTAGTAAGTAGCATGCCCACTCAACAATCGAGGTGATCGGAAATGAGTAAGAGAGCCCAATTCTTTGTCGGCTTAACGATCGCATCCGGGGTATGCCTGGTTGCATACTGTCTGGCCGAAGAGGCCGTAGTGGTCCCTTCCAGCGCCTACCTGGTGGCTGTCCTTTTAGCAATGCTCGCTTCCACGCTAAAGGTACACCTGCCCGGAATCACGGGAACGATATCCGTGAACTTCCTCCTGATCCTCATCGCCGTAGCGGTATTCACGTTTGCGGAGACCGTTCTGCTGGCGTCCCTCGCGTGTATTCTTCAGTGTCTGTGGCGCCCCAGAAGCCGGCCGCGGATCGTGCAGGTGTCGTTCAATGTGGCGACGCTGGCAATCAGCAGCGGCGCCAGCTATCGAATCTCACACGTATTCGCCGGATCTTCGACAGAGCACCTGGCGGTACTGATGGCAGTTGCGGCTTGGGTCTATTTCGTTGCGGACACGCTGCTGGTATCCGGCGTGCTGTCCCTGGTGCAGGGCAAATCGCTGCTTGCCGTGTGGCAGCAGTGCTATCTCTGGTCCTTTCCCTACTACCTGGTAGGCGCGGCGGTCGCGGGACTCGCGGTCGCAACCCACCAGTCGGCCGGGTGGCTCATGGCGCTTCTGATTCTACCCGTGATGTACCTTGTATATGTGTTCTACCGGATCTGCGTAGAGCGGGCGGGACTAAGATCGATAGCGCCTGCGGCGCGATAAGGGGATGAGGCCCAGCCAATGAAAGGGCCGCCGATGGGCGTCCAGGCTAAGATCGACCTGGAGCTCCACATCGCATCTCACGCATACTAACCGACCCTGTTTCGTAGCCCTTACTGGCAATTGAAGTCATCTGACTGAAAAGTAGATCTCAAGAGGAACTGTTTATGCTTCTCGTTTTCTCTGTTCTCGTGACGCTACTCTTCGTCCTGAATGGAGCCGCTGCGCTCGTTCAGCGCCACAAGTTACGGGAATCGCGACGTCGCCAGGCAAGGAGCCTTTCCCTGGCGCTTGCAGCGTCAGAGAACTACCGTCAATTCATGTGCCAGCCGGAGGCCCACGGCCAACAACCCGGAATCGCGTTGATGAATATCGGCTCCGGAGTCTAGTCCCGCAGCGTCGGCCGTCTCCGAAGTGAGAAACTTTTCCTCTGGGCCGGGAGCGGCTCTTTCCAAGCACCAAATCTTACGGTCACACCTGCTCCAAAATGTTGCTGCGGTACGTTGCTCCGAGGATGGCCGTTTGCAACTCGCGCTCGCGACCGGCCGCAAGTTCTGATCTGATCCTGAGGCGGCCCCGGCTAGAAGGAGGTCTGTTAGTATCAAGTTCAGTCGGTGAGAATTATGAAGACTACCATTGCACTCATCTTTGGCTGTGCGCTGGCGGGCTGTGCGCTGGCGGCGCTGGCCGCCCAACCATTTGTGGTCGACAAAATCGATCCGGAGGCCGCGGGCATGAGTCCGGCGCGCCTGGCGCGGATTGCCGTCCGTATGCAAGAGTTCGTGACCGCCGGAAAGACCGCCGGAGTGGTGACCCTCGTTGCCCGCCACGGGCACGTCGCGAGCCTCGAAGCGGTGGGCTATCAGGACCTCGCAAGCAAGACTCCGATGCGCACCGACACCATCGTCCGGCTGGCTTCGGTCACCAAACCGGTCACTTGCGCCGGCATTATGATTTTGGTGGACGAAGGCAGGCTGTCGCTGATCGATCCCGCCGAGAAATTCCTGCCGGAGTTCAAGGGCCTGAAGCTGAATCCCTGTGGAACCCGCGCCGGGTATAACTGTGAAGTGGTCACACCATCCCGTCCGGTCAACATCCTCGACCTGATGACGCACACCTCCGGGCTGGCGGACGCGGCGCCGGGACGCGGGGCGCCCCCCAACACGCTCGCCGAGCGTGTTGCCGCCGTCACACGGGGATCCTTGATCTTCGAGCCGGGGACGGCATGGGATTACAGCAATCTTGGGATCGCCGCGCTCGGCCGCATTATCGAAGTGGTGACCGGGCAGCCTTACGATCGGTTCCTCGCCGAAAGAATCTTCCAGCCGCTTGCCATGAAGGATACGTTTTTTTTCGTCCCGCCGGACAAGGCGAAGCGCGTGGCTTCGGTTTACCGGTATGAGGCCGATGGGCTGAAGTTGGTACCCATGGCGGAGCCGAAATTCCCCGCGCCCGAAGGCGGCTTGTTCAGCACCGCGGGCGATATGGCGCGCTTCCACCAGATGTTGCTGCAGACGGGAACGCTGAACGGGCAGCGCATCCTGTCGGCGGCCGCTGTGGAAGAGATGACATCGTCGCACACCGGCTCCATGAAAGCGGGCTTTGCTCCTGGAGTGGGTCACGGCTTCGGCTTCGAGGTGGTGCGTGAGACGCTCGGCACCTTCCGCTATAACTCGATCGGTAGCTTCGTCAAAGGCGGCGCCTATCGCACCTACGCGTGGGTGGACCCGGTTAAAGACCTGGTCGGCATCATTCTCATGCAGCGTACCAATGGGGGCGGCGACGTGGCCGATGAGATCAACAGCTTTATGGCGATGGCGGCGGCAGCCATCGAAGAGAACGGTTCCAAATGAACGCCGCCCTGGATTGACGCGACTTCGCCTGGGCTTTTGCAGCTGGGCTGGGGGGACGGTCTTCCCACCGGCGTCTTTGCGCCGCTGAAGCGGCCGGGGGTCTTGCGCTCATTGCGCGTGGAAGCGGAACCGGGCGCCGCCGATTTGAACTTCGTCAAGGTCGGCGAGCGGCGTCGGTTCCAAAACGCGTATGCCATTCACGTAGGAACCGTTTCTGGTATTCATGTCGACGAGAGTAAAACCCTCGGGCGAGCGCCGGATCATGGCGTGATAGCGCGAGACGCCGTCCTGGTCGTGCAGGGCGATGTCGCTGTCGGGAGCCCGGCCGATGCGGGTCTCGCCGTCGATGAGCGGGTACATTTGCGTGCCGCCATCGGGTAAAAACAGTTCGAGGCGAGGGCCGGCGCCGGCCGCCGGAAGACTCGGTGCGTGCGCAGGCGGAGTCTCGTAGGCCGGCGGCGCCGGGATAAAGCCCGGTGCTGAACCCACCACGGAGGCCGCCGGCACCGGACCTGGCTCCTCTGCGAACACCATGGTCGCGGCGTTCAATCTTTGCTCCTTTCGCTGAACTTCCTGCTGCGTGACCCGGATCAGGCCGGCGAGGTCCGCCGGCGTGCCGCCGGCAACCCACGGCTTCAACGCTGCCGCCACTTCCGCCATCGTCTGGTACCGTTGTTCGCGGTCCTTCTCCAGACACCGCAGGATGGCGGACTCCAACCCGTCTGGAATGTTCGCGAAGCTTGACGGCGGAGGCGGCGGGTCGTTCACATGATGCATCAGAACGTTGAATGTCGATTCGCCGGTGAATGGAGGTCGGCCGGTGAGCGTTTCGTAAAGCACGGCTCCAAAGGAGTAGATGTCGGATCGCTTATCCACATCCTCTCCCCTGCACTGTTCCGGTGACATGTAGAACGGCGTGCCGACGACGGCGCCGGTCTGCGTAAGCGCGTTATCGTCGACCACATTTCTTGCGATGCCCAGGTCCATCAGGTACACGTGACCGGCAGTGCTGATGCGGATGTTGTTCGGCTTTACGTCGAAGCGATAGAACCCCTGTTCGTGACCGAATTGAATGGCGCCTGCGATGGGCAGAAGCACAGCCACGGCGGTGTTCACGTCCAGGGGCCCTTGCCTGTCGATCACGGCCCGCAGGTCCGCGCCGTCGATCAAGTCCATTGCCAAAAAGATCCGCGTACCCGCTTCCCCGGAATCGAAGAAGGGGACGATGTTGTCGTGACGGAGTTTCTCCAGAACGCCGAGTTCGCGCCGGAAACGTTCCCGGGCGCCGAAGTCGTAGGCCAGGCGTTCGTGGACCACCTTGAGGGCTACAAACCGGTTGTGGGCTGTGTCCCAGGCCCGGTATACCGCGCCCATACCGCCCTGACCCAGGAGTTCCTGAAGCTCGTAAGGGCCGATTTTGGACCCCGGCCCGGTTTGGGCGACGGTGTCGTATAGCCTGGCCGCCTCCTCTTCGAACACTGTGGCCAACCCTGCCATTTCAGCCAGGCGGCGGGCGGTGAGCCGGTAGCGCGGCTCCGCGTCCGATTGGGCTCGGCCCAACGCCACTTCATCCAGCTTTTCTCCGACCTGCTCTATGTAGTCCGCGGCGGTTAGGACACCCAGTAGCTCGCTGATTGCGCCGCCTGCGATCTCCTCCGCCAAAGCGATGCGCGAGCTCAGGTGCCGGGAGGCATGCAGCAGATCGGATACCGTAAACTCGATCTTTCCCTGGCGGAGAATCCAATCGACCACGTAATACACACCGAGCCGCCGGCGATCCTGCCTGGTGCCGGCAACATCTTCCGCGGACCGTCCGAACAGGCGCTCGCTATTGGCTTCCAGCGTCTGATTCAGTTGGGCATAGAACGTCACACGGCGTAGATCTTCGTTGGTGAACGCAAGCAGCGGCAGCCTCTCGTGCCACACCACGAGCTCGTTAAATGCGCGCAGGATTCTCCTGGGAATACCCCGGCCCTTGAAGCGTAGGTAGTGTTTGAAATTGGTGAAGACCAGCTGCGCGTGCGCCAGGTCGGTGCCCAGCGACGCTGGCGCGCCATCCAACAGGGCCAATTGGCCGCACAGATCGTCGACATCGCTCCACATGCAAGGCAGGTATTTGTCGTATGAAAAAACGCTTTCGTAGATGCTGTCCCCGCGCCAGAGGTCCTTCAGCCAGCGGTCGTGAAGGTCCTTGCCCGCGACAAACAGGAAGCAGATTCCGGACGTGGTGAAGAGGTTCTTCAAGCTGGCCAGCATCTCGTCTACAGCGCTCCTCTCCTGCTCGTCGGCGGAGGCGGAGTCGTCGAGCTTGTCCATCTCATCGAAGACGAAGACGATTTTCATGGGCATCCGCGGCGCCTGCGAACCGCGCACGCGGTGCCACAGTTTTTGCCATTTCGTCATCGGCGCCTCGATCCCTTGGGTTAAGGCAAGCGAGATCGCGATCACGTCGTGCTCCGCGGCCTTGTCGTCGTAGGCGAGGAAAGAGGTTTCCAGGTCGATGTTGCGGGACCGCTTTCCTCCGAGCTTCGGCGTAAACGGAAGTTTCAGGCCCGGCAGCTTGGCTTCGCCCAGTTCGAAAGAGCGCTCCCATTTATCGGAGAGCTTGCGCACCACGTTGGCGGAAGTCCGTTGATAGGCCAGCGTTAGCTCGGCTTGAATCTTCTCGCCCACCTGACCGTACCAGTTCTTCTCCACGAGGCGGTCATAGATGCACCGGATGATGAGGTGCATCAGTTCCGCGGGCTGGAGCGGGCGGGATAAGTTGATCTGCACCGGAAGCACAGCCACACGCTGCTCCAGCGTAGCGATTACCTGATTGACGAAGGATGTCTTTCCAACGCCCCGGTATCCGGTGATGAGGAAGGAGCCGCCATCGGAGAACTGAAGGCGCTGTACCAGTTCTTCCGTCTCCGCCACCCGGCCCACGAAGCGGTGCCGGATCGACATATGGATCGGCTCGTGAACGAAGCGGAAGCCGGCGTTCAGTGGAATCCCGATCTGGTACTGATTCAGGTTGTAACGAAAGGACCCGTAAAACGCTGGTGGTGTCGCGGCCATGGTGATTCAAACATTCTACTGCGCGCGGCCTTTGCCCGTTTGACGCCATAACGATTCCGCCCTATTCACGCAAAGTCGCGCCAGCCTCGGGAAAATTCGGCTCGAAAGTAGTGCGGTGTCCAGGAATTGGCTGGACAGTCAGAATCCGTGTGCATCCGTGTACATCCGTGGCTGATTCTGCTTCTTATTTGTGGGATTCTTGCCATCTTGAGGGTACTCATTGAATAGCCACGGATGGACACGGATGCACACGGATCGGAATCGGATGTAACGGTAGCCGTAATTGGCTCCGCCTTCGAGGTT
>PLDO01000317.1 GCA_003136215.1 Bryobacterales bacterium
CGGTCCAGGATGTCGTAGAGGTTGAGCACGTACTGCACCCAGAGTTTGCGCTGGTCGGCGGGGGCGGCTTCGGGCCAGCCGGGCTCGGAGAAGGAGCGGTTCATATCCCACTTGAAATAGCGAATGTGATTCTCAGTGGCGAGCTTGTCGAGGAAGCCGAAGATGTACTCCTTGACGTCGTTGCGCGCCAGGTTGAGGATCATCTGGTTGCGCAGTTCGCTGCGCGGACGGCCGGCGAAATTGATCACCCAATCGGGATGGGCGCGGTAGAGATCGCTATTGGCGTTGACCATTTCGGGCTCCACCCAGAGGCCGAAATCCATCTTCAGCCCGTTGACGTGATCGATGAGGCCCTTAAGCCCCTGCGGGAACTTTTTCGGGTTCACGGTCCAATCGCCGAGGCCGGCGTGATCGTCATTGCGCGCGCCGAACCAGCCATCGTCCATCACGAAGAGTTCGACACCGAGTTTGGCGGCTTTGGCGGCGAGGTCCTTCTGCCCCTGTTCGTCGACCGCGAACGTGGTGGCCTCCCAGGAGTTGTAAAGCACGGGGCGGAGGCGCGACGTGACGCCGCCGGGGAGGATCTGCTCGCGGGTGAAGCGGTGGAGCATGCGCGAGGCGGGACCGAAACCGGCAGCGGAGAAGCCGCCATAGAAGGGCGGCGTTTCGAGGGATTCGCCGGGCTTGAGCGGGTATGAGAAATCGAAGCTGTTGAAGCCGCCGGTGACGCGCACCTGCCGGTAGGGGGTCTGTTCGATGGACATGCGCCAGTTGCCGCTCCAGCCCAGGGCGCCGAACCATACGGAGCCGTGCTCTTCGCCGGCGTCTCCGGCATCGATGGCGAACCACGGGTTGAAGTTATGGCTGGTGTGGCCCTTGCGGCTTTCCAGCACCTTCTGGCCTTCGTGGATGGGCTCGTGATTCACCTGCGTTTCGGCAGCCCAGCGGCCGCTGAGGTAGGTGAGCTGATAGCCTTCGCCCGGGGGCAGGTTCCAGGTGGCCGATTGGGCGCTCTCCACGGTCAGGGTACGCTGTGTGGCGTTGCGAATGGTGGCGGAGCGGCGCAGGATGCCGTGGTCGGGATAGACGCGGTAATGGAGGGTGACTTCGATAGGGTCGTTGAGATCCTTCAGGACGATATCGAGATCGTTGCCGGCGATGCGGTGGGATGCGTAGCGGAGGACCAGATCGCGGGTGCCGTTTTCGCGCGTAATCTTGAGCGCGGGCTCATAGTACCGCGCGCCGCCCCAGCCGGGGAACTCTTCGGCCTCGAGCATCTGGCGGGGGTCGAAGGAGGAGATGTCCTGGCGGGCGGGCGGCGCGGCAAGATCGTCGATGCGCCACAGGGGAGCGCCCCAGTAGAGATGGCGCAGCGCGCCATCGGCGCCGAGCCCCATGGCGTAAGAGCTCTGGCGGGTGGAGAGGAGCCAGACTTTGCGGGAGTCGGAGTATTGAATCGACTGGGCGGAGAGGGTGAACGCGGAGAGCAGGATCAGGGCAGCTACACGGTGCATGAGAAGAGAGTAACAGGAACCAGTGGGACAGACCATCGCCCTCTGTGGTCTGTCATGGCTCGCGCTTGACAGACGACACAAAACGATCGTCCGTCCTACCCTCCCAGAGCGCCAGCACCAGGACGGCTAGCGCGCCTGCCAGGGCCGTCCACAGCTTCCAGTTTCCGGGCTGGTAGCGGAAGAGGAGGGTGTGGCGGCCGGCGGGCACGGGCACGCCTATGAAGCCGGGCGAGAGCATGGCGGTGTCGCGGGGTTGGCCGTCGACGAAGGCCTTCCAATTGGGGTGCCACGTCATCTTGAAGAGCGCCCAGGCGGGGCGCGCGGCGAGGAATTCCGCCTGGTAGACCTCGCCGCTCTGTCGGGCGCTGACGATTTCGCCCGGCGACAGCGCGCTGGGATCGGCGGGCAGCAGCGCGGCGGGCGCGGCGCCGGGAAGGTCCAGACGCAGGTGCCGGCGGCGGGATGCGCCGTCGGTCTTGAGCCAGCTCAGGCTGCTATCCAGGAAATCGTCGCGGTTCACTGCCAGGGCGGCGGGAACGTCCACCAGGTCGAAATACCCGTTGGCAGGGGTGTCGAAAACCTGGAAGCGTCCGAAGACGGCGCCGGGAGTGAGGAAAGCGGGCACCGGGTATTTGGTTCCGGCGGGCACGATGAAGCTGCGGATATCGAAGAGGCGGTAGTGGGCCGGATTGCGTTCATCGAAACTCAGCATGACGCCGGAGGTGAGAGCCATGGTGTGGGAGAGGTAGCCCACGGTGGGAACACCCGCGGCGGCCAGGACATGGTACATGGGGATGGCGCCGACCCTAAAACTGGGACCCCAGCTGTCGGGGGTGTTCAGACCGGCGAACGCCCTGCCGCCGCGCTGCCTGGCGGCGGAGACGAGCGCGTCCAGGGACGGGCGGTCGGACTGCATCGCCCGCACGGTGCGCTGCAAACGGCTAGCGTTCCTGTCGAGAAATTGGCCGCGCTCGCGCACCACTGGGTAGAAGAGGACGAGCGTTGCCGCCACGGCAGCCACCAGGTGCAGTCGTCGCGCCAACTCACCCCAGAGGGCGGCCAAACCGATGGCGGCGAGCACCACGAGGAAGATCTGGGCGCCGCCGAGAACGCGGTGGAGGGGGAGGTCTGGGGTGACACCGGCGAGCCACAGCGCGGGACCCCAGAACGGCCTGCCGAAGTACAGCAGGATGAAGAAAGCGGCGCCGGAGAGGGCGAACTTGGCGGCAAATCCCATGCCGCGCGGGGTCAGGAAGCGCAGCCAGAGAACGATGAGGCCGGCGAGGACGAGCAGCGAGAGGACGGGGAGGCGGCCGTTGTCCAGGAGTTGTCCGGTGACCAGCCACTCCAGCACTTGCCCCGCGCCGAAGGAATCCGACTTCCACGCTTGATCCGCCGGGGTGCGGTTGATGAAGGCGCGGTCCGTCCACAGGGGCGCCAGTTGGAAGGCGGAAAGCAGGAGGGAGACGGCGCCGATCCACAGGACGCGGCGCAGACGCACCAGGCGCGGGATGGCGGCGCTGGGGAAGAGCGCCAGCAGGCAAACCGACAGCGCTCCCATGTATCCGTAGACGAACTGGCAGAGAAAGGCCAGCCCCAGCATGAGGCCGGCCAGGGTGGCGGACCCGCCGCGGCGCAACGCGCGAAAGCCAAAGCCGAGAGAGAGGAGCAGGAAGTGGGTGGCCACGGCCTGTGGGAACAGGCCGAACCCGGCCCAGACATAGCTTTCGTATTCCAGGCCGTAGAGTTGGGGAGTGGAAATCAGCGGGGCCAGCATGGCGGCCGCGGCGGCGGTAAGCGGCGGCAGTTCGAAGGAGCGCGCCATGGCGAAGAAACTGAGCGGCAGCAGGACGACGGAGAGGAAGCGTATCCACACGAAGACGGTCAACAGGGTGACGGTTTTGCCCAGGGCGAAGTACGCGAGAACCACCAGCAGATGCGCCAGGGGCTGGTAGACGCGCACCATGGGGAAGCCCAGGGACCACTCCGGGCTCCAGAAATCCAGCGGATTATTCCCGCGCTCCAGGGCGGCGGCCATGCCGGCGGCGTAGCGAAAGTGCGAGACGTTGTCGTTGAGGTCCACACCGCCGGAGTGCAGTTCGGCGCGCAGCGCCCAGGCATTGAGCGCCAGGACGGCCAGCAGGATGCAGAGCGCCGGCAGGTTCTCGCGGTTCAGCTTCATGACTTTGTGCGCTACCGGCCCGCCGACAGGCGGTCGGCGAGAATGGGCGGGAGACCGGCGGCGCGAATTTTCCGCTGGGCGGAGGCAACGTCGTAGGTCACGCGGTGGTAGGTGACCTCCTTCGCCTCGGTATGGTAGATGGCGTAGGCCGCCCGCGGGTCGCCGTCGCGAGGCTGGCCGGTAGACCCGGGGTTGATCATGTAGGCGCAGTCCGGGTCGATGCGCATGGACCGCGAATCACTGCGGGCGGGCGGGCGGAGGATGGTTTCCACGCGCGAGTGGTTCCAGATAAAACCGCCCTGCACGTGGGTGTGTCCGAAGAAGGCGACGGGGGTTTCCAGGTAGCCGAATGCCTGGTCGGCCTCGCCGGCGCCGATGACATACTCGTCCTCGTCGAAGGGGGAACCGTGGAATATCTGGAAAGCCTCGACGGTCACCGGACCGCGGGGGAGTCCCGTGATGTAGGCGGTGTTCTCGGGGGAGAGGTCTTGCTGGGTCCAAATGGCGGCATTGCGCGCCACGGGGTTGAACCATTCCAGATCGTCCTGGCCGGTGGAGGCGCGGTCGTGATTGCCGCGCACGACGACTGCGCAGTTGAGGCGGACCCAATCGCAAACGGGGTTGGGGTCGGCGCCGTAACCGACCAGGTCGCCGCAGCAAAGGGCGCGGTCGAAGGCACCGGCGGAGCGGGCGAGAACGGCCTGGAGGGCCTCGAGGTTGGCGTGGAGATCGCTGACAATGAGATAGCGCACAGGAAGGATGCCTTAAGCCTTTCTCAGCCGCAGGAGCGAGATCTCCGGAGGCGCTCCGATACGAGCGGGGATGCCGATGGTTCCGATACCGCGGGTGACAAATGCCGCGGCGTTGCCCAGGCGGTAGAGGCCGTAAACGTAAGGGGTAAAGAAGCGTGCCGGATTGATGGACCGGTCCAGAATCTCGACGGTGACCTGCCCGCCATGCGTGTGTCCCGCAAGCAGCAGATGGTAACCCTGCCGGGCCGCCTCGGGAAACACGTCGGGGTTGTGCTGCAGCAGAATATTGGTGGCGCCGGGGACGACGAGTCTCCCGGCGTCGTGCAGATAGCGGCTCCGGTCGCGCCAGGACTCGAAATCCAGCCCGGCCAGATTGAGCACGGCATCGCCGAAACGCAGGGTCTGCGCCTGGCCGCGCAGGAAGCGGATGCCCACGCGGGCGGATTGGCGGGCAGTATAGTCTTCGGCGCCGGTGTAACGTTCGTGATTGCCCATGCAGCCGAAGACGCCGGCATCGGCTTTGAGGCGCGCCAACTGGCGGATGCAGGCATCGAGCGGATCGCTATGGCCGCTGATCAGGTCGCCGGTGATCACGGCTAGATGGGGGTGGAGGTGGAGCGCGGCATCGATGGCGCGGGCAAACTCGGCTTCGCTGAGGAAGGCGCTGAGGTGAATGTCGCTGAGTTGCAGGATGCGCAGGCCGTCGAGATCGGGCGGCAGTCCGGCCAGGGGAATATCGACCTCGCGGACGCGGAAATCGATGCGCTCAATGAAGGCGCCGTAGCCGACGGCGGCAAAAGGCGCTGCCATGAGCGCGCCGCCGGCGGCGTTGAGCAGGCGGCGGCGGCCCGGGTGGACGTCGGCATGCAAGAGTTTGCGCACCCAGGCAAGCGCCCGGTGAATAACGAGCACGCCGGTCACGGTCAGAAAGTAGGCCAGCGAACCAGCGCCCAGAATGCTGCCGATCCGGGTGGAGATGCGGATGCGTGCGAGCACCACGGAGAACGTGAAGGCGTAACTGACCGCCAGGAAGGCGGCGAAGAGGAAGAGAGCGGGGCGAATCCAGCGTTGCGAGGTAGCCGCGAGGATGAGCCGGGTAACCCGCCACTGCACCAGAGCAAAGATGACGATCAGGGTAAGATCCAGGGGATAGTTGGCCACGTCTGGTTCTATGTTCTCACGTCGCAAGTCAGCTTGGCTGGCCGGTCTGTTGGGATGGGCCTGCGGCCCGCGAAAGCTGATGAAAAATGGTGGGGCAGGCGCTTTCGCCTGCCAACTCTTGATCTGGCCGGCGGTTGGCAGGCGGAAGCGCCTGCCCCACCAAGGGCACCGAATGGGACGGGTATGGGATGGTTTTTCGACCCTGGCCGGTCAGGTTAACCAGGCATTCACGACCACTGCCAGAGCGGCGCAAGCGGCGGTTTCGGCACGGAGCACCAGAGGGCCCAGCGAAACCGGCTGCCAGGCGGCGGAAACGGCGAGCTGGCGTTCGGCATCGGTCCAGCCGCCTTCGGGGCCGATCAGCACGGCGGCGGTGTCGGCGCGCTCGGAGGGGATTTCGCGGAGAAGCGGTGGCGCAAGGGATTCGTCGAGGAAGTAGCGGTGGGCGGCGGCAACTTCCAGGCACGCTTCCAGGCGGACCGCGGGCAGGATTTCGGGAAGGCGCACGCGGCGCGCTTGCTGGCTGCTTTCGCGGGCGATGCGCTGCCAGCGTTCACGGCGTTTGCGGGAAGCTTCGAAGAGGCCCTTTTCGGTGCGCGTGGCCTCCACGGGAAGGATGCGGTCGACGCCCAGTTCGGTGGCCTTTTCGACAATCCATTCGAAGCGGTCGAACTTGATGAGGCTGGCGCAGAGGGTTATGGAGACCGGGGACGGGACGGGGGGGAGGGCCTCGATGACCTCAAACACCACACGCTCGCCGCGGGCCTCGGTGATCTGGGCGAGGTAAGCCTGCTGGTTATCGGAGATTTCGAAGCGTTGCCCGGGTTCGACGCGCAGGACGCGGGTGAGGTGGCGGGCCTCGTCGCCACGCAGTTCCGCGGCGCCGCCGCGAATCGAATCCACAAAGAATCTGCGTCGTGCCAAACTTCATAGTGGCATAAGTTGCCGATTGCGGGGCCTACAGAATTCCGTCCGACCTGAAGGCAATTCTCTCCCAAGGACGCGAAGCTCGCAAGGAAGAACGGGTTTACTTCCCTGCCTGGCTTGCCTTGCACCTCAGCGTGCGTCCGCAGGTACTAAGATGGAACGGATGGTCTGCCACCTGAAACGCCTCTCACTGCTCCCGATCGTCTGCGCTGCCTGTCTGGCGCAAACCCCTCCGCCCGTCACCGTGCCCGATTCCGTCGCGCTCGATGCCAACATCGCTTACGATCGCTTTCCCGACACGCGGCTCGATGGGATGTATCGCAAAGCGCCCTCGCCGCAGAATCGCCCCGGTGTCACCGGCGCGTCCGCCGGCGGCCACCTGGCACTCATGGTGGGCATGACTCCGGCGTCGACGGGGACCGCGGAGGCGAACGCGAGCGACGAGGACGCCATCAAAGACGTAGTGGCGCGCTACGTGGATGCCCGCGACCGCAAGGACGCCAAGGCCACCGAAGCCCTGTTTACGGCGGATGCCGACCAACTGGTCTCCTCCGGCGAATGGCGCAAAGGGCGCGAGGCAGTGGTGCGCGGCACCATGGCCAGTTCCGAAAGCAGCGGGGGGAAGCGCAGCATCACGGTGGAAACCGTCCGCTTCGTCACACCTGACGCGGCGCTGGCCGACGGGCGCTACGAAATCGCGGGCCTCAACGGTGCGCCGCCGAGGCGCATGTGGAGCACCTTCCTGATCGTCCGCACCCCCGAAGGCTGGCGCATCGCCGCTATCCGCAACATGCTGCCCGCGCCGGCGGCGCCGCCGAAGTGAGCGCGGTGAGCCGGACGATTCGGCTGGCCACACCGGCCGACATCCCGGCTCTGACCGCGCTGATCGGCGCCTCCGTGCGCGGGTGGACACCCAGTTGATCGCCGATGGCGAAGCGCTCGCCATCGTCCGGATGGAAAAGAACGTGGGCGAAAATTGCGTACCGGGGTAACCAAACCGGCGTATTTCAGTATATAGACTAGGAGAAAACCATGTCCCATACCCGCCGTGTGCCCGCACTGGACAGCATCTTGCAGGACCTGCGCTACACGTTTCGAACCTTGTGCCGGGACCGGGGATTCACCACCTTCGCGATACTGATTGTCGGACTTGGGATCGGCGCGAGCGCCACGGTGTTCAGCGTGGTCGACACGCTGCTGCTGCGCCCGCTGCCGTTCCGCCAACCGGAGCGGCTGGTCTGGATTGCCAACCACGACAGCAGCGGACTCTCGGGCCAGACTACCCAGGTGGGCCATCTGCTGGACCTCCGGCAACTCAACCGGTCTTTCTCAGACATAGCGGGCTACTTCGCTTTTTACGGCGTCGGCGACAATCTGCTGAGCGGCCACGGCGAGCCGGAGCGGCTCAGCGGGGTGCCGGTGTCGGAGAACTTTTTCCAGGTGCTGGGCGTTCAGCCGCAGCTCGGCAGACTGTTCACGGCGGAGGAATGCAAATGGCACGGGCCCAAGGCGGTGCTGTTGAGCCATGGCCTGTGGGAGAGGAGGTTTGCGTCCGACGCCGGACTGGTGGGGCGCGCGCTCACCATCAACGACGAGCCGGTCATCGTGGCCGGCGTGCTGCCAGCCTCGTTCGATTTTGCTTCCGTCTTCGCTCCCGGCAGCCACTTCGACTTGTATTTCCCGTTTCCACTGAGCAATGAGACCAACCGGTGGGGAAACACCATGGCGATGGTCGGCCGGCTGAAGTCTGGCGTCTCCATTGGCAGCGCACAGGCCGAGATGACGACGCTGGCCGCGCAGATCACGCGGGAGCATCCGGAGCGCAACGATTTTGAGGGCAAGATCACGCCGCTGGCGGAACATGTGAGCGGCCACATACGGCCGGCTCTCGTCGTGCTGGTATGCGCGGTGGGGGTGGTGATGCTGATTGTGTGCGCCAATCTCTCCAACCTGCTGCTGGCGCGGACGGCGACGCGGCAGAAAGAGATTGCCATCCGCACGGCACTTGGGGCGGGACAAGGACGGCTGATCCGGCAGATGCTGACCGAAGGCGTGGCGCTCTCCTGCTGCGGCGCGGCGTTGGGCGTGATCCTGGCCTCGGCGGGAACGCATGTCCTGGCAAGCATCGAGTCACTCAGCATCCCGCTTCTCGGCAACGTCCACACGGACGTCACTGTGCTGGCGTTCTGTCTGCTGGCAGCCGTGTTGACGGGCGTGGTGTTTGGCCTGGCGCCGGCGCTGCAGGTACCCGCCAACGCTCTGCACGACGCGCTGAAGGACACGGCGCGCGGGTCCACGGGCAAAGGCCGGAACTGGATTCGCGGCGCCCTGGTGATTTCGGAGATCGCCTTCGCCTGCGTGCTGCTGGTCAGCGCGGGGTTGCTGGTACGGAGTTTTCTGCGCGTGCTCGAGGTGAACCTGGGCTTCCGTCCCGAACAGGCCGCCACGGTGCGCGTGGATCCGGACGCGCGTTACTCCACGCAGGCTCAACAGAATGCGTACTTCGACGAAGTGCTGCGGCGGGTGCGGGACATCCCGGGGATCGCTGCCGCGGGGTTGACCGATGCGCTGCCGCTGGGGCGGAATCGCAGTTGGGGCGCGCCCGCCAAGGGGCAGGTCTACCAGCGGGGCAAGTTCCCCGTCGCCTTTGTGCGCTTGGTGAGCGATGGCTACCTGAAGGCCCTGGGCATCGCGCTGATCGCCGGGCGCGATATCTCCGACCGGGATGTGCCTTCGGGCGAACCGGTGATCGTGATCAACCAGACGCTGGCGCGCACCCTGTGGCCGGGGCAGAATCCAATCGGTCAAATCATGCGCGCGTGCGGCGAGCGGCATGTCGTCGGCGTGGTGGGCGACGTGCGGCACCTGGCGCTGGAGCAGGGCGCGGGCATGGAGATGTATCTGCCGATGCGGCAGTGCAACGACATCTCTTCCGTGGACCTGGTAGTGCGCAGTTCCCTGCCCCCGGCGGAGCTCGCCGCCAGCGTGCGCGCGGCCCTCAAACCGATCGCACCGAACCTTCCTGGAAAGGACTTCCGGACGCTGCAACAGCTGGTGGATCGATCCGTCTCGCCGAGGCGCTTCGTGGTGCTGCTGCTGGGCGGATTCGCCGTGTTCGCGCTGCTGCTGGCGTCGCTCGGGATTTACGGCGTGGTCTCCTACGGGGTGAACCAGCGCACGCAGGAAATCGGCATCCGCATGGCGCTCGGCGCGGAACGTCAAAGCGTGCTCGTCATGATCTTCCGGCGAGGCATGCTCACCATCGGCGCGGGCCTGATGGTGGGGCTGCCCATCGCCTGGGGTTTCGCGCGCCTCATGGCGTCGCTGGTTTTCGGCGTCACCGCGAACGATGCCGCGACCTTCGTCTCCATTCCTCTGGCGCTCGTTGCCGCCGCCTCCCTGGCGATCTATGTCCCCGCCAGACGGGCCACTAAAATCGACCCGATCGTCGCCCTTCGGTACGAGTGAGGAGGACGCGGCAGCGGGCGTTGGCAGGCTGAAGCATGCCTGGGCGAGCTTCGCTCGCCTGGCAGGCTGAAGCGTGCCCCACCAATGCAGGCACGCGACTCGACCTGGTGGCGCAGGCGGTTCCGCCTGCGAATGGCATGCTAAAAGCATGCCCCCAAGACGGGGCTCAGCAGCCCAGGCTCTCGCGGCCGATTTTGAACTTATCGAGATTGCCCAAAATCGTCAGCGCGATCTGCCTGGAGTCGAAGAACGTCTGCGCGATCCGTTGCACGTCGTCCGCGGTCACCACCTCGATGCTCTCCAGCAGTTCGTCCAGGGTGAAGAACTTGCCGAAGTACATTTCCTGCCGCGCCAGGTTCGACATCCGGCTGCCCGTCGATTCCAGCCCCAGCATCAGCGAACCCTTGAGGTGATCTTTGGCGCGCCGCAATTCCTCGTCGTTCACCTGCTCCTGCTTGAGATCGCGGAATTCCTTCATGATGGATTCCACCACTTTCGGCGCCGATTCCACGCTCGTGCCGGCATAGATCGACAGGCAGCCCGTGTCGCGGTACGGGTTCAGTTCGCTGAACACGGAATACGCCAGGCCCTGCCGCTCGCGAATATTCTGGAATAGGCGCGAGCTCATTCCGCCCCCGAGCAAAGTGTTCAGCACGTAGCAGGCGAACCGCTCGTGGTGCGGCAGCGGGTACGAAGGAACCCCCAGGCACAGGTGCACCTGTTCCAGCGATTTCTTGTTGCGCAGCGCAATTCGGGCGTGCGTGCTCGGCGTCCGCTCCAGGGGCACGGTATCGCCCTTCGGCAACGAATCGAAGTGCTGACTCACCAGCGCCGTCAGCCCCGCGTGCGTCAAGTTCCCGGCTGCCGTCACCAGCACGTTCGCGGGCGTGTAAACCGCATTGTAGAAATCCCGCACCATCCTGCTGTCGAACCGGCGCACGCTCTGTGGCGTGCCCAGAATCGGTTTGCCCAGCGCGTGATCCTTCCAGAAATTCGCCGAGAAGATCTCGTGGACCAGGTAGTCCGGGCTGTCCTCCTCCATCTTGATTTCTTCCAGGATGACGCCCTTTTCCTTCTCGATATCCTCTTCGCGGAACATGGGATGCAGTACCAGGTCGGCCAGAACGTCGAAGGCCTGCGACAGGTGCTGATCCAATACCTTGGTGTTGAAGCACACCAGTTCCTTCGCCGTAAACGCGTCCAGATTGCCGCCCAGCGCGTCCACGCTGCGCGCGATGTCCTCTGCCGACCGCGTGGTGGTGCCCTTGAACAGCATGTGCTCGATAAAGTGCGAGATGCCGTTCTGCTCCGTGGTTTCCCGCCGCGAGCCCGATCCGATCCAGACGCCCACCGACACGCTGCGCACGTGCGGCATGACCTCGGTGATTACGCGCACGCCGTTGCCCAGCGTACTCATTTCGATATCGCGCAGAGGGTTGGTTGGTGTCATTGCTGAAGCGGAAGGGACCTTACTCTAGTTGTAGCACCTTCGGCCATCAAGTGGGATAGGGTGGGGTTGGGGTACCCCCGGTACCGCCCGATCCCGATATACTATAGCGATATTGTTCGTTGTTAAGGAGGGTAAATTGGTGGATCACCGGAGGCGTGCCATGGCCCTGGGCGCCATGGCGGGAGTGCTGGCGCTCTGTGCGGCGCGCCATCTGCCGGCGCAGACCGCCCCGGCGGTCGACTTCCAGCGGGAAATCCGCCCGATCCTTTCCGACAACTGCTTTCAGTGTCACGGCCCGGATGGCGCCGCGCGCCAGGCAGGCCTGCGCCTCGACCGCCGGGAAACGGCCCTCGAAACCCGTCCCAACGGCGCCGCCATCGTACCCGGCAAGTCCGCCGAAAGCCTGCTCTACCAGCGTATCAGCGACCCGGATCCCAGTTTTCACATGCCTCCGCCCGACTCCCATAAGCGGCTCACGGCGGCGCAAATCGCGCTCTTTAAGCGCTGGATCGATGCCGGCGCCCCGTGGAAGGAACAGTGGGCCTTCCAGCCTCCCGTCAAGTCCAAGCCTCCCGCGGTCAAAGACGTGGCCTGGGTGCGCAACCCCATCGACCGCTTCATCCTGGCCAGGCTGGAAGAAAAGGGCATCGCCCCCGCCCCCGCGGAAAATCGCCGCGCTCTCATCCGCCGGGTCTCGCTGGACGCCACGGGCCTCCCGCCCAAGCCCGCCGAAGTCGAAAGCTTCCTGGAAGACACCTCCGCCAACGCCTACGAGCGCATGGTGGACCGCTACCTGGCCTCGCCCCACTACGGCGAACAACGCGCGCGCTACTGGCTGGACGCTGCCCGCTACGGCGACACCCACGGCATACACATCGATAACTACCGCGAGATCTGGCCGTACCGCGATTGGGTCATCGCCGCCTTCAACCGCAACCTCCCCTTTGACCAGTTCACCATCGAACAACTCGCCGGCGACCTGCTCCC
>PLDO01000213.1 GCA_003136215.1 Bryobacterales bacterium
TGGACGAAGTGCTCGCCGTCGGGGATGCCGAATTCCAGAAAAAGTGTCTCGGAAAAATGGAGGAGGTTGCTCGCGAGGGCGCCCGAACGGTGGTTTTTGTCAGTCATAACATGCAGGCGGTGAAGGCCCTCTGCACTCGGACTGCTCGGTTTCAGCATGGACGGCTGATCGAATATGGCGCCACCGACGAGATTGTGCGTGGATATCTGGCCGCTGCCAGTTCCATGACTTCGTCCTGGGAAGCCCAAGACGTCCCGGTGGTCGGAAATGACGAGTTCCGACTGCATTCAGTTGCAGTCACCGATGCCCACGGATCCAANNAGGGCACCTTTCTGAGTTCCAATGACCTTACGGTCACCATGGTGTTCTGGATGTCTGGTCCGTTGCCGGGACTTTGCGTCGGTTTCGACCTCGTTACCTCCGACGGGACGGCGGTGCTTCGAAGCTACCAAACCGATCAACCGGAAGCGAATTGGCCTGAGCAGTCGCTCGGCACGCAATCGTGGTCATGCAGAATCCCCGCAGGTCTCTTGAACGGCGGGACATACTATCTGTCACCGCGAGTCGGGATTCACAATGTCCAATGGCTGGTGGCACTTGAAGCCGTGCTGCAAATAGAGGTCATTTTAGACCACGGTGTTTCGCCGATGTGGAATTCTCTCAGCGGAAAGGCCCGGCCGGGGATCATTGCACCTATTTTTGACTGGCGGGACAGCAACGTTGGGGTCAAATGTCTGAGGCGTGAGGCTTCGAAAATTCCATGATCACAACCTATAAAGCGATCACCGGGCTGGCGGACTTTCTGCTGCCATCCAATCTGGCAACGGCTTTGCGCAGAACCGTTCGAACCAGAAGAGACCGGCGGACCCAGCAGGAAGTTGAGTCCCGTAAGATGAATTGGCTTTCCAATGCCGGGAAGGGCCAAGCTTTGCATATCGAAATTGAACCCGGCGTGATCTTAGCCGCGTACCCCGATTCGGAACTTTGCCGTTTGGTCTACGTCGGTCAATACGAGTTGGCCGAGCGGCAGTTTGTATGCCGTTTTCTGCGCCCTGGCGACAATTTCGTTGATGTTGGAGCGAATGTCGGTCTCTATTCCCTGCACGCTGCCAGGGCGATCGGCCCACGAGGCATCGTCCACGCTTTCGAGCCCTGTTCACGAACCTTCTCCCGCCTGGTCGACAATATCGAGCGCAATCGATTAGGGAACGTGCGAGCCCACCGGGTCGCTCTGTCGGATTCCTGTGGGCAGTTGTCCATGTTCACTTCCAGCGACGGTTTCGATGCGTGGAATTCTGCGGGCATGCCCACGATGGGCACCGATTTTAAGGAGGAGTCTGTCCCTTGCGAAACCTGGGATTCCTTCGCTAAGAGCGAGAATCTGGTGGGACGCGTCGCTCTGATGAAAGTGGATATCGAAGGATGGGAAAGCCATTTTCTTGCCGGTGGCCGGGAAGCACTTTCGGCCTCTGACGCGCCTGCGATTCTGATCGAATTGAACGACGCGGCAGCCAGAACAGCCGGCGGGAATGTTGGGCTGCTACAGGAACAACTGCGGGAGTTTGGATACGCCTTGCATCAGGTTGCCCCCGGCGGATCGCTGCAATCAACGGCAGCGACTTTTGGGAACTTACGGTCGATCAATGTCGTCGCGCTTAAGAACCGTCATTTGGCAGAAGCCCGCCTCAGGGAACGCCCGATACCGAGAAACCTCAGGTAAGAGGATCGCCAGCGATCTTGGGCACTCCCTCACAAAGCACCGCCAGTGCCAGAACTGGGCGTATCGCCAATGTGGAATTCACAAGGCGGCGCAGGCCGACGATTGTCGTCTCACCCATCTTTGATTCGTCTGCCTAGTTAGTTAGATTAGTTTAGCAGGTCGCGGAAAAACGCCCTTCTGACGGGAATCACCCCTGCGCTGGCAGGCCGTTCTTCGTAAGGCATTGATTCTGCGGTAACTTTCGACGGGCAACTCCGACCACGAAAGATGAGGACGCGTTGCGTCAGATAACTCCATGAAATACGCGCCGGCATTCTTAAAGCACTTCGTTCGCAATCTATTTAATCGCGCCGGGCTCGATATCGTACGTAAACAGCCGGCGCCCAAGCCATTCATACCATACATTCAACCGTACGACCTTACCTATCGCAGCGGCAACCGTCAGTGTCGCTTCGACTTTTGGCTTGCCAACCCAGATGCGAACCAATGGTACAAGGAATGGTTTTACGCCGCTAGCAATCCCACGTGGGAACTGGACGAATATGTGCATCTCGTCCAGCCGGGTGATCGAGTATTGGAAATCGGATGTCACCATGGATTCCTGACCATGATGTTGGCTCACCTGACCGGACCGTCGGGCTTCGTGCTTGCGGTCGACGCAAATCCAGAGAACGTTCTTGTGGCACAGGCCCAATTGACATTGAACCAACTCACGCCGTTCTGTAAAGTTCTGTTCGGTGCTGGTGCTGATCAAGTCGGCCTCCTCGAATTCGAATGGCGCACAAACAGTCACGCAATCGTCGGCTCTGGGGGTTCCAGTCAGGGCTGCCATTCATACAGCGTGCCAGCAGTGACAGGTGACGACTTAGACCGCGAGTACGGACCATTCAACGTACTGAAGGTCGATGTTGAAGGCTTCGAGCTTGCGGTTTTGCGTGGATGCGGTTCGCTGTTGGCACGGAAGCCCAAACTGATTCTGGAATTGCACCCGCATTTCATGAAAATGTACGGATACGACGCTACCGTCGCAGAGGTTTTGAGGGTGATCGATGCGGCTGGATATGAAGGGACCATCGTAATCAGACCCAATTTCCATCTGTCCCTACCTTTCCATCCGGATGGAATTCCTCAGAATGAAGTTTCGAATGTACACCTTCGCCCCAAAGTGGTTATGGATGGATAACAGCGCATGCAGCGAACTTTGACATTGGCCATCCCGAACTGGAACGGAGCGCGGTTCCTGGCCGACACCCTCAAGTCCCTTGAAGTGAACCGCCCCAACGTTCGCTGGTGGTTTCAGGACTGCTGCTCCACCGACGAATCTCTCGCGATTGCCAGGAGTTTTGCAGCCGAACACGACACGATTGTCAGTGAGCCGGATACCGGCCAACCCGATGCTCTCAACCGTGCATTCCGAAAAATGGGTGGGGAGATCGTCGGATTTCTGAATTCCGACGACTGCCTGCTGCCGGACGCGGCTGAAAACGTACTCGAAGCTTTCGAACGCGAGCCCGATATCGATCTGGTTTATGGAGACATCGAAATTATCAATGAGGCTGGAAGC
Source organism: Bryobacterales bacterium (assembly GCA_003136215.1). Classification (GTDB taxonomy): domain Bacteria; phylum Acidobacteriota; class Terriglobia; order Bryobacterales; family Bryobacteraceae; genus Solibacter. Next base: position 3,285 of record PLDO01000213.1, read on the forward strand.
GTGGTCCGGCTTCATTCCGGCGACATCCAGAGTCTAAATGAAGTTCTCAACATCTACGAAGTGTGGTGGAACCAGCGGCAATGGGTTCAGCCCGAGGTGTTCTGGAGACGCTCTCTGGCGGACCGAGTCGGTGAGTTCAATCCAGAACTCGATCTGGCGTTCGATTACGAGTACTGGGTGCGCTGTTTCTTGAGCGGCGCAAAGGTACGGAAGATACCCCGCGTGCTGTCGAGGTTCCGGCTTCATGCGGGCCAGAAGTCGTCCCGTTCTGCCCAAGCTGCGCGCGAAATCAGAGCGGTAGTTGCGAAAACGCTGGCGGGAAACCCATCGATTCCTGCCGCGGACGCGCGGCGATTGCGGTTGATGCTCAGTTACGACACCTACCAGGCCGGAGACCACACGCTGGAATCGGGGCGCCGTCCGGCTTTCGGCGCCATGCTTCTGCGAAATCCCCTCTGGCTCAGCCTGGAGCCCGTGCGATCACGTCTCGCCCGATCTCTGCGGTCACGTGTGCGTTGAATCAGTGTTAGTCAGGCAATTGCATTGAAAGAACTAGTACCACAGATATTGAGTAAATCGTTCCGCTGGATGCTATTCCCCCTTATCGGGAGTCTCGCGTCCAGAGGGGTGGTTGCTCCGTGCTATCACCTGGTGAGTGATGATCCTCCGCCCCACGTGCGCCATCTTTACCGGTGCCGGACGATCACGGAATTCGGGGCGGAGCTGGACCTGTTACTGCGGCTATTCAAGCCGCTCTCGCTGAGTGAACTGGTCCGTGCGATCCGAGACAACGGCCGGGTGCCAGACGGCAGCTTGTTTCTTTCTTTTGACGACGGCGTCGCCGAAGTGAGCGAGCCGATTGCCGGGGTGTGTCATGCCAAAGGCGTACCAGCGACTTTCTTTCTGACGTCGGGGTTTCTGGACAATCGCATGCTGTTCTTTCGACACAAGGCGAGTATCCTGGCCGAGCGGTGCGCCGCATTGGGTCGGGAGCGCAGTTTCGGGATCTTGCAGCGTTTAGATGCGTGGCACGGCGCAGGCGATCCTGGGGAGTTTCTTTTGTCGTTGAAATATCAGCAAACCGCCGTGCTGGATCAATGTGCCGCACTGCTGGAGGTGGATTTCGAGGCATACCTTCGGAGCGCAAAACCCTACCTCACAGGCGAGCAGGTGAACGGCGTCTTGAAACGCGGGTTCGAGATTGGCGGGCATAGCGTCGACCATCCCCTCTACGCTGACCTGAGTTTGGAAGACCAATTGGCCCAAACGCGCCGGTGTATGGCTGAGCTCCGCGGCCGTTTTCAGACGCCGGTTCAAGGCTTCGCTTTTCCGTTTGTGTCCGACGGAGTGGGGCCGGAGTTTTACGACACGATCCTGGGTGAGAATACCGCGGATCTGATTTTCTGCCTCGGCGGTGAACCCGCCGTCCGGAGTCCTCGCCTGGTTCAGCGATTTGGAGTGGAAGAGCGTAACAGCCGGTCGCTCCCGGTTCTGTTGCGAGCCGAAGCCAGCCGGAAATCGCGCGCGCGAGTGCGGGCTTTGTGGCGTCGCAGCGCTTTCCCTGTCGAACAGAGATGTGAGAAAGATTGAAGTGCCGGCAACCGAATCCAAGTTGACCGGAATCTCTGCCGATGGGGGCGAGAACGGGGCGCATCTGCCGCTGGTCTCCATTCTGATCCCCTGCTACAACGCCGAAAGGTACATCGGGCATTGTATCCGCAGCGCGCTCGATCAGGCGTATCCAAACAAGGAAGTCCTGGTAATGGACGACGGCTCGACCGACAGCAGCAGAAGGATTATCGAGGCTTTCGGAGACCGGGTCCAGGTCTATTCGGGCCCGCGCGCGGGAGCAAATGCTGCGCGCAACCGCTTAACCGCTCTGGCATCCGGCGAATGGCTTCAGTATCTGGACGCCGACGATTATCTTCTTCCCGACAAGATCGGGTCACAGATCCAGTTGGTCCAGGAACGGAGGTGCGAGGTTGATGTTGTCTACTCGCCGATGATTTGTCACAACGTTTACCGGCCCGAAGCGGACTACACGACCGAGATCCGCTCGGATGATGCAACGGTCAACTACATTCGATGGGAGCCTTTCAACACGATCGGCATGCTGCTGCGGCGGGAAGTCGTCTTGAGCACGGGCGGTTGGAAGGAGGATCAGCCGTGCTGTCAAGAACACGAGTTACTGCTGAGGTTAATGATGAAGGGCACCCGCTTCCTGGCTTGCAGAACACCCGGAGCGGTGGCACAATTTCACGGGTCCGACAGTGTCTCACGAGCAAACCCCTTGCGGGTGATCCGAGCGAGAATGGAACTCACGGACCGAGCAGGCGCGTTCTTGGAGTCTACACGCGGATTGACTCCGGCGTGTAGAAAGGCCCTCTTTGTCGCGCGAATGGAGTCAGCTCGGGATGCTTATAAACAGGATGAGCCTTTCGCCGAGAAGCTTTACAGGAAGGCCCTGGCCGGCGGGGCCGCATGGACCCTGTCGTCTGCCGCGTTGCCGTTGCGCTATCAGCTCGCACTTCGCGTTTTGGGCTTTGCGCGCACGGAACGAATCGCCGCGCGGCGCCGCGAGCGCAAGGCGCGCACACCAGAGCCCGTGGACGGTCCCGGCACTGTCAGGAGCACTACCGTTGAAGAGCTTGGGACGCAGTTGGACGCTACGCCAGCTTCCTTGCCGCTGGTCTCGATCGTCATCCCTTGCTACAACGCAGAAGCCTGGATTGGGCACGCTATCCGCAGTGCGCTGGAGCAAGACTATCCAAATAAAGAGGTGATCGTGCTGGATGACGGCTCAACCGACGCGAGCCGGCAAATCATCGAAGCCTTCGGTGACCGGATACAATTCCTTCCCGGCCGTCATGCAGGGGGCAACGCCGCACGCAATCAATTGACAGCTCGTGCCCGAGGCGAGTGGGTGCAATATCTCGATGCCGACGACTATCTTCTGACGAGCAAGCTGTCCTCGCAGCTTCAAGCGCTGGATCACCGGCAAGAGACGATCGATGTCGTCTATTCTCCAGTCATTTGCCACAACGCCGGACGGCCAGGCGCCGCTACGCGGACCAGTATCGGCATGGGGAATGCGGCCTTACATTTTATTCAATGGTCCCCATATCAGACCACGGGAATGCTCTTGCGTCGAGAGGCCGTGCTCAAGGTCGGGGGCTGGAAGGAAGATCAGCCATGTTGCCAGGAGCACGAGCTTCTCTTACGCCTCCTTAAGGCGGGGAGTTGCTTTTTGCCGGCGAAGGAGCCCGGGGCGGTCTACCGTTTTCACGGTGAGGGAAGTGTTTCGCGGCGTGATCCATTGCGGGTGATCCGGATCAGGATGGAACTCACCGACCTGGCAGCCGAATATCTGGAGCACGCCGGCCAGTTGACGGCGGAACACCGGCGCGCGCTGTTCGTTGCGCGAATGGAGTCTGCCAGGACTGCTTACCGGTGGGAACCGCAGTATGCGAAACAACTGTATCGCAAGGCAATGGATGTGGGACAGTATTGGTTGAACTCCTCGAGTGCCCTGCCCATACGATACCAGTTAGCATTGCGGACGATTGGTTTTGATCGGGCGCAGCAACTGGCAGCGTGGCGGCGCCGGATATTCGATTGGCGCTCCACTCCACCGCAACCCCAATGAAGGTTTCTTTGTGGGCCATGGCGGAGCGCTTAGAGGGGTTACGAAGCCGCCTGCTCGTCCTACTCCTGCGGATGCATGGCATGAGAATCGGGGCGCGATGCAGGTTGGAGCGGGTGCGCGTGCGATATCCGGAGTTGATCGAGATCGGCCAGGGCAATGCACTGACTTCCGGCTGCTGGCTCTGGCCTTCAAAGCCTGCGCCAGGCGCCGGCCCAATCATTCGGATTGGGGAATACAATTATTTCAACCGCGACGTTATGATTGACGCGTGCGGACGAATTGAGATCGGCGATCACAACATGTTTGGCCCAGGGGTTTATATCACGGATTCTAACCACAATATGGAGCTTGGTCGCCGGGTCACGGAATCGGGGATGAGCGTCGGGTATGTGTCGATCGGCAATAGCTGCTGGGTGGGGGCGCGGGCGATCATTCTGAAGGACGTGGCACTCGGTAACGAGTGCGTTGTGGCTGCGGGCGCAGTGGTTACCAGGAGTTTTCCGGCCGGTTCGATTATTGGCGGCGTGCCAGCCGTTCTGCTCAAGAGACGGTGACATGCCTGCGATCTCTGTAATAATCGCAACCCGCAACCGGGCGGAGCCGCTGCGGACGACGCTGGCGACCTTACGCGACCAGACACTGGCCCCCAGCGAGGTGTTGATCGTCGATTCCTCGGATACCGCGGAGACGCGGGAGTTGATTGAGAACCTGCTGCCGGAAACTCCGTTCCCCCTGCGGTATATGAGCAGCAAAGTTCGGAGTGCGGCAGTGCAGCGCAACATGGGCGCCGAAGCGGCATCGAGCGAGTTTCTTGCGTTCATTGACGACGACGTTCGGCTCAGTGGCGATTTTCTAATGGAACTGGCGCGTCCGTTCTCCGAAGATGCCGACGGTCGTCTGGCGGGTGTGAGCGGAACAATTGTCAACCAAATCTACACCCAGCCTAAGGGCATTAATCGGTTACTGCTGGCCTGTTGCCTGGGCAATTTCGATGACTGCTGGGCAGGCCGTCTCGTCGGGCCAGCAGTGAATTTTCTTCCCCAAGACATCACTGGCAGGATTCAAACGGTCGATTGGCTGTTCTCCACCGGCACGGCATATCGCAAGTGCATTTTTGACAAATACCGGTTCGGCAGTCAGTTCAGGGGGTATTCCTTTGCGGAGGACGTGCACCTATCGGCACGCATCGGCCGTAAATATCGTCTATTGAATACAACATTTGCGCGATTCGAACACATGGACATGGGCCACAGCACGCACACCGATTGGGTTGCGTTGGGAGAGAGCATGGTGACCAACCGGTGGGCAATTATGACGGAAGTGCTTGGCATGAAGCGATTTAGGGATCTGGTGCGTCTGTTCGCTTACGAAGTCCTATACTGCACCTTGGCAATGCTCGCACAATCGCGATTTCGGCCAGGGCACCTGGCCCAGACCGGACGCTTGCTATGGGGCAAACTCCGAGCTTTCTGTGGGATGAGGCTGCGCAAAAGCGCGGCGTGACGCCCGCCTGAGACACGAAAACTCGATGACTTCCCGGCCAATAATCACCGTGATGATAGCCACGCGCGATCGGGGGCCAGAACTGCACACGACTCTTGAGCTACTCCGCCGGCAAAAGTATGAAGCCATCGAGATCGTCGTGATCGACGATGGCTCGAAAGAGCCAGTGGAGGCTGTGGTCCGGGCATTCTATCCCGACGCTCGGGTAATCCGCCACGAGGAAAGTCGCGGCCAATGCGAGAGGCGCAACGAAGGCTTCGCCGCGGCCCGTGGCGAGTTCATCCTGCACCTGGATGACGATTGTTGCTTCACCAAGCCGAATGATCTCGCGGAGGGCGTTCACAGCCTGATCGCAAGGCCCACCGCCGGCGCGGTTGTATTCGATCTGTACAACGGCCCGACACTTCCCGAGGAGTTGGATCCGTCGCGCGCCAACGCGGGATGTGTAAGGTCCTTTGTGGGTGCTGCGGTCCTGTTCCGAACGGAAGCAATCCGGCAGACGGCAGGCTACCGCACCTTCTACCAGGCGCAGGGCGAAGAAGACGAACTTGCGCTGCAGTTGCTATCCAAAGGTTGGTGCATATTCTATTGTCCTTGGATTCTGGCGCACCACCGGCTCTCCTCACTGAATCGCAACAGTCTGGCAACCTGGGGGCGTGGTGTCGGCAACGAAATCTGGAGCCGGATTTTGCACTTGCCGGTGCGCCGACTGCCGGCAGAGATCGGCTGGAAGGTGGCGGTAGCTTTTGGGGATGCGATTCGACTGCTGCGGTACCGTGCGTTCTTCCAGGCAATCTGGCGGTGCGTCCTGGGGCTGAAGCGGGTATGGCGATTGCGCGAGCCGTTGTCTCCGCTGGCGTTGCGCCGCTACGACGCCCTGCGTCTCCGTTCTGTGCTGACGGAGGCCGAATTTGCCGATCCCCCGACCGTATCGGCGGCGGACTGCCTGGGCTTTTGGCGGCGATGGCGGAACCGTGCACGCGACAGCAGCTTCTGGGAAGGTGGGCCGAGCGGGAGAGGCGAGTCAAACATTGCCCGCTACGCTCATGGATTCCAGAAGCCAGTTGCCCGCCCGGCACGCGAGAAGGACTAATAGGTCATCGGATGGCGGCCACATGGGTTTGCTGCCAGCTCGGCGCTAGGGAACACTATTCCATTCCACGCGCGCTTCAAGGGCGCCAACGGTTAGGCTGCCTGATTACCGACGCCTGGGCCAGCGGACGATCGATTTTCGACCTGCTGCCGGCAACCCGAGGGCGCGAGCGATTTCACCCGGACCTTAGTGCGGCGGCTGTCTATGCGTCCAATTTGAGGTCAATCGGGTTTGAAGCGGTGAGCCGGCCGCGGGCCTCGGGATGGCGCCTAATCGAGCGTCGAAATGCATGGTTTCAACGGCGTGCGCTCCAGGCACTACACGATTATTGCCGTCGGAAGCCCACCGGTCCAATGGTTCTTTTTGCTTATAGCTACGCGGCGCGAAGGCTGTTCGAGCTGGCCAAACAGCAGGGCTGGACGACCGTGCTTGGCCAGATCGATCCGGGACCGTTTGAGGAGCGGCTCGTCGGCCGGCTGCACGAGGTCTCCACAGGGGAGAGTTCCTGGACGCCGGCGCCGGCGTCCTACTGGGAGGATTGGCGGCGCGAAGTGGTATTGGCGGACCACATCGTCGTGAACTCGGAGTGGTCGCGCCGGGCGCTGGCCTCAGAAGGAGTCCCGGAAGAAAAACTGCGCACGGTTCCCCTCGTGTATGAGGCACCGGCCGGGGCCAAGGAGTTCCGCCGGGCGTATCCGAGGGTCTTCGATGAGAGCCGGCCGCTTCGTGTTTTGTTCCTGGGCCAAGTCAACGTCCGCAAGGGCCTCTCCGAACTCCTGCCGACGATGCTCGCGGTGGTGGACCTGCCGGTCGAGTTTCACTTTGTAGGCCCGATGCAAATCGGTATTCCGGCCGCACTTCTGGACAATCCCCGGGTGAGGTGGCACGGTCCGGTTTCGCGGAGTCTCGCGGCTGAATACTATCGCGGAGCAGATGTCTTTTTGTTTCCGACGCTATCGGATGGTTTCGGCATCACTCAGTTGGAGGCGCAGGCGTGGCGGCTGCCGGTGATTGCCTCCCCTTATTGTGGCGACGTGGTGCGCCATCTGGAGAACGGCTACGTACTGCGGGCGGTGACGCCGGTTGAGATCGAGAATGCCATTCGCTGGATGTTGGCCAATCCTGAAGGCCTGGCGCGAATGTCCACTGCCTCGAGTTTGGATGCGCGCTTTTCGCTGGCGCGCGTCGGAGAGCAACTGGATGCGCTGGTGCAGGAATAGACCCGGATGCTGGAGACTCTGATTTGGGTGACCGTCCTGGTGTGCACAATACTGCCTTTAGTGGCCTATTCCCGTGCAAGAGACCCATTTCATCCGGCGCTCATACTGGGCGGCTTGTCCCTGTTCATCTACGCCTACCTGCCAATCAAGCTGATCCAATCCAACGAACTGTTCTCATTTGTGACTGAAGAACAGGCTGCGTTCGGGCAGTCACTGGCGTTGGCCGGGCTCACCGTATTGCTGCTGAGTACCATCGTGGGGGGATCCGCAACGAATGGGCTGGCGCAATCGGGCGTGAATGCCGGAAGCTACTCTTACAAAGTCCTGCAAAACGGCGCGTTTGTGTTGGGCGGCGCCGGGATGGTGTGCTGGGGGATCACAATCAGGGGCGCGGGCGGATTTACGGGGGCGTTCGGTCAGGCTTACGGCGCGGGCTGGAGCGAGTACGGTTATGTTCGAGACGCCGTTTATCTGTTGATTGTTGCGCTCATGCTGCTACTGACTCCGGAGTGCTATCAGCATCGGACCAAGAGCTGGATTGGGGCCGTTGTCCTTTTTTCGATTCCGTGGATCATGCAAGGGTTGCTGGGAGCGCGCCGCGGGCCCACCTTCGTCATCGTGCTAACGCTCGCGATGTCGTGGTATCTGGCGCGCCGCAAGCGGCCCAGCCTGGTGCTCCTAGCGGCGGGCGGACTTGGACTGGGGACGATCATGTTGTTCCTGGTGGCGAACAGGTCCGTAATCCATTTGGGCAGCGATTTCGAACTTAAGACGGATATCACCTCCGGAGTTACCAGCGCCACCGAGGCGAACGAGTACATCTTCGGGACGGGCTCTATTATATCCGCGAACCAGACGGGCCGGTATTTCTGGGGACGGCGATACCTGGCGGAGATCCTGGTACGGCCCATTCCGAAAGAGATCTGGCCGATGAAATATGAAGATTTCGGGGTGCCCGAGTTGACGCAGAACGCGGGAGCGGCCGGCGGCGGGTTGCAGGCCGTGATGGGCTGGAGCGAGATTCCCGGCGCAGCCGCCGCGATGATCGCGGATTTGTGGGTCGAATTCTCATGGCTCTATCTGCCAGTACTCGCCGGAATCGGGTACGGCTATGGCGCAACCTGGCGGCGGGCAGTGACACAAGGTGGGCCATGGAATTCGCAATACGTTATCCTTTCGGTCCTGTCGGTATACCTGGTCACGCAGAGCGGCGAGGCTGTGATCTTTCGGCTGATCATTCTCTCGGTTCCAACCTGGTATGTGTGGCGCCGTGCTTACCAGCCACACGCTATTGCTTTCTGATCCGGCAATGTCTCGCATCCGGCTGGCGATCGTAAGCAACTCGGTGACACCCTATCGCATCAACCTGCATTCCCGGTTGACGCGCGACTGCACGGAGCTCAAGCTTTGGAGTCTGTTCACTCACGAACACAGCAACGCGCCCTGGAAACTCGCGGTCCCGCCGGCGATCCGCCCAGTCTACTTCGGAGACGGAGAGGCCAGCGCGGAACAGGGTCTTCTCCATCGTCCGCTGCATGAGGCGGGAAAAGGCGTTCGGATTGCCCACTGGCTCAAAGAGCACCAGATCGACGCCATCATCCTTTTCGGCTACAACGATGCCTGTCTCCTGTACGTTGCCTGGTGGGCCAAACGGAGGCACATGCCATGCTACCTGTTCGGCGATAGCAACGCTGACTGCGACGCGCCATCGGGCATTAAAGGTGCAGTCAAACGGGTCGCGCTGCCCAGGATCCTGGGTCTGTTCACAGGCGTGATGTATTGCGGGAGTAAAGGAGCAGAATACTTTCGCCGCTACGGCGTGCCTGAGCCACATCTCTTTCCATTCCCGTATGAACCCGCCTACGAAGAGTTCCAGAATGCGCCCACCACAGCGGACGGCGAACGGCGACGCCTGCTGTACTGCGGCCGGCTCGTCGCGGTCAAGCGCGTCGATCTCCTGATCTCGGCATTCCACCGGATCGCGGAGCAACGGCCGACTTGGGATCTAGTCATTGTAGGAGACGGTCCGTTGCGGGCCGAACTTATGGATCGGATGGCGCCGCACCTCACGGAGCGCATACAGTTTCCCGGCTTCATTAACGACCCCGGGTCTCTCGCGCAGTGTTACGCCAACTGCGACGTGCTGGTACTTCCAAGCGACTGTGAGCCCTGGGGCGTTGTGGTGACTGAAGCGGCGACCCGCCTGGCGCTGGTCTGCAGTTCGAAGGTGGGGGCAGCAGCCGACTTGATTGAAGACCATGTGAACGGCCGCGTTTTCCCGGCCGGCGACGGAGCGGCCCTGACCAGCGCACTGCTGGAGGTCACGCACCCGAATCACATCGACGCCATGAAATCTGCGTCACCCCGCGTGCTGGCAAGGTGGCGGAATTCTCATGACCCGGTGGCTGGACTGCGCCTGGCCCTGCAATTTGCCGGGCTCTCGAAACCCAGCGTCACCGTGCCGCCAGCGGCGAGCTGAACCGAAGCAGCGCCCATCACCTGCGATGCCTCCCATCTGCCTAAACGTGAGTGTACACCTCGATCCGCGGTACGGCGGACTGGCAACCACTCTTCCTCGATTTTGCCAGACACTGGTCGAAACCGGGCGTTACGAAGCGCCGCTCGCGGTTTTCACAGACCCCGATGAAACCATGCCAGATGAAACGGTGTTGGGCTGCCTGGTGCACCGTTTCCCTCTGAGCAGATGGCCTTGGATGTCCGATCGGCGAACAGACACGCGCCTGTCGGAACTGATCGGGAAATCCGACGTGGTGCACATTCATGGCATTTGGCAGGAGCACTGCTCAAGGACGGCAATGTTGTGCCGCAGATTCGGGAAACCGTATGTGGTCTCGGCACACGGCATGCTAGAGCCCTGGGCACTGCGCCGGAAGGCATGGAAGAAGCGCCTCTACTGGAGAACGGTGGAACAGCGCAATCTTCAGGCCGCGGCGGGACTGCGAGCGCTCACTTGCGACGAAGGAGCAGACTACCGCCGATTGGGGCTGCTCAATCCGGTTCGTGTGATTCCGAATGGAATTGACCTCCCGGAACAAGCGGAACCAGAGCTGTTCCTGAAGAAGTTCCCGCCGCTCCGAGGGCAACGCCTGGTTTTATTCCTTGGCCGGCTCCACGCGAAGAAAGGCCTGGATATCCTGTGCCGGGCTTGGGCTCGGCTACAGTCGCAGTTTCCCGACACACAGCTTGTGATCGCGGGGCCGGATGAGGACGGCACTTTGGCGCGCATCGAGGGTCTGGCGCGGGAGGCGGCCCTGTCCGGTCGCGTCACGTTTACCGGCATCCTGACGGGCAGCGCCAAGTGGTCTGCGCTTCGCGCCGCGTCGCTTTTCGTACTGCCTTCCCACTCCGAAGGATTCAGTGTAGCGGTGCTGGAGGCACTGGCCTGCGGTGTTCCGGTTCTGCTCACGCGCGCGTGTCATTTCCCGGAAGTGGTGTCCGCGGGCTGCGGCCGGGAGACGGGGCCAGAAGAAGCCGGGATCCAAGACTGTCTGGCAAGCCTCTTGTCGCTGCCGCCGAAAGCGCTGTCCCACATGGGTGCGCTGGGAAGGGAATTCGTACGCGAGCGTTTCGCATGGAGCCAGGTCGCCAGACAAACAGCAGACGCACTGGACGAGTGGATGGGGCACCCGTGATGCTCCCTGATCTTGCCCGCTTCGACAACTCGTGGTACTCGGTAGGACGACCGAGGTGGGTTCAAGCGGCTTGGCTCCTCTTCGGGCTGCCACTGCTGCGATGCTCGATGCCTCTCTCGTCCGGGTTTCGTTGTGGATTGCTGCGCCTCTTTGGGGCGCGAATCGGAAAGGGAGTGGTGATCAAGCCGGGCGTGCGAGTGAAGTACCCGTGGCTGTTCAGCGTCGGGGATCATACCTGGATCGGCGAAGATTGCTGGATCGACAATCTGGCCGCCGTTACGCTTGGCAGCAACGTCTGCGTCTCGCAGCGAGCCTACTTCTGCACCGGGAATCACGATTGGAGCGACCCCGCTTTTGGCCTGAAGCTGGGACCGATCGGCGTAAAAGAGGGAGCCTGGGTAGGAGCGCACGCAATTGTCGGGCCGGGAGTAGTGATCGCCGAAGGGGCGGTCGTAGCAATCGGAAGCGTGATCACGAGCTCTGTGGACGCATTTACCGTAGTGAGCGGCAATCCTGCCTGTTTTCTCAAGCAGCGCAGGGTTCAAGAAACCGGCGATCCGAAGATAGGCGCCGGACCGCGGGAGACTCCAGCGTAGTGACACGCTCCGTGGATCATCACGTAATTGCTGCCGCGCAAAGATACCGGGGAGCACCCGCCGACGCGGGCCCGCGAACCTCGAGGCGCCCGATTGATTACTGCAGTGGTACCGGCGCCAGTTGCTTCACCATCTGACCGGCAAAGTCGTAGTATCGAATCTGGGACATCGACATGCCCTGCAGGTTGAGCGTACAAGTGTTCTCGCCCAGCCATTGTCCCGCCTCGCAATATAGGGAACTTCCGGTCACGTTCGCCGCGGAATCACTGAAATAGACTCGCAGCTTTACAGGATAGTCCAGGACCGACGTGACGTCCCCCGAAAATGTAAACTGCTTGCCAGTTCCAGAATCGGTGACGTACACGAAGGAGTTGTCGTGGCGGACTTGCTGAATAAGGGCTTCAATAGTGCCCAGTTGTGCGGGCGACATTTGATTAGGGGAATTGTACAGCGCTATGTCACCGACCTTAAGGCCCATAGTGAAGCTGCTGACGTTATTTGTCCAGCAGGAGTCTGTGCAGTCGGGCAGTCGTATCGCCATCGCGCCAGTAGGATACACCCAGCGGTACGTGAGCGGCGAGAAGCGCGGGTCGCTCGGATTCTTAGGGTCCGTAAACGGGATTCCGGCAGAGAGCGTGTCCATAGTTTCCTCCTCCGGAATGAACAACACATCCGGAAACTCCTGCTCCAATTGACGGAATATGTCGGCGGTAATGGGGGCACCGCCCACCCAGACGGTGCTATCCACATAGAACAACGTGGCGCCCCATCGATTGCGGGCGTAGGCGATCTTGCCGCGGAGCAACTGGGTCACGGCCTGGGTTTCGGTGGAATGGTAGAACGTCTGGCCGCCGTTACCCTGAGGGATCAGGGACCATAGCACGCCCGCCGGGTCGTAGCATGCAAAGAAACTGGCGCCAGCAGGAGCATTTGTCTTGATGAAATAGTCCTTGTAGTCGTTAGACGGATCGTAATGGCAGGTCGTGGGCAGCACGGTACCCCAATTCAGGTGCTGGGGCCGGAGAGTTACACCGACCCGGTAACCTGCATTCTTGAAAACGGCGAACGTGTCGTCAGCGGCGGCGTTCATCTCCGGCGCGTACCCGGACGCGAATGCCGTGGGGTCGCCAATATAGGTTGTTGGCTGAATAAACTCCTGCCCCTCGAGATCCCAAACAATGATGCCCTGCGGCTTCACGGGACGAGCGTTCATTTGATCGCGGATCTGCATCGCGGTCTGAACCGCGCGGTCGTGAAAGGCGCCCAGGTTTGACGCGTCGACCGATGCATCCTGGAAATACCCTCGGGGATTCGTAGCGCTGCGCTTGCCGTAGTCCGCGACAAACCAACTCATGATGGGTCTACGGTCGGGCCAACTAAGGACTTGCGGATAGGCGGCGCGGTAGTTGTCGTACGCTTCCGGGGCAATATCGTGCAGGGAGGAAGTCATGTCGCTGGTTAAGCGCATGCAGGCCCGCAACGACTTGGTCTGTCCGGGTCCGACATTTGCTAGCGTCGGCTGGTTCTTAAAGATGTACTGCCAACCGGCCACTATCCCGATGCCTGCGTCCGGAGACGGATTGTCAATCCACAACGCCCACCGGCCAGCAACGAAATTTGCCAGGCCAGCAGGCTGGCCGCGACCCACGGTAACGATTTTGGAAGTTGCTGGGTCATAGGTGGGCGAGGTGAAACCCAAGACGCTAAAAGTTGCCGTGTCGATCGTAGCCGATGGAGAGGAATTCGTGATTGCCACGTCGGAGCAAATTGTCTGCGTATCGCTGAGGGAAAATGACGACACGACCTGGAATTGGGCACTTCCGACGTTGCAGTTCTGATTCACGATGGCGCCGCT
>PLDO01000513.1 GCA_003136215.1 Bryobacterales bacterium
TCGCGGGCGGCGCCGGCGCGGTCCACTGCGCGCTGCTCTACACCGACCGCCGCTTTCTGCCCACGGCCTTCTATCAAGCCGCGCTCAACATTTTCACCATCATCGGGGCCCTGAGCCTGTGGAAGTTGCTGGGCGTCTACGCATTCGCCATCGGGTACACGGCCGGCGCCTGGGCGCAACTGGCGATTGTCTGGTTTGCCGCCCGCTCCGGTCTCGACACGGCCGCCGCGCCCGGCAGCGCNNTGCCAGGTCCACTGGCGCGAGATCCTCGCCAAGCCCGCCTTCTTCGTGGTGTATGCCGCCGGCCTCGGGTTCAATATCACTTTCACGCGAGCCTATGCCACGCACGCCGGACCGGGTGTGGCGGCGGCGCTCGATTACTGCATGCGCGGCGTGGGCGTTCCACTGGCGATCCTGGTGAATCCCATTTCCAATTCGTTGCTGCCGGAGATCGCGCGGCTGCGCAGTCTGTTCCGGGTACGCGATGCCTTCCGATTGATCGACCGCACCACGGCGCTGGTGGCACTGGCCGCCGTGGGCGGGTGTGCCTTCGCCCTGATTTTCCGCCGGCCCGCCATCTCCCTGTTCTTCCAGCACGGCAGATTCACCGTGGAATCCACGCGCATGGTTTCGGCTGTCTTCCTGGGCCTCGGCCCGGGCCTGGTGGGCTGGAGCCTCATCGAGATCGATTCGCGTTCCCTGTTCGCACTCGACCGTCCGTGGCCGCCGGTGATCGCCGCCTGGATTCCGCTTCTCTTCAATGTGACGCTGACGCTGTGGCTGCGCTCCTACTCGCCGCAACTGGTGGGCGTTGGCGCCTCACTCGGCCTGCTGGCGGGCTTCGCGGTGCTGTTTGTGATGGGCCACGCGCAACGCCGCCGTTGGGTGGAACAAGGCTNNACAAGCCAGTGGGACAGGCCTCCTGGCCTGTCATTCTGGCCTTATCGCGCGCCACAGCAGAAAGCTGGTGAGAAATGCGGGCTAGCAGCGCTTGTCTCCAGCGCTCTCCGCTCCCTTACTTCTACTGTGTCATAAAAAACAAATCTGTTCTATAATGTTCTCGTGACGGCGAAAATCCTGGCGCCAGCACCACAGGAGAAACGCCTCGCGGCATATATGGACTGGCTGGCGCAAGCCGTGGGGCATGTGGACCGCAAACTCCCTCTGCGGAATTACTGTACGGGCCTGTTGCTGGACGGGGACCGGAAAAGTGTCGAGCCCATGGCGGCGCGCTTGGCTCCCGATCATGTGCAAAGCATGCACGAGTCGCTGCATCATTTGGTCGCGCAGTCGCCCTGGAGCGATGACGACATGTTGCGGCAAGTGAGGAATTACGTCTTGCCGGCTATGCAGAAGATGGGACCGGTGACGGCATGGGTTGTGGATGAGACTGGGGTTGTCAAGAGGGGCATTCATTCGGCTGGAGTGGCACGGCAGTACTGTGGCCGGGTGGGAAAGAAGGAGAACTGCCAGGTGGCGGTGAGTCTATCGGTGGCTACGGAGAGCGCGAGTCTGCCGATCGCCTGGCGATTGTACCTGACCGAAGAATGGGCGAAAGATGCAGAGCGGCGAGAGGAAGTCGGTATTCCCCAAGAGGTGCAATTTCAGACCAAGCCGCAGATTGCCCTGGCGCAGATTCAGCAAGCGGTGCAAGACGGAGTGTCGCGCGGAGTGGTGCTGGCTGATGAAGTGTACGGGTCTAATCGTGAATTCCGGGAGGGAGTGGCGGATCTGAAACTGGAGTATTCGCTGGCAGTGAGATCCACGACTACGGTATGGGCGCTGGAGCGGCAGCCCTTGCCACCCAAGCCTTGGAAGGGGACGGGACCGCAGCCCACACGGATGCGACGTGACGAGACGCACCGACCGATTGTCGTGAGGGAGTTGGCTCGGCAACTGCCGGCGCAAGCTTGGCACGAGGTGGCGTGGCGCGAGGGTAGTCAAGAAAAGTTGTGCTCCCGCTTTGCCGCACTACGGGTTCGACCCGCCTACGGCGACGACCGCAAAGGAACCTTACAACCGGAACAATGGTTGCTGATCGAGTGGCCTGCCGGAACCAACGAACCAAGCGGGTACTGGTTGGCGCGTATGCCAGCGAACCTCGCACTGAAACGGCTGGTCGCGATCAGCAAGCACCGCTGGGTGATTGAGCGCGACTACGAGGAGATCAAAGGGGAACTCGGGTTAGCACATTATGAAGGTCGCAACTGGCGGGGATTTCACCACCACGCAACACTCTGCATTGCGGCTTACGGCTTCTTGATATCGGAAAGGAGCCGTTTTTCCCCCTCAGCCCACGTCGGCCATCTTGAACTACGCGCCGCCCCGATACCTCCCCACTTCCGGCCGCGGGGGACGAAGGGTTCGCCCCCAACGGCATAACCCCCATTCGATCGCGACACTGCGTATCCGGATCGCCCGATTCCTGGTGCAGCAGCTTCCGTGCTGCCCTTTGTGTTGTCGCTTGCGTCGATGATTTATGACACAGTAGAATTACGCGCGCGGCTCGGATCGGAACTAGTCGGGCCTGTGACCACCCACGGGCCTCAGGTCGCTGCCGGTCTTCCTTGCCCCGGCCAGCACCTTGGGGGGACGGCCGCGGCGGGGGGCTTCGGTCTGTAAACGTTCGAGGCTCGCGATGGCGGCGTCGAGATTCTCCAACTCGGCGCGGAGTTGTGCGAGCACTTTGTCGAGATCCATGGAACGTCTTGAGGATAGAACGTTTTGGCGCGAATGCAAAGTCAGACGATACCTAGAACGAGGTCGGAGAATGGACTACGCCGGGCGCTGCAACAGCAGGTCGCCGGTGAGTTCGGCCGGGTCGGTATAGGTCTGGAGGGAATCGAGGGATTCGAGAACCCGCTCGAGCAGACTATCGGTCTGGGACACGGTGGTCTTCAGAACTTCAATGGAATGGGCCTGGGTAGAGAGGCGCTCATCCAGAGAAGACATGGTCTTGGAGAGCAATTGCTCCATGGCCGCCACGATTTGGGTGGTGGAAGGGACATCCGCCAGTTTGGTGGCGTGTTCGTCCAGGCGGGTTTCGATCTGCGTAAATCGGTTGGCGCTGGCCGCTTCCTGCGCAGCCAGGCGGTTTTCGAGGCCACCCAGGGAATCCCTAAGGCCTTTCAGGGCGGCAGGATCCATTCCGCCGCGTTCCCGGCGAGCGCCGGTCAAAACTCCGGCGGCGATTCCCGCGAGGAAAATAGCGACGCGCGGTAAAAGATCGATAGATCGTGACATTCGCAATCTACTTATAATACTTTTCTGCAACTCGATGCAAGTACTTCATGTAGTAATAAACGTACTAGGTACGTACCGCGATTGCAGGGCGGCAGAGATGCTGGCATGCTGACTAGGAAAGATCCTCCACCATAAGGAGACATCTGGTTGAAGCACGGCTCGGAATCCGGGTCCCGCGACGACGGAGGTGCGTACCCCGGGTCATCGCAGTTTGACCTGAGCGGCGCTGCACTGCGGATAGGCGACAAGCTACGCAGGGCGCTCAACGACGAGGCCGGAGGTCTGCTCACCCTGCAGAGCAGCCTGGTGAAGCATTATTTCCGGTTGCAGGAAGCCGAACGGGACCTCTCGAGCCGGGCCGAGTCGCGGCAGCGTGGAATCGGAGGCGGGGCCATCCGCCAGATCGAGCTGGAGCGGCTGCGGCGGGGCCGCGAGCTGCACACCGGAGTGGGGCAACTGTTGGCGGCTATTCGCTTGCAACTAGAGGTGGTTGCTTCGCAACTGCCGCATCCGCCGGAGCTAGTGGCGAAGGCGCTGGAGCGCATCGCCACGCTGGCCTCCGACGCCCTGGAACAGGTGCGCTCGATCTCGCACCGGCTACACCCCCCGGAGTGGCAGCGGCTGACGCTCGAAGCGGCTATTTCACAACTGTGGGAATACAGCGGCATTCCGGAACGGCTGGAAGCCTCCCTGCGGATGGAGCCGCTGCCGCGCGAGCCGGAACAGGAAGTCAGAGTACTCATCTACCGGGGAGCACAGGAGGCGCTGGCCAATCTGACCCGTCACGCGCACGCGAGCAAGATCGACATGGCACTGGAAGCGCGCGGGGACCAGATCGTCCTCACGATGCAGGATAATGGGATAGGATTTGACGTGGCCAAACTGCTGGCAGCGCCGGCCAGCGTGGCGTCCGGGATCGGCTTGCGGTCGATTCGCGAGCAGGCGGCGGCCTTGGGCGGACGGCTGGAAATCACGAGCGGCCCGGGAGGCACTAAACTGGAGCTGAGCGCGCCGTTCGCGGCGCCGGAGTCGTAAGAAGGAGAATGATGGAGGAACCGCAAGAGACCACGGTGGTGCTGGCCGACGATCATCACATCGTGCGGGAAGGCTTCGCCGCGTTGTGCGCGGTCAACGGGATGCGGGTGCTAGGCCAATGCTCCGATGGTCCGGCGGCGCTCGAAATGATTCTGGAACTCCGGCCCGACTTCGCCATTCTGGACCTGCACATGCCTTTGATGACGGGAGTGGAAGTGATTCGCCGGCTGCGCGGCCGGGGCTGCACCGCCAAACTTCTGATCCTCTCCATCAGCCGCGAGGAGAAGACCGTGATCGAAGCCCTGCGCGCGGGCGCCGACGGCTACCTGCTGAAGGACGGCCCGGTGCGCCACCTGCTGGATGCGATCAACTTTGTAAAAGACGGCGGCCAGTACGTCTCGCCGCTGCTGCGCGGAGCGGGGTTGTTTACGAAACCCGAACGCAGCGTGGCCGACAACCCGATGGACTCGCTCAGTCGGCGCGAAATGGAAGTGTTCACTTACCTGGTGAAGGGGATGCGCGCCAAGGACATCGCGGAGTTGCTGCGCATCAGTCCCAAGACCGTGGACACCTACCGCGCCAGTCTGATGCGCAAGCTGAACGTCCACGATATCGTGGGGCTGGTCAAATTTGCGATTGAGCGAAATCTGACGAGCACTTCCGAAGAGAACTAAAACCGATGCACTGGGCCATGCGCGCTTCCCGGGACTTTTGATAGTCTTCAAGGGCGCGGATGAGGTTCTGCACGGCATCGCGGCGCTCGTACAGGCGATCGAGGGCGCGACTGCGGATCAGATCCATCGACAGGAGGCGGCTTCGCTCCTCGGTGGAAGCGTGGGGGAGGACTATCGTTCTGGGCATCATATCAGAATTTTCCTAGATCAGATATTACGGTTTCAATATCAGATATTGGGGTTTTCCCTATTCCGAATCGTTAGAATAAGACGTTGAATACCATATAGTCAAGATAAATCTTAGTTATCTAGGAATTTTCTGTAACAGGATCTGTGGGGTCCATTTCAAAGATGACGCAGTGCTCCGGCTATACATATCGTGTTACGATATAATTTGCCGCATACAGACAAGGGCGAACCGGGTGCGCCGGACTACCGGGCGCTGGGGGAATTCCGTTATCAAATCCGCCGGTTTCTTCATTTCAGCGAAGAGGCGG
>PLDO01000315.1 GCA_003136215.1 Bryobacterales bacterium
CGAAGACGGGGTCGCCCTCATGCGAGCGGGAGCGACCGTGGTGGCGATGCGCCGGTTCCTCATCGACCAACTGGAAGGACTGGGCTGGCCGAAAGGCGACGCGCTGAGCTGAAAGCCGCTCTCGCGGCGCTTACTTCTTAGCCGCCGGCGGCATTTCCGGGCGCGGGGGACGGGGAGGAGCCACGTAGTCGATCAGCTCATCGACCGGCTTCCTGGCGGCCCACGAAATCCCGCGGAGCAATGTCCGCTGAATCTGGGTATTGGCGAAATTGGCGTAGGTGTGGCCCTGCATAAACACGAACGCCCGGGCAGGCTGACCGCCCGGGACGGTGTGTTCGTACGTCCAGATCTGCGGCACGACTTCGTCTTTGTGGTCGCCGGCGCTGCGCGTCGGCGCGATCTTGGCGGTTGCCAGCACATGGACGGCAGGATCTTTCGACCATGTCATCGAGAAGAAGGCTTCGTCTTGAATCGTGATGTCGGACATATCTTTCATGATGGGATCCGATTTATCCACGACGGTATAAGGGATGGGCGCGTCCAAGGTGTAGTTCACTTCACCATGCTTCTTGGCGCCGCCCACCAGCCTCGCAAAATAGTCCGGATCCGGACCGCACATGGAGTCGTGAAAACTGACGAGACCTCCGCCACGTTTGACGAACGCCTCGAGCGCGGTCTTTGTGGTCTCGCTCAGGAAGGCGGCGTCGCCTTTGTAGATCACGACGACGTCGGTATGTTCGAGGTCGGCGCTGCTGGGGGCATGCAGGGCGCCATCCACCACGGCCCCACGCGCCGTCAGAAGTTTGCTCCAATCGGCAAGAAACTGCGGGTAGTCGTGCTGACCTTCGTTATGGGATTTCAGGCCCGCCCAGATAAATATGTGCATGCCATTTCGGTTCTGGCCCTGCGGTAAAGGAGCGCCTTGCGGGCCTGTACCACGTCCGGCTTGCGCCCAGACAGCTTGCTGCATGGTGCCTGCCAGCAACAGCAGCACCATAGCGGCGAGTACAAGATGCAGGATTCTCGCTTTTGGAGTTTTCGTGTCAAGTCGTCCGATCGTCACAAATCTTCACCTCGTATCTGCGGGCTCGCAGGCGAGCGGCCTCGAAAACCCGTCATCCGTACTGGTCTTCTCGTCCCAAGTGTACGCCCTGGCGTGGCGGATGGCGACCGGGCGCGCCGGGAACACAGAGCGGGTGCGCGACACAGAAGTGGGCGAGTGTGAGCACCCAATCCGAGCCGCGACGGGGTGCCCTTTGGGCCGGGAGCGGTTGCGGGCGCGTGTTTCGGGCTACCGCTCCCTCACGGTCGCGGCTCTGTCCGGAGTACTTGCTACTTCAGGATTCGTTCGATTGGCCGACATTTACGTGTATCCCTCACTTCCATTTCGCGCACCCACACGGAGCTGTCAGGCCGACAGTCGCCAGTGAAATGACCTATACTCGGTCCATCGTTCCGTCGCGCGCCGGCACTGCGCCTGGGTTGTGCAGCCGGGCCGCGGTGGAGTCAACGAAAGGAGAAAAAGTATCAATGGAAGAGGAGCTTAAGACATCGAGCCGCCGCAGTTTTCTGGGCGGCATGACAGCGCTGACCGCGGCATCGTACAACCGGGTGCTCGGTGCCAACGATCGCGTCGGCGTCGGCTTCATCGGCTTCGGGCTGATCGGCAAGCAACACATCTACAATTTCAAGACGTCGTTCAAGGACGTGGACAGAGTCGCGCTGTGCGATGTCTACAAGCCGCGGGTCGCCGAGGGTCTCGCATACATGGAAAGCCCGAATGCCAAAGGCTACGGGGACTTCCGTAAAATGTACGAAGACAAGAACGTCGATGCAGTTGTGGTAGCGACGCCGGATCACTGGCATGCCCTGCTGACGATCACGGCCTGCGCGGCCGGCAAGGATGTCTACGTCGAAAAGCCCCTCACCGTTTTCGTCGACGAAGGCAAGTGGATGCTGCAAGCCATGAATAAGTACAAGCGCGTGGTGGTGGTGGGGACGCAGCGAAATCATAACCCGGGCCACCAGACCGCTAAGAAGATCTTCGACAGCGGGACGCTGGGCAAGATCCAAATGGTCAAGCTGGGAGCCGGAGGACGCAACATCTATCCGGGTTTCGGAAAGACGCCCGTCACCAATCCGCCGGCCGATTTCGATTACGATATGTGGCTCGGGCCCGCGCCCAAGAAGCCCTACCAGGCGCATCGTGGACTCTACCACTTCCGCTGGTTCTGGGACTACTCCGGCGGGCAGATGACCAACCTGGGCGCGCACGAGATCGACATCATGCATTGGGTGATGGGCGTCGCCGGACCGTCCGCCGTCTCCTCCAGCGGCGGCCGCTTTGCGGTGCGGGATATCGGCGAAACGCCCGACACGCAGGACGCGCTCTTCGAATACCCTGGCTTCACCACCTCGTATTCCTTTCGCGAAGCCAGCGCCGGGCGGCGCGCCGGAACCGGCCTGGAATTCTTCGGGACCAAGGGGAGCATGACCATTTCGCGCTCCGGCTTCGAAGTCTTCCCCGACATGAAATCCAACCCCGCCAACTCCATCCCGGTATTCCAGGGCCAGCCCGCCGGTGGTCCCGAGCGCGCCACCGTCAAGCCGGAGGCGTGGGTCGAGGCCATCAAGGAGGCCGGGTCCAGCGCCCAACAGTTCGACCTGCACGCACGCAATTTCCTGGATTGCGTGAAGAGCCGGCAACGCCCCATCGCCGACGTGGAGGGCGGCCATCAGACCACCACCGCCTGCCATCTGGCGAACCTCTCTTTGCGCCTCGGCCGCAAGCTCAGATGGGACCCCGTGAAAGAGGAAATCCTGGACGACCGCGAGGCCGCATCCATGCTCGAACGCCCTTATCGCAAACCCTGGGACACCGTGCTGCGCGGTTTGTTGTCATAAACCGCCCACTGCCCGTTCGCTGGGGAGAGGGTGCACGACATATAAGTGGAATCGCAGGCGTGATGTGGGGCAGGCTGGTAGCCTGCGCGGCGGTTGGCTACCGCCGCTGTCCCGCTGCAAACGCGCGGGGTACCCTCTGGGTCGGGCCGATTGCCAATCGGCCGCAGCTTACCAAGCTGCCCCACAAGAGCGCCCCGTGCCTTGTGTACGCATACGCTCAGTTTCAGGCCGTTCTGCTAATGAATCGCGTCGACGTCCATTTTCATGTCGCACACCCGTTGGGGAATGGAACGCCTTTCCGCCTGAAGGTCGTGATAGCATGTCTCGCATGAGACTCTACTGTCGGCTCCCGCTCCTCCTGTTGGCGCTCGGACTGCGTCCGGCAGGCGCCGCGGACATAGTGGTCGATCTTCGCTCGCGTGTCGAAGCGTTCAAGGGCAGCGGCGAGTGGCGCGCGGTGAGTCTGCAGCAATCCTTGCAGGTGGAAAAGACCGCGGTCCTGATCTGCGACATGTGGGACAAACACTGGTGCAGTGGCGCCACGGGGCGGGTCAACGGTCTGGTGGCGAGGATGGCGCCGTTCCTGGAATCAGCTCGCAAGCGAGGGATCCAGATCATCCATGCGCCATCGGAAACGATGGCTTTCTACCAGGACTCGCCTCAGCGTAAGAGCATTCTGGCCCTTGCCAGGATCGATCCGCCGGCTCCGCTCAGTCTGCCCGATCCCCCACTCCCCATCGACGACAGCCGCGGCGGGTGCGATACGCCGGGCCAATTCTACAAAGCCTGGACGCGAGAGCATCCCGGTTTGCGCATCGACGCATCGGACGTGATCTCCGACAGCGGCGCGGAGATTTACAGCTTCCTCCGGGCGCGCGGCATCCGTACCCTTCTGGTCATGGGCGTACACACCAACATGTGCGTCCTCAATCGAACCTTCGCCATCAAGAGAATGACCGCGCTGGGGATTCGCTGCATTCTGGTGCGGGACCTGACCGACGCGATGTACAATCCGCAAGATCCGCCCCACGTCAGTCACGACGCAGGCACGCAACTGGTGATCGAATACATCGAGAAGTACTGGTGCCCGACGGCGATCAGCGCCGATCTCCTGCGGGCATTCGGTCATTAGCCCCAATACGGTCACTTCAGGGCGCCCTAGCGACGCTTCCCATATGGCCGTTTCTGGCCAATGTCCGGATTGGGGACGATGCGCCACTGCTCGGGGACAAATGAGAACGCCCAGCGCTGGGGATACTCAATATCGCAGGAGACGGGGGCCTGATGCTATAGTCGAGAATGTTCACGCGGCCTCGACAAGTCCTGGCTGCCATGCCTCCCGGGCTTGTGTAGTTGGCTCCGAAGTCCGCTTTTGCGCCTTTTGGCACTCGCCTGGTAGATGCGCATGACATTGGGGTCCGGTCCAGCCGGCGTTGAGGTTCGGATATCTGAACAGTGGGAGTTCTAGCGAGGAAATGGCCGAGGACACGAAGGACAAGCCAGCAACGCCAATTAACACGGAGCATCAAAAAGGGACCGGGCCGCACCCATCAGCGGAAGAGATCGCGGCACTTGTCAAGTCCTCGGGGTATCTATTGGAGGGCCGGATAGCACGTGTTTTTAACTCGCACTGTCCAACGGCTCAAACCAACGTGTTGCACAAGCATCCGATAGAGCCGAATAGGCTCGTTGAGATCGATGTCGAAGACCATTACTCAGAGTGGTTCGAACCAAACAGCTATTTAAGGCGGTCCGTACTTGTTGAATGTAAGAACAATTCTCAGCCGGTTGCATTCTTCACTAGAAGTTGTGAGGCTGCGTACAACATCTATCGCATCACTTATACCGGATTCCCACGGCTTGTCGAAGTAAGTGGTCACAACCTCATCGTGCCGCATCGCCTAATGGCCGAACGGTGGCACCACTACTGTCTGACCAAGGAAGTCGCTGCCCAATTGTGCACATTCAAGCGATCGAAGAGTTGGGAATTAGACAACGACAAGCCGAACCACTACCGCAGTAGCATGTCTGACCTTTGCCTTATTGCAGCCACCGGCACACAACCCAGACCTTCGCACTTGACGGCCCGTGGAGTCGAATTGGAAATCGCGTACCCAGTAATGGTCTTCCAAGGTCCCATCTATACGGTTCGCGAGGAGTTCGAACCCGGGCCGTTTCGTATCACCGGACGCAGAGAGGTTGTGGTAGAGCCTGCGGCGCACGTCCAATTCCAGCACACCATTCGGTTAGCGGATCGAGAAATTAACATGCAGGTGGACATTGTGACAGAGACGGAGTTTCCGAGGCTTCTCAATTCCATCGAGGCGGAGAGACAGAAATTCGTATCTGGCGTAAGAGAACACTACGATGTCTTCATGCAGGCTGCGGCTTCAGAAAAGCAGCAGATTCTTCGATGTTCCCCGTACTCTCAGCCGCCAGCACCGGAGTGAACGGGGCATTCGACTGCCCAACCCCGTCTCTAGGCCACCTGCACGCCCGACCCGGGGAAGTGGCGCCAAGCGCCCGCGACGTCCGTTGGGGGAAGCGTCGCAACCGCGCGTTGGCGGCGGCATCGCGATTTCCTCGAAGGCCGTTTCGGGGCCAATGTACGAGGCAGAAGTCCGACACGGCGACGACACGCTCCTGTGAACCAAGTTGTTGGCTGCCTCAGAAGAGGATCTCCGCGACAGATATCGTGGGGGGTACCGATCCACCGCACCTCCGCGAGTTGAGTTTGGCGCCACTGACGCTGCGCTATCATTTGGTTTCTACTCGATGGCGAATTGGTGTAATGCACGACTGGTTGTAGCTGGCCGAACAGCCGAGGTAGCGCGCTTCAGACGCTTCGCGCACATGCGGCCTTCCTCTATGTTCAGACCAGACATGCTGGTGGGCGAGGCGCAAGCGCTATCCTCCGAACGCGCAAGGGCGTTGGGTCCGAATCGTTCAAAGAAATCGTATAGGTTTCAGGTGTGCGAGGACAATGGCCTGGATCACTTTCGAAGCCTCTCGTGTTCGCACCCGACACTCTGCTTCGTGCTGGTGTATGGTTATGACGACCACAGCTACGGCAGCTATTTCATTACCCGAGGCCGTGCCCGCAGCTATTCAGCTTCTGCCCGTCTGGTCGAGAAAGTAATGGCGAAGCACGGCGTTGATGACAGCCCTGAGGGCGAATGGCCATACGAGCCTGAACTGGAAGCCGAGGTGGAGTTAATGGACCTGGCGGAAGCACATTGGCAAAGTGCGCTGTTGAGATGAAGCGTATGCTGCCAGATCTGCAAGGGGATAATCAAATCCAGCCTGCCCCTTTGAGCCCTTCCGCGAACTCAGGGCGCATGACGAGAAGCCATTCCTTGTTTGTCACACTCGGCGGACGCACGAGATCGACCAGCAGAGAGACGTCAGCACCCGGAATGCCCAGGTATGCCCCGACCTGGCCTGCCAGTATCCCGTACTGCAGATTGATGCCGCTATAGCTTTTGTAACCTACATTCTTGGCCAACCCGGTGGCCGTCGCAGCGCGGCCCGGTGCATCGTAGTGGGCCTTCAAGAACTGGAGTTGCCTCCCAGCGGGCCTTCCGACGTTCTTCAGCGCGGAAACAAACTGTGAAACCGACACCTTCGCCATGGCTTCTCCTCAGACTGCATTCATCGAAATGCTTTTCGGTTGAGCGCCGTCACAGCGAGAACGCGCGGCTTCTCTTTGGACCATACACGGCGGTATGCGTCCGCTCCGATTATAGGGTGACACCACCTTGATGAATCAACTTGCCTCAGACCGCATGACCCGTTGAAGTGTTGAAGTGCTGTTGTTTGGCGAACAGTCGTCATCTGGGAAACTGAGGAGGATCACCCGCCGGAGAACGCCGCCCGGAACATCTGGCCGATCAAAGTCCGGCATCGCGACACTTCAAGGTGTGTTGGATAAAAAGCGTAGATTCTTCGGGCGCACGTTCCCTGACCTCGCCATAACCTGCTACACTCCGTCCGTGACGAGCCTGACCCGGCCAGCCGTAGCGGAGCGGTGGATTCTCAGCATCGCCGTCGCTACCCTCCTGGAGCGGCTCATTATCCTCAAGACGAAAGGAACTCGACGTCCCGCAATGAGCAAGCGAGTCTACAAGTTCACATCTGCATACTACGGCCTGATGGACCTCGAACACCGCCACCTGAAGCTGTCAACAATCGATGATCTAAACGACCCATTTGATCTGGCGTCGGTCGATACGACAGACCCACAAATCAGCGATGCCCTTACCGCGTTTGTCCAGCATTTTCGGACGAACTTCGGTCTTCTGTGTTTCAGCCGCAACTGGGATAATCTGTTGCTCTGGAGCCACTACGGAGCATCCCATACGGGCTTGTGCCTCGGATTCGATATACCCGACAAGGATGGCCAAGGCGGCGAGTACGACATGGACGTCCGCTACCAGCCAAGTCTGTTGCAGATCCGACGGCGGGAAGATGTGAATTTCGATCTTGCGAACAGGCTCTTGCGCACCAAGCATGAAAGCTGGAGCTATGAGCAAGAGGTGCGCGTATTCGTGGGGCTCAGTGACCCTCCTGACGAGAAGGGCCTTTGGTGGTTCGACTTCGGACCACACCTGGAACTTAAGGAAGTAATCGTCGGCGCACAGTTTGGGGCGACGAATCTAACTGCACTCACGGATACTCTCGAGAAGTATGGTGATGCCGTTGAATGCTCGTGGGCGTATATGAGAAGTGACGCTTTTCTGCTCGTCCGTAGCCATCGTCCGCACTCGGATGTTTACAGCTCTTCACAAAGTGCATTGACACCCCATCGTGACACGCCCTAATGACTGGGTGATTGCGGCAGAGGGGTTCATTAACCGAACCCAAGTCGCCACAAGAACGGGAAACACCCGTTGCTGACAATTGCCGGAATCGATCCTCCCTGGCGCCGAAGGGTTTAGGATCGCCTACACGCGACCTTGTACGGCACCAGCGAGGGACGCGCCCCCGAAGTCCCCATCAGGGAAACCAGTCTTCCTCGCGCGATCAACCGACCGTCCATATTTGATAATTCGATCCCTTAGGTGAACCGTATTGCCATTAGACGT
>PLDO01000197.1 GCA_003136215.1 Bryobacterales bacterium
CGGCCCTGCAGGCCATGGCCGCCGTGCTCGGCTGCGCGCAGTCGCTGCACACTAATTCGCTCGACGAGGCCCTCGCCCTGCCCACCGAGGAGGCCGTCACCATCGCCCTGCGCACCCAGCAGGTGCTGGCCTACGAGAGCGGAGTGGCCAACGCGGCCGACCCCTTGGGCGGCAGCTACTTCCTGGAAAGCCTCACCTTGCAGAGCGAGGCCGCCGCCAACGATTACATCCGCCGCATCGACGAAATGGGCGGCATGATCGCCGCCATCGAGGCCGGCTTCCCGCAAACCGAGATCGCCTCGGCCAGCTACCGCTACCAGCGCGAAATCGAGTCCGGCGCCCGCACCATCGTCGGCGTCAACCGCTTTCCCAACGACGATCCACCCATCGAACTGCTGCACGTCGACGCCTCCGCCGCCCGCCGCCAGACGGCCAAACTGGCGGCGCTCCGCGCGCGGCGCGATAATGGCGCTGTACAGAAGACTCTCGACGCGCTGCGGCGCGCCGCCGAAGGAACCCGGAACACCATGCCGCCGCTGCTCGACGCGGTTCGCGCCTATGCCACGCTCGGCGAGATCTGCGATGCCCTTCGCGGGGTCTTCGGCACGTACCAGGAAACACCTCACATCTAGACTATGCCAAGACCAATTCGAGTACTGGTGGCCAAGCCCGGGTTGGACGGCCACGACCGCGGCGCCAAGGTGATCGCCCGCGCCCTCCGCGACGCCGGGATGGAGGTCATTTATACCGGTTTGCGCCAAACGCCGGAAATGATTGTCAGCGCCGCCCTACAGGAGGATGTCCAGGTGATCGGCCTGTCGATCCTTTCCGGTGCGCACAATGCCATCGTGCCTCGCGTGCTGGAACTGCTGCGCGAGAAGGACATGACCGACGTCCTGGTGATTGTGGGCGGCATTGTGCCGGATGAAGATGCTGCCGCCCTCAAGAACCAGGGCGTTGCGGCCGTGTTCCAACCCGGCGCTTCGCTGGAGTCCATCGTCACGTTTATTAATGGGGCGGTGCCGGTGGGATAAGGCTCCGCCTTGTCCATCCGAGCGAAGACTCGGACTCCTCGGCACCGCCTAAAATCCCTGTGCCAACCCTTCACACCTGTAGCCTGCTACACTCGTTGTTGATTGCCCCGAAGATCCGCTAAAATAATGGCTTACCATCTTTGGAACCTCAACTGTACTTGTGAAACCGTTGCCTGTGTCTCAACGTCATCTTAACCGCGCAGAGTGGAAAGGTATGCTTGCATGAAGTTTTTCAGGCGTCTCCGCCTGGTCGTGATCCCGGCCTGTTTCTGCGTATTCTCCATCTGCCCGGCGCTGTTTGCGCAGGCGCCGGCCCAAACGCCCGCTCAGCAGGCGCCCGCGGGCCAACCGCCCGCGCAGCCGCAGACGCCTCCCGCGACTCCGCCAAAGCCCAGTCCCTTCGAAACCATTCCCACTGCGCCGGAAGTTACGCCGCCCCCCGCACCGCCAGCAGCACCGCCGGCAGCACCGGCGGCTACCCCGCCAGGCCAGCGTCCCCAATTGATAGCGCCCAAGGTGGAGGCTGCGCCGGCCATCAGCCCCGCCGGACAGGTCATCGAGGCCTTTGAATTCCGCGGCGCCAAACGCGTTCCCCAGGACACCCTGAAGGCCCTCATCATTTCCAAGCCGGGCGATATCTACAACGAAGAGACGCTGCGCCGCGATTTCATGATCCTGTGGAACACCGGCCGTTTCGACGATATCCGCCTGGAAGCGGAACCCGGCCGCCTCGGCCTGATCGTGCGCTTCGCGCTTACCGAGCGGCGCGTCATCCGCTCCATCGAATACCCGGGCGCCAAAAGCGTGACCGTCTCCGAGATCCTGGACCGCTTCAAGGAACGCAAGGTCGGGCTCAGCGTGGAATCGCAGTACGACCCCAACAAGGTACAGCGCGCCGCCGTCGTGCTCAAGGAATTCCTGGCCGAGCGCGGCCGCCAGTACGCCACGGTGGATCCCCAGATCGAGCAGATTCCGCCATCCTCCCTCAAGGTTTCCTTTGTGGTCAATGAAGGTCCCAAGGTCAAGGTGGGCCACATCGAGATCACCGGCAACGTCGCCAAGGACGACCGCTGGGTGATCCACAACATGAAGAACTCCAAGGGCATCGGGATCCCGTACTCGCGTTATTTCGAGAGCATCTTCCCCGCCACCTTCGACCGCAACAAGCTCGAAGAGGACAAGGAGCGCGTCCGCCAGGCTTATCAGGATGCCGGGTACTTCACGGCCAAGACTTTGGAAGAGTCGGTCGATATCCAGCACCGCGGCGGCCACGGTTGGCGGCTGCCCCTCATCAAGATGAACAGCCCCGGCATCTCGGCCGATATCACCCTCCCGGTGGAAGAAGGCAAGCTCTACCATCTGCGCAACATGAACTTCACCGGGGTGAAGCTGTTCCGCACCCCCGAAGTGCTCATGAAGCCGCTCTTCGGCATGACTACCGGCGACGTCTTCTCCACCGAAAAGCTGCGCAAGGGCATCGAGAACATGCGCAAGCTGTACGGCAAGTTCGGCTATATCGATTTCGTCCCGGAGCCCGACTTCCATCCGGCCGAGGACGGCAGCGACCAGATCGATCTCACCCTGACCGCCGACGAGGGCAAGCAGTTCTTCATACGCCGCATCGACTTCTCGGGCAACACGACCACGCGCGATAAGGTCATCCGCCGCGAAATCCTCCTCGACGAAGGCGACATGTTCAATACCGATCTCTGGGACTACAGCATCCTTCGCCTCAACCAGCTCGGCTATTTCGAAATGCTCAAGAAGGACGAATCCGCCGACATCAAGCGCAATCCCCAGTCCAATACCGTCGACATCACCCTCAAGGTGAAGGAGCGCGGCAAGAACTCGGTGGGCCTCAACGGCGGAGTCAGCGGCATCGCGGGCAGCTTCGTCGGCTTCAACTATTCCACCAATAACTTCCTGGGCCTGGGGGAAACGCTGTCGCTCGAAAGCCAGCTCGGCACGCGTATGCGCAATGTCAGCCTGGGCTTCACCGAACCCTACTTCCTGGACCGTCCCCTGCAACTGGGCTTCGTGGTTTACCTGCGCCGTTTCAACTACGATCAGGGCCGCGAGGCGTCGATTCTGTCGGGCCAGAATCTCATCCCTCTTTACCAGCAACTGGGCTCGCAGAACCTGCTCAACTACACCCAGAACAGCCACGGATTCTCGGTGTCGGCCACCTACCCCATCAAGCGCAGTTTCGCCCGTGTGGGCGTGACGTACGGCTATGACATCTCTAACGTCGTCACCCAGACAACCGCCGCCACTAACTACTTCCAGTATGTTAATTTCAGCGGCGTTTACGGACCCAACTCACTGAGCGGCATCCACACCAGCCACATCGTCCCTTCCTATACCTACAACACGGTCAACCATCCCATTACGCCAACCGCCGGGCACAGCGTGTTCCTGTCCATGGACTTCGCGGGCAGCGTTCTTGGCGGCAATATCAATACCCTCCGCCCCTCGGTCGACGTGAAGTACTTCAAGCAGGCGCCATGGCATAAGGCCCACATCCTGGCTTTCCACGCACTGGGGTCCCTGATCAGCGGTTATGGCGGCAAGTATATCCCGCCCTTCTCCCGCACCTACATCGGCGGTGAGCAGGACGTCCGCGGCTTCGAGATCTGGGGCATTTCGCCTCTGGCTTATATGGCTTCCAGCGCCAGCGTCAACGTGTTGAACACCGACGGCAGCGCGCGCACCCAGAAGGTGGTTCAGAACGGCGTCATTACCAGCATGCCGGTCACCATGGCAGTCCCCAGTTATCAGCTCATCACCCCCGGTGGCGACACTCAGGTGGTGACCAACTTCGAGTACCGCATACCAATCGTCGGGCCCGTCGTGTTGGCGCTCTTCGCCGATGCCGGCATGAACCGGATCCTGCGCCCCAGCCAGCTCACCATGGATCCGCAGCGCATCAGCGATCTCAATAACCTGTTCCCGCAGGCCGGTTTCACCGGCCAGATCATTATCGCTCCCGGCACCGAAAAGATCCGTGTCTCCACCGGCATAGAACTGCAGGTCATGCTGCCCGTGGTGAATGCGCCCTTCCGCCTCTACTGGGCCTACAACCCTTGCAGGGTCGAGCAGTACCTGCAGCCCCCCATTGTGGCCGACCGCTCGTCCTTTCCGAACGCCAACACGTTCGCCAATTCCGTGGCGACATTTACGGGCTATCCCTTCGACGAAAAAGCGTCGATGTTCAAATTTACGATTGGCCGGACGTTCTAGCCTGATGCGCCGGGCGTCAATATGGTAGTATCCTCACACTTAGGAGTTCTCAGCTTGAAGAAGAATTTTGTAGTTTTCCCCGCTTTGGTCCTCGGCATGGCCGCGATGGTTCATGCCCAGACGCCGGCCAAGGTGGCCATCATTCACGTGCAGAACGCCATTCTGCAGACCAAGGACGGGCAGAAGGCCGCCAACGATTTGCAGGGTCGGTTTGCGCCCAAGAAAGCCGATCTCGATAAGAAGCAGGCCGACATTGCGGCCTTGCAGGACACCCTGCGCAAAGGCAGCGCCACCATGAGCGAAGAGGCCAAGGCCAAGCTCATGCGCGACATCGACGCCAACAACAAGAGCTTGCAGCGCGATACCGAGGATGCCCAGGCGGATCTGGACCAGGAGCAGGGCAAAATCATGCAGGAGTTGGGCAATAAGGTGATGGCTGTTCTGGAGAAGTTCGCCACCGCCAACGGCTACTCCCTGGTCCTCGACGTGAGCAATCCGCAGACTCCCGTGCTTTGGGCGTCGCAGACCATCGATATCACCGCCGACATCGTGAAGCTCTACGACCAGGCCAACCCGGGAACCGCTGCCCCCGCCGCAAAGCCCGCCGGCAGCGCGACTCCGGCTGCTTCCAGGCCAACCGCTACCACTCCGGCAGCGCCCGCCGCGGCTCCGGTTCCGAAGAAGAAGTAAACTGTCACCCCGGGCGGAGCCCCCTCCGCCCGCTCCTCCACTTTTAGCGGTACAATCTCCCCAGAGGGTTTGCCATGAGAGCGCTCGCCGTTGTTCTTTCCCTGGTGTCGGTCCCCAGTGTCTTCGGCCAGATGGTATCCCGCGGCTTCGGTAGTGTCGTGTTTCCCGGCGGAACTCCCAGCGCGTCCCCAGGCATTACCCGAAGTTTCGGCAGCGTGGTTTTTCCCGGCGCCGGTTTCGCTCCCCCGGGTAAGGGGCAGCCCTCAAACTTCCGGCGGATACCGACCTATAGCCGGGGCACCGTTGCCGCTCCTTCCTACATCTATGCCTTCCCGGTGTATGTAGGCGGCGGCTACGATGCTTCCTCTGCCCCGCAGGAGCCCGCGCCGCCGCCGCAGCAGCCAGCGGTTCCCGTGATGATCCAGGCTGGGCCGGATGGCCAGTATTACACCACCACGGGGCCTCGCCAGCCCATGCCGATATATGAGGTGCAACGCCAGCCCGAAACGGTGGATGAGCCCGAGCCGGCCAGCACTTCCACTCCCTACCTGCTGGCTTTCAAGGACCACACCATCCTGTCGGCTGTCGCCTACTGGGTGGACGGCGAGACGCTGCACTACTTCACCACCGGCAGCACCCACAATCAAGTGTCGATCTCGCTGCTCGATCGCGAACTTACCGAACGCCTCAACCGCGAACTGGGAACCGATTTTAAGTTGCCCGCCGCAAAATAGGCCCCACGCCTCAGTGCGTCATCGAGTAGACCACGTAATTTACGCCCAGCCGGATCCCCAGCGCCGAAAACTTCTCCGGATAACCAGGATCGTCGGCCCACTCCCAGGAATCCCCCACATCGCTGTTAAAGGTCATGGCCACCATCAGCCGGTTGTGATCGTCGTAGATGCCCATCCAATGCGCTTTGGTCCCGGCCGCCCGCTGTCCCATCCACCCGCGGCCGCCCCCGCGCAGAGACCACTGCCCCAGCACCTGGTAGCGCTCGTCCAGATCGTAGACCGCATGGAAGATGGCATCTCGATCCTCGATCTCCACCGTCGGCCGGTCCGGGAACACGCGCGTCATGCTCTCCGCGAACCGGGCATACTCCTCCGGCCCCCAGAAATCGTCCATGTAGATGAACCCGCCGCGCAGCAGGTACTCGCGCAACGTTCTCGCCTGCGCATCGGTCAGCAGCCAGTCGCCCATCTCGCCCACCACCATCCACGGCCAGTTGTAGAAGTCGTCGACGTCATCCGGGTTGCTCGGCTGCTCCACGCTGCGCACGTCAATCCGCGTCAGCCGCCGCAGTGCCAGCGCGAAGTGGCGGTCGGCGCGCGGGTAGTCCTGCGTCCAGCTGGTCCCCCCTTCGCGCCAGTCCAGACGGCCGAAACGGAAGCGGGAGAATCGCGCCTCGGGATGCTGCGGATACATCAGCCGCGCCTGCACCCACTCGGCCTTCTCCTGCCAGTCCGGCGGCAGCGGAATATCGTCGTAAGCCTCCAGCGAGGGGTACACGCGAAATGGCTTCTGGAAGGCGCACAACACGCCGATCGCCGCCAGCCCGCATCCCACCAGTCCCAACGCCCTTCGTGAAATCACAGGACCGCCTTGAGCGAAGGATAGCAGATTCCCAGTGGGGTGAGCCTCCGGCGGCTTTGCGCCGAACTGGCCTCATCATATTGCTACAATCGCAACCAATGACGAAGTTCAGCATTCTTCTCCTGGCGGCTTCCGCCTTCGCCCAGAAGCAGCCGATTACGCTCGAGACTCTCAGCAGCGGCGGACGCGGCGGCGGACGCGGCGGCGCCGGGTTCGCCGGGCCCCCTGCCTGGATGCCCGCTGGCCGGACCTTCGTCTTCCGCCAGGCGCGCAGCTTAATGCTCTACGATTCCGCCACCCAAACCTCCAAGCCGCTGATCGACACAACGCCGATCGACGAGGCCGCCATCAAGGTGCCGCCCGACGACGGCCCTACCGATTGGACCAATCGCCGCGCGCGCGTCGGCGGCATGCAGATCTCTTCCGATGGCAAGACCATACTCTACAGCGCTTCTGGCGACCTGTTCCTGATCCACATCGATACCGGCAAGTGGGACCAGCTCACCAAGACGCCGGTGGCCGAATTGGACGCCAAGCTCTCGCCCGACGCCCGTATGGTAGCCTTCCGGCGCGGCTGGGACCTCTTTACCGTGGATGTTGCCTCCGGCAAGGAGACCCGTCTCACGCGCGATGGCACCGATACCCTGCGCAACGGCATCCCCGATTGGGTATATCCGGAGGAATTGACGCTGGGCACGGGCTTCTGGTGGTCTCCCGATTCGAAATCGCTCTGCTACCTCCAGTTCGATTCCAGCCGCGAGCCCGTATTTCCGCATGCCGATATGCTGGGGGTGCGTGCCTTCCCGGAAGCGGAGCGCTATCCGCAGGCCGGCGAGAACAATCCCGACGTCCACCTGGGCATCATCGCCGCTACCGGCGGTTCCACCAGGTGGCTCGAAGTCGGCGATACCCGCAACGCCTATCTCATCGCGCGCGCCGGATGGATGCCGGATGCGCGTTCCGTCTACATCCTGCGCATGAACCGCGTCCAGAATAAGCTGGAGATGCTCTCCATCGACGCCGAATCCGGCGCGGCCAGCACCGTGTTCCAGGAGTCCGACCCCCACTGGATCAACCTCGAAGGCGACATCGAGTTTCTCAAGGACGGCAAGCGCTTCCTGTGGACCAGCCAGCGCGACGGCGGCTTCCGCCACATCTTTCTCTCTTCCAATGACGGCAAGAGCGTCAGGCAGCTGACCAGGGGCAATTGGGAAGTCACCGCGATCAACGCGGTGGACGAAGCCGCCGACCGCCTTTACTACACCTCCAGCGAGCCTACGCCCACTGAGCGGCACCTCTATTCCATCAAGCTGGATGGATCCGCCAAACGCCAGTTGACCGCCGCCAATTACACCCACTCCGTGGCCATGAGCCCCACCGGCGCGTTCTATCTGGACACGTATTCCAATCTCTCCACGCCCGCCCGCACCACCCTGCACTCCGGCGACGGCAAGGAACTCGCCGTCTATCGCGAGAGCGACCGTACGCAAGCCGACCAGTACGACATACGGCCCACCGAGATCGTCAAATTCAAGGGACCCGAT
>PLDO01000291.1 GCA_003136215.1 Bryobacterales bacterium
CGCGCGCCCAGCGCCATGCGGATGCCGATCTCGCGAACGCGCCGCGCCACGGCGTGCGCCATCACGCCGTAGAGACCCACCGCGGCCAGCAGCAGTGCCAGCCCGCCGAAGAACCCGCCCAGCGTGGTCAACATGCGCTCCTGCGCGATATCGTTGTCGAACTGGTCCGCCATGGTAAGGGTTTGCAGCACGGGAATGGCGCGGTCCAACGCGGCAACCTCGCGGCGCACGGAGGCCACCACGCGCTCCGGGCGGCCGGTGGTGCGCAGGCAGAGCGTCTTTCCCCCGGCGCCGTCGCGCCACGCCGGAACGTAGACCATGCTTTCCGTCGCCTCGCGCACACCGAAATATTTCGCGTCCTTGACCACGCCGATAATCTCGTAGGATTCCTCCATCTTGAACTTCTCGTCGCGGCAGAGGCGCGCGCCAAGGGGCGATTGGCGCGAGAAGAAGCGCTTCGCCATGGTCTCGTTGATGATGACCACACGCGGTCCCTTGGCTTTATCGGCGGGGTCGGGCTTCGGCTTGGGGTCCGGCGTGACGGCGGGGCTGTCCCGATCGGTGAAATCGCGCCCGGCGATGATCGGGATGCCCAGCGTCTCGAAGAAGCGCGGGCTGACGGCGTTGAAGTCAATATACGGCTTCTCGTCGGGTTTCCACTGGTAGCCCTGTATGGCGACATCCTGGTTCCACCGCGAATTGGAGAGCGGGGTGATGTTGGCGAGGCTGGCGGCGCGCACGTCCGGATAGGCGCCCACTTTAGCCAGCAGTCGCTCGTAGTAATCGCGCAGGC
Organism: Bryobacterales bacterium; assembly: GCA_003136215.1. Lineage (GTDB taxonomy): Bacteria > Acidobacteriota > Terriglobia > Bryobacterales > Bryobacteraceae > Solibacter. Next base: position 794 of record PLDO01000291.1, read on the forward strand.
GCTGCCCCTGGTAGCCGCTGGCTTGCGGATTCACGCTGACCAGCAGGACGCTCTCGCGCACGAAGCCGGGGTCCAGGTTCTGCAAATTACTCAAGCTGCGCACGAACAGCCCCGCCCCGATCAGCAGCAGCAGAGAGATGGCAACCTGCGCCACCACCAGGATGCGGCGCAGGTCGAAACGGCTGCGCCGCGCGGCGGCGGTTTCGTTCTTGAGTGACGTGACCAGGTCCGGCCGGGTGGATTGGATCGCGGGGACCAGGCCGCAGATCAGGCCGGTGATCAGGCTGGCGGCAAAGGCGAAACCCAGTACGCGGAGGTCCGGAGTGAGGTAAAGCTCCGTTGGGATTCTTTGCTTGGGCAGCAGGCCGAGCATCCCGCGCACACCCCACCAGGCGAACAGCAGGCCGGTGATGCCGCCCAGCACCGAAACTACCAGTGTCTCGATCAGGAGCTGGCAGACGAGCCGCGCACGACCCGCGCCGATGGCGAGGCGGACTGCGATCTCCTTCTGCCGTCCGGCGGCGCGCGCCAGCAGCAGGTTGGCCACGTTGGCGCAGGCAATCAGCAGCACCATGCCCACGACGATCATCAGCACGGTAAGCGGCTTGGAGAACTGCGTGCGCAGGTTCGACCAGCCGCCACTGCCCTGCAGGACGACCAGCCGGTTGAGTTGCGCTCTGTCCTGGGCGTAGGCGGGGGGTGGTTTGTATTCGGGGTCGGCCTTGAGAATCTGCTGCCAGAGGACATTCGCCTCGGGCGTGGCGGATTGCAGCGTGGCGCCGGGTTTCAGGCGGCCAATGACTCTGAGCCACCACCAATGGCGGGTGTTCCAGCCGTTTGCGGGAGGATTGAGGGTGGGCATCATCATGATGGGCAGGAAAACGTCGTTCGAGGTGCCGACATTAATGCCGTGGAATCCGCGCGACGCGACGCCGACAACGGTAAAGCGCGCCCCGTTGAGCGTGATCGCCCGCCCCAGCACGCCGCGATCGCCGCCGAAGCGCCGCTGCCACAGGTCGTACGACAGTATGGCGTAGGGGTGGGCGCCCTCGGTCAGGTTATCCGCCGGGGTGAACACGCGTCCGATGGCAGCCCCCACGCCCAGCACCTCGAAATAGTTGCCCGAGACGTGGGCGCCCGCCACTACCTCGGCGGATGTGCCCTTCTCGCCGGGGACGGCGAACGCCCATGCGCTGCCGCCACCGCTGGAGGCGATTAGTCCCGAGTACGACTGATTGTGGTCGCGGATGTAAACGTAGTCCGGGTAGGCGAACGAAGTGGCAGGCTTCTCCGGATTGCGTGCGACCACGGCGAGTTGCTCTGGCTGACGCACCGGCAGCGAGCGCAGCATCACGTAATCCACCAGGGTGAAGATGGCCGTGTTGGCGCCGATACCCACGGCCAGCGAGAGTATCGCCACCGCCGAGAACCCGGGGTTCTTGGCGATCATGCGGAAAGCGCAACGGACATCGGTAAGCACGCGGCACCTCCGGTATCGATTTTATGACGATGGAGGGACCGGAATGGTTGGGAAGTTTTGTAGAGTGGGACAGACGATCGGTTTGTGTCGTCTGTCAACCGTGCATGAACAAGGAGCGACAGGCCACAAAAGGCGATGGCCTGTCCTACCTTAGCGCCCGCGCGGAGGAGGCGGAGGAGGCGGAGGCGCGCCGGTAGTCTTCAGCGGAGCCATGCCGCTGCCCTCGATCTGCTTGTTGTAGGCCGGCACGTCCTTCTCCATCAGCCCCTTGTACTCGCCCTTCACTATCTCCAGGGTTTTTTCCAGATCCAGCACCAGCCCGATCGCGGTCTCGGTGACCCCCCAATCGCCCGACCCCTGCACGTCGCCCGCTCCGGTGCCGATTTCGCCGTTCAGCCAGAGGAAGTTCTGATACAGGTTGTAGGCCGTCTGGAAATACTTGTCGTCGCTCAGCGCATCGGCGCGGGTGATCAGTTGATACTCCACGTCCTGCATCTTCCGGTCCATCTCGTCGATCAGCTTGAGCAGGCTCTCTTTCCCCGCCAGTGTTTTCGACTGATCTTCCAACTGGCGCCGCATCCATTCCAACTGGTTGGTCATGTTGCTGACCGCCGCGATATCGTCGCGCACTTTGAGTTGCAGCCGCACGCTGGAAGAGAGCGCGGCGTCGTCGGCGTGGCTGTCGGGCGTCCGCAGGACGGGCAGCGGCTGGGTGTAAGTTGTCCCATCCACCGTCATCTTCACGGTGTACCGGCCAGGCGCCGCGATGGGCCCCACTTCGGCCGGCGAGAGTCCCCAATGGGTGATGGCGCGCGTTTCCTGACCCTGGAAGCGCGGCTCTTCCCAGATGTGCGGATTCTCCGGTGGCGTGGTGCGCAGCGCCACCAGCGGCGGCGCCTCGTAGCGCAGGTCCCAGGACGCGCGGTTGAGCCCCGCGTGCGCGCCGGCGACAGAGTTCAGCTTGCGAACCAATGCGCCCTTGGAATCCAGCACCTCGAATTCCACCGGCGCTTTCGGGGCCGCACTCAGGGCGTAGCTGAATTGCGCGCGCGCCTGTCCCCGCACCGTGCGGTAAGCCGGACGCGGTGCCGCCAGACGCACCTCCGGCGCGGCGCCGGCGGCGGTCTCCATCAGACCCTGCTCCAGCGGCGTGATGTCTTCCATAATGTAAAGGCCGCGGCCATAAGTGGAAAGTACGATATCGTGCGCCGCCTTCTGTACCACGATCCAGGAGACCGGCGCGGCCGGCAGCCCGGTCTGCAACTGCTTCCAGTGCGCACCATCGTCCAGGGTGTAATAGAACGCGTTGCCGGTGCCCACGAAGAGGTTGCCCTTCTGGTTCGGATTCTCGGCGATGACGCGCGCGTAGGCCAGCGGGCCAATGGGCAGGCCGCCGGATATCTTGGTCCACGTCTTGCCGAAATCGGTGGTCTTGTAGACCCACGGATCGCGGTTGTCCATCAGGTGAAAATCCACGCAGATGTAGGCGCTCGCCGCGTCGAAATGCGACGGCTCGATCCTGGACACGACTCCCCAGGCCGGCAGGCCGGTGATGTTCTTAGTGACATCATTCCAGGTCTTGCCTGCGTCCTTCGTGTACCAAACCTTTCCATCGTTGGTTCCCGTCCAGATGAGGCCTTTCTGGACGTCTGAGGGCGCGATGGAAAAGACGACCTCGCCATAGAACTGGCCGAGATTGTCGCCAACGATTCCGCCGGATGGAACAATCCGCGACGGGTCCTTGGTCGAAAGATCGGGACTGATTTCGGCCCAGCTCACACCGGCGTTGGTGGTGCGCAGGACCATCTGGCATCCATAGTAAACCGTGTTGTGGTCGAACGGGTCGATGGCCAGCGGAGCCGTCCAATGGCAGCGGTATTTCACCTGATTGGGCTGCGCGTCCAGGGTGTGCAGCCAGGGGCTGACAGAGCGCGCCATTTTGGTTTTGGCGTCATAGCGCGTAACTTCGTTGCCATAACACGAAGCCCACACGATATTGCTGTCGGTGGGGTCCGGGATGGTGAAGCCGCTCTCGCAGCCGCCCAGGTTGTGTTCCCACGTGGCCGCGCCGCCGCGGCCGCCGCCAAAGCCGCCGCCACCGCCCATCCCCGGCACATTGGGACCGGCTTCCACCACGTTGTTCGGTCCGCGCATGGTGCCGTCATCCTGCATGTTGCCATAGATCTTGTAGGGCACGTCATAATCCACCGCCACGTGGTACATCTGGCCGATGGGCAGAGTCACGCGGCTGGAGGTGCGCCCGTGATCCGTGGTCATATACATGCCGGCATCGTGCGTCACCAGAATGCGATTGGGGTTCTTGTCATCGATCCAGATATCGTGCGTGTCGCCGCCCCAGTTGAGTTCGCGGAAGCTCTTGCCGCCATCCGTGGAACCCCAAAAACTGCTGTCGGCGACGAAGACCTCGTCCGGGTTTGCGGGGTTGACGGCCAGGCGAATGTAGTAGCCGGCGCGTCCCACCAGGGCGCGCTGCCAGTTCACCACCGCCCAGGTCTCGCCGCCGTCTTCGGAGCGCCAGACCGAGCCCTGGCCGGCGGTCTGGATCAGCGCGTAAACCCGTTTGGCGTTGCTCGGCGCGATGGCCACATCGATTTTACCCACCGGCGATTTGGGCAAGCCTTGCCCCTCGATCCTCTTCCACGTATCGCCGCCGTCGTGCGAGGTGTAGACGCCGCTGCCCGGTCCTCCGCTGAACATCGCATAGGTGTGCATGACCGCTTCCCAGGTGCCGGCCACCAGGAAGTTGGGGTCCTTCGGGTCCAGCGAGAGGCCGGAGCAGCCGGTGTTGGGATTGACGAACAGGATGCGCTGCCAGGTCTGGCCGCCATCCCTGGTGCGGAAAACTCCGCGCTCTTCCTGCGGCCCGGTGAGGCGTCCGGCGACGCAGGCATAAACGGTGTTGGCGTCGCTGGGGTGTACGATGATGCGACCGATGCGGCCGCTCTCCACCAGCCCCATGTTCTTCCAGGTGGCGCCGGCGTCGCTGGATTTGTAGATGCCGTCGCCCATCATATCGCTGTCGCGGATGGCCCAGGCTTCACCGGTTCCGGCCCAAACTGTGTTGGCGTCGGTAGGCGCCACGGCCAGCGCGCCAATGGCCTGGGACGTTTGGTTGTCGAAGATCGGCGCCCAGTTCTGCCCCTTGTTGGTGCTCTTCCAGACGCCGCCCGAGGCAGCGCCCACATAATAGGTAGCCGGGTCGCCGTGGATGCCGGCCGCCGCCGAGATGCGGTTCCCCACCGCCGGTCCCATGAAGCGGAAGGTGAGCCCTTCCGGCGGCACATATCCTCCGCCGCCGCGCCGTTGAGCCGTGGCGGGCCAAGCCAGCAAGGCGGCGCCCAGTAGTGTCAGTGCCAGAGTTTGACGGCGGATAGAGTGGTCGCGCATGCTTTCCTCAACGTACCCCAAAGTAGTGTTAATGGGTTGCAGTTTACAGGAGCGGCGCGCGTTGGTCAACTTTCAGCGGGCGCTCGCCGGTCGGCCCAAAACCGTTCAACCCTTACGGTCGGGCTGCCGCATTCCCTTTGTTTTCAGCAACGAGATCTGAAAACCGTTCAACCCTTACGGTTTCACCTTCGAGCGATCTCCGTTACGGCCTCAGGCTGCTGCGCCACGCACCCGAATGAGTTCAGGGCGAAGAAGAATTGGCCACAGATGGACACAGATGAACACAGATAAGAATGGATTTGGTTTTATCTGTGTGTATCTGTGTTCATCTGTGGCTCGAAATGGTTTTTCTGCCGGTCGGCGAACGCAGCAGTTCCCGCTGCTTTTCGCCGATGGCGGCCCAGTCGAAGCTGCGAAGAGCGACCCCGTAGGCGGCGCGCGCCATCTGTTGGCGGCGTTCGGCGTCGTTGACCAGCGTCGCCACTCCGGCGGCGAAGGCCACCGCCGAATCGGCCACCCATACGCTGTGGCCATGCACTAAGCCCAGGCCGGCGCATCCCGAGGGCGTCGAGACCACGGCGCGTTCCATCGCCATGGCTTCCAGCACTTTCACATTGGTGCCCGCGGAGACCGTGGTCGGCACCAGCACCAGGTTGCTCTCCACGTAGAGCGGCCGCACATCGCTCACGAAGCCGAGCAGGTGGATGCGCGGGTCGGGTGCGGGCTCGGGCGAATCGGTGAAGGCGCGCCAGTAAGTGAGATAGTCGGCGCCGGCGACCACGGTGAGGGACATCCTGGGAAACTTATCCCGCAGCAGCGGCCAGACTTCATCGGTGAAGAAGCGATAGGCGGCCACGTTCGGGAAGTGACGGAAACTGCCGATGAACAGGAGGCGCTCGCCAGGCGTTTCCGGCGAGCCGCGGAAACGCGCGAGATCCACCCCGTTGGGGATCACCACGCTCGGCACGGAGACCATCTCCGCATCTTTCTCCGACATCACCACCACGCGAGGGAACCGCCCGAGCGCGCGGGTTTCGAAGCGACGCCAGCGATACACGTCCCACGCGGCGGAAAGCGTGCGCTCGCGGCGCGCAATCTGCGTGAACAGGTCGAAAGTGACGTCGTGCTCCACCAGGATGTCGCCGCCGTACCCGGCAAGCTGCGTGTACTCCACCTGCAAAGTGTCAAAGCCGAAGGCGCGGCGCTCCTCGACGATGGCCTGCTTCATGGCGGGCGAGCGGAACTCGTGGACCTCGGGCGGCAGCAGCGTGCTCCAGCGCGGCTCGCGATAGCGCGGTTTTTCCACCAGCGCCACGCGCGCGCACCACTCCAATACCGGCGCCAGTTCCACCTCGCCATCGGTGAAGGCGAACAGCTCGATATCGAACTCCTTCGCCATCTCGCGCAGGAGATTGTATATGCGCACGGCGCCGCCATGCGCCAGGGGAAAGGGAAAGTAGGGCGAGAGCACGGCCACACGGCGGCGCCCTTCGGTGCAGACGCGGCCCTCCGCCACGCGATAGCCGCCGGGGATCACGGAACTCTCGCGCTTTTTCCAGGGCCACCACCACGGGCGCAGATAGATACGGTCGAGCGGCACGCCGAGCCAGAACAGCAGCGAGGGCAGATCGATGCGCAGATGATGGCGTTCCAGCCGCGAGTTGTACGCCAGGATCTTGTGCGGGGCCAGTCGGAAGGCCGCGCGCCGCAGCGGGTTGGCCTCGCGGGTCAGCATCACCGGCGCGAGCCCGATGCGGTAGGGCTTCAACTCGCGTTGCAGCGCGGGCCAATTCTCCGCCGTGGCGACGAAGTGGCGCCGGCCGGGAACCAGCGAGCGCACCTCTTCCGCCATGCGGCGGCACAGTTCGGCGTCGCCGCTGCAAAAGGTGACCACCACAGCCTCCGGACCCTTGCCGAGGAGGCGGAAGATCCACTGCTTCATTGGAGCGAACAACGCCAGCTTAGTGCCCCCTTTCGCAAACACACTCGCGCCCCTGGCGATGACCGCTCCCAGTGCCCCTGGGGATCTTTGCCGCGAAAGGAGTCCGAGCTGTGCTCGGATTGACAGGCTGCCACCATCTGCTTCATCGCGTGGACCTCGTGAACCACAGCACGGCGCATGCCGTTAGCGGCATGAATGCCACCACCAGCGTTACCGGCGCGTATCCGCGGGCGTCGATGGCCGCGCCGATGGCCGGGCCGAGGATGGTGGAAACGGCGCCATAGCTCGCCACCAGAATGGAAATGGCGAAGCCCGCGGCCGCGGCGCCAAAGGTATCCAGCGGCAAGGTGTACATGTTGACGCTGAAGGCGGCAACGGCGAAGATGCTGAGCGAAATTCCGGCGGCTGCCCACCCCGGCGACGCCGCCCACGGCAGGGCGGCGGTGGCGAGAGAAACCACGCCGGCCGCCAGGCAGACGCGGAAGCGCGCGGCCGGCGCCGGACGCCCGCGCCCCACCAATCGCAGGGAGAGCCAGCCACCCAGGAATCCGCCGCAGCAGGCAAACACCGGCGGAATCCAGACGTACCAGGCAGCCTCCTGGAGGGTGAGGTGGTAGACGTCCACCATGTATTTCGAGGTCCAGAAGAACCAGAAAAAGTAGCCCACCATGCTCAGCGCGTTGGCCAGGGCAAACACCCAAAGACGGCGGTCGCGCAACATGGCGGCATCGGCCGCGCGATGTTGCCCGGGCGCGGGCGCGGCCGGCGCGCGGCGCGACACCCACAGCCAGACCGGGATCCAGGCTAGCCCAAGCACCCCCGTCACCACGAACGCATGACGCCATCCGCCGCGCAGCGCAATCCAGGTGGCGAGCAACGGCGCAATCACGGAGCCCAGGCTGACACCGGCCTGATTGACCGCGTTGCCAAGCGCCCGCTCGCCGGGACGCAGGTACTGGTGAATCGCCTTTCCGGCCGCGGGAATGCCGGCGGCTTCGGCCGCCCCCAGCACCGCGCGGCAACCGGTGAGCCCGCCCAGCCCGCTGGTCAGGCCGGTAGCGATGCCGGCGCAGGACCACAGCCCCACCGCGAAACTGATCGCCCGGTTCAGCCCGATGCGATCGATCAGCAATCCGGCGAACGGCGCGCTGGCGGCGTAGGTCAGGCTGAAGGCGCTGCCGATCAAACCGTACTGCGCGTTGGAAAGGTGGAACTCGGAGATCAGCACCGGCGCCAGGGCGGAGAGCGTGGCGCGGTCCAGGTAGTTGATGGCGGTGGAGAGCACGAATACCGCGAGCACCGCCCAGCGGTAGCGCTCCGCGGGGTCGACCCGGGTGGTCTGATTCACGGGGACGATCACTGGAACTCGATGGTGGCAACCTCGCCGGCAGTGGCCAGCCGGGCGTTGGCTTTCGGGAAGTACTCCACGGTAATCCTGCGCGGCTTCTGCGCTCCGCAGCCCAGCGTCNNCCACCTTCGATGGATCCGCCACGAGCAGCTTCACCAGCTTGTGCGCCGCGTCCTCGATGGAGAGCCGCGCCTGCTGCTTGGGCAGGCAATCCACCTGTTTCAGCGTGCCGCTGACCTTGCCGCCGGGCTGGGGCCCATCCCACCACGGCACGGGCTTGTCGGCGCCCACCGGCGTACCGTCGCTGAATCTGGCTTCCGCCTTGTGCAACTCGGCGCGGGCCTGGGTCTTCAGCTTTTCGATCTCGCGCGCGTTCTCTTCGGCCTCGCGGCGCTTCTCGGCCTCGTCGCGATCGAGGCGCTGCTGCTCCACCAGCATGCGCGCGCGGTGGAATTTCTCGCGCTCGGCCGGCTCGGTGGCGGCCTGTTCGCCGCCGCGCCAGGCTTTGCCGGCTTCGGCGTAGTTGCCCTCGTCGAGGTGAGCTTCGGCGAGTCCCCGCCAGTACGCGGTGTTGCGCGGGTCGCGCTCGGTGGCGGCCTTCCAGTGCATCGCGCGCTGGCGCGAATCGGTGTCGCGCTCGGCCATCAGCGCGAAGGGCTCCGCCAGTTTCGGGTTGATGCCCGCGGCTTTGAGCAGAGCGTCCTCGGCTTTGTCGCGGTCGGGTTCCAGCTTGGCGTATTCGATATAGCAGCGCGCGCTGGTGCTGTGGGCTTCCACGGCGGACTCGAAATACTCGTGCGCCTCGCTGGCGCGGTGCTCGCGCAGCGCCAGCAGCCCGAGTCCCTCTTCGGCTTCCGGTATTTTCTCGTGTCCGGCGAGCAATTTCTGATACTCGGCGGCCGATTGCACGCCCGCCAGCAGGTCCGCGCGCGCCAGCGAGATCTCCGCCGCCGATACCTGCCGCTCCGGAAAATCGCCTTCCGCCATGGGGCGGCTGGGCAGTCGCGTGGTCTGGAAATTCCCGGCGGCGAAGTGCTGCTTCACGGCGGCTTCCACCTCCGCGGCGGACTTGCCGAAGGCGTTGCGGCAGGCCGGGTCTTCCGCCACGCCGTGGCGCAGGTTGTAGAGCAGCACGCGGAGCTTGCCGTAATAATCCGGATCGGCCACCATCAAGTGGATGCGCGCCCAATCCAGATCGGGTTTGGGCGGCGGCGTCCCGGCGGTGATGCGGATGCCAGAGACCTCGAAGGTGGAGAAAAAGGCGATCAATCCGCGCTCGAAAGCGGGCGGCATTTGCGTGGTGTTGCTCTTCAGAAACAGCCGCGTCAGTTCGCTATAGATCTCGGGCGTCACCACGCTCTTCTCGCCGAGCACGATGGCGTAGCGGTCGCGGCCCTCGGAGAGCGGCGCGACGGAGGTCCAACCCGCGGCGTTCTTGAAGATCAGGATACGCAGCGGCAAGGGAGTCTGCAAGTCGTCCTCGCCGATAATCTGCCCGAGCGCGCTGCGGAATTGCTCGAAGCGCACCAGGGTCTCGCGGGCGCCGCGGGGGGAGGCGTCGGTCATCACTTCAAACGGGCCGCGGGTGAACTTCACCCAATGGTCGTCCGCCGCCAGAAGCCACGGGATGGTGCCGAGCAAGAGCAGCCGCCGCATTCCCTCCCATTATTACGCTAACCTGACCGCCCGGGCTTTGCTACAATGGAACTCACCCGTGGCGCTATCGTCTAATGGTTAGGACAGAGCCCTCTCAAGGCTTAAATACGGGTTCGACTCCCGTTAGCGCTACCAACTATCCACCGTATTTTCCAATCACTTAACCCAATAACCGCGGGCGGCGTGCAAACATATGCAAACATCCACTTCGGCTCAGGAAGTCTTGGACTGAATCGCGGTATCCCAAACGTTCGCCAAGGCGAGTTCAAGCGCTGGTCGGGCGCGGCGCAAACGTTCACGAACCTGTTTCGGACTGAGTCCATCACAGGCCGTACTCGCCGCTCGCGACCTGGATTGCGTAGCCCCCTATGTGGACAGAGTGCACTTTTCCATGCCGGATGGCAGCGCTGCCATAGATCCGGCTGGGGCGATGGATCTGATCGCCCTGCTCGATCAGGTTAGCGGTTACCGGATTTCTGAACCATGGCGTTGATGATATTGTCCTTCACGCCGGCTTCCTTCAACCGGATCAGGTCCTGGGTGCCGATGTCGAAGTTGGCTGTGGAGCTGGCGATCTTGCTCAAAAGGACCTCTTCGGAAAGTCCGGCTTTCTGCATTTGGACGATGTCGGCGTTGGTGAGCACAACGCCGGGCGAACTCCTGCGATCGGCTGAGGTATCGGGAGCGGCGGGGGAATTCGGACGGAATTCAGCGAGGCGGGCGTCGCCGCTGACATAGGCGGTGGCTTCAGTACCTTTGTCGAAGGTCACGTCCTTGCCTTTCACCCACACCAACACGGGGGAGGCTGCGATAGTGGCGGCCACACGGGGGCCGCTCATGTCGCCTTCTCCTTTTTCGCGGGTGGCGCGCAGGGGGATAGTCTGTCCATCGGTGAGGCGCACGGAATCGATGCTGAGTTCGAGGGCGCCGGCCCGTCCAAAGCGGCGCTTGGCTTGCACCTTGCTCACGCGGCCGAGGGCGACGGCACCTTTCGGGATGACCACGTAATTCTGGTCGATGACGGGTTCGGTGACTTCGAAATCCACCGTTTCCTGGACGTGCGCGGTGGAAGAAGAGACGTTTCGGCTGAGACGAAGACGCACGGGTGTGCCGTCTTGAAGGGTACGCACCTGGGCAGTGGCGGCGAGTGAGATGAGGAAGAAAGTACAAGCATGACGCACGGTGAACCCTTGGGAAGCGAGCATGGTTACGCTTCGGGAGCAGGTAGAAGTCCGCAGTCTCGGACCCAGAAGCAGATTTCGTTGGCCACCAAAGATTTGGAGAACAACATTCCAGGCGGTAACGGAATTTAGATGTCCAGGTTCATTATGACACGCGGCAGAATCCGACCTGCCGCGCCATGGCCGGCGCGGCGCATCCGGCCGGGGCTACGTCAGGCCTCCGTACTGGTTTTCGTCGTCTGCGCTGCCAGCATGCAAGCCGCCGACGGCAGCAGCCATGCAGCACGGAGCCTTACTCGGTCACCAACTCGTACCACGGCGCCAACGCCTGCCCGTCCGCCTGCAAGTGAATGCGGAACGTGCCGTCGCCGCGGACGATGTCCTTCGCTCCCAGGGCGGCCATGCGTTGGCCCGCGCCGTCCAGCGGGTACACGGTAAGCCTCTTTGCCGACGTACGCAGCGTGACGTAGCTCTCCACGCGCTCCATCAGAATCGGCGGTTTGGCGGAGCGGCCGGCCGCCGGTTTACTGCTGCCGGGCTCTGGAGGGAAAGTCCACCAGTCTTTCGTGTCGGCGTATAGCGCCAGTTTCTGCCCGCTACCTAGCGTGTAGCCGGGAGTCGAGAGCAACATGCGGTGCGACTGTACGAGGGGCAGGTTGTCGAGCGCGGTCAGGAGGATGGTGGCAAAGCCGTGGTCGTTGGCCACGAGTTCCACATCCATCGCGCCCGCTTCGGCTTGGCGGAAGTAGCCCACGGCTCCGGCCGCCTTGGCGGCGCGGATGATGTAGGTGCGGCCCGCCTTGTCGTATACCAGCTCGCCGGTGTCGGAGGTGTACGGAGCGACAGGCGGCGCCAACTTCTCGAGCGGCCTCTCGGCCATGCGGATGCCGATCGGGTGCACGAAGGCCAGCGCGGGATCGACGCCGTTGGCTCCCAGGAAGACGCTGATGGAGCCGAGCCTCCTCTCGCGCGTGAACTGCATCCGCACTTCCTTGGAGACCGGGATCTCCACTGGCGACGTTCCGGCGGCGATCGCGCCCGAGCGGAACAGCCACGCCGATTGCCCCACGTTCGGCCACTTAGTCCAGTCCCCGTTGATGTCGAAGCTCTCGGGAGCGGCGTTGTCCCAGGCACGGCCGTGCGAGTAGGCGAAGTGCATAATGGAGTCCCACCCCTGGAAGGCGCCGAAGGCCGCCAGCACCGGGTCGAGTTCGGCGGCCTGCCGGTTGGGGTACGGCTGGTTGAACTCGCTCACCGTATAGGGGCGGCCGGCTTCGCGCGAGGCGGCCATGTTCAGGATGCTGGACATCCCCGTGCCCACGGCGGAAGTGTCGCGAATGCGCCAGTCGCTGGAATCCCAGGCGGTGTGGGGGAAGTTGTAGTGGTCGATGTAGAAGTGGTTGTCCTGGTAGTCCAGGTCGGCGTGGGTTTCCAGGTTTAGCATGCCGCCGTAGCCCATTTGCGTGCCGGCGATGGGCACTTGCTCGTCCGTAACGGCGCGGATGGCGTCTCGCATGCGCCGCAGGTAGGCGCGGTCGCGGTCCGCCAGGAAGCGGATATACTCGTCGCCTTCGAGCGGGGCATCCGTCGCCGACTTGCGGTACTCACCCCACTGCCGCAGCCACTCCGCAAGGTAGTCGCCCAGGATCGTCTTGTCCAGTAGCCGCGAACCCCAGGCTTGCAGCAGCGAAGTCTCGTTGTCGATCTCCACCATGGCCAGCACGGGGTCGCCTTTCAGCTTCAGGGCCGCGATCAGGTCGCGTGTGTACTTCAACTGCAGGTCCACCATGCGGGGATAGAAAATGTGCAGCGGCTTGCTTTGGTTCGGCAGCGCCGCGCCGTCGGGCATCGCCGGCACCTGGTCCACTCCAGGGCGGAACGTGTAGCCCACATGCAGGTTCAGGTCGGCGTAGATCCCCTCGGCCTTCAGCGCATCCAGAAGGCCCCGCAAACGGCTGACGGCCACCGGGTTCAACGTAGGGTAGGGGCCGGTGGTGAGAATGCTGCGGGCGGTCTCGGGGTTGCTGTCGGGCGACGTGTCCATATGGTGCAGCCGGACCAGGTTGACACCCAGGCGGCGCAGGCGTTTGGCGACACGCGCGGCGTCCGGCTGTTCGGGAAAACTGGCACCAAAAGCCAGGTTCACGCCGAACAAGCGCACCGGGTTTCCGTCGGCCGCCCGCACAAACCTGCCATTCCGTACCACCACCCTGTCTTTGGCCGTGATCGGCTGGTTCAGGAAGCTGAAGTCGGGAGCGCCGGAGAGGCGATCCTGGTCTACCGCAAACGGGTAGGAGCTCTGCTGTGCAGCGCAAGGCAGCGCCGCCAGCAGACAGACGGCGAGAAACCGCATGCGGCTATGGTAGCCGATCGCGCAATCGGTCAATAGGGCATACGCTGGTCACGGAGTCTCGCCCAAGTTTCATCTCCCGCAAGGGCCGGTGGCGCATGAACGATAATGGGGTGAGGTTTCCGATGCGCCATGAATTGAGGGGAGGAACTGCCGCGGCGGCCCTTTGGGTGATGTCGATTCCGGGACTGGCGTTAGCGCAGACGGCCGCGGCGGGCGCCATCGACGGCGTGGTGAAGGACGGCTCCGGATCGGCGGTGGCGGGGGCGATTGTCACATTGGACACGGCCGCGTCTACAGGCCAGCGTACAACGGTTGCCGACGACGCCGGAGCATTCCACTTTTCCGGCGTAGCGCCGGGGAATTACAAGGTCTCGATTGCGGCCAACGGATTCGCGGCTTGGACGGCGGACGTGGCGGAGGGTTCGGGCGAGAGCCCGGCAGCGCTCGCCGCCGTCCTGCAAGTGGCGCCGGTGGCCTCCTCGGTGGATGTTTTGCCGCCCCACGAACTGGCCGCGGAACAACTGAAACTCGAGGAGAAACAGCGCGTGCTGGGCGTGTTTCCGCACTACCTGGTCACTTACGAGCCGAATGCGGCGCCGCTGAGCGCCGGGCAGAAGTTTCAGCTCGGGTGGAAGAGCATCGTCGATCCGGAAGTGTTCCTGAGCACGGGGATTTCCGCGGGAATCCAGCAGGCGCAAAACAGATACCCGGAGTTCGGGCAGGGAGTGGAAGGCTATGCCAAGCGTTACGGGGCGCAGTACGCCAACAGGGTGAGCGGCGTGATGATTCGCCATGTGGTCATGCAGGCGGTGTTCCACCAGGACCCCCGCTACTTTTACAAGGGCACGGGGAGTTTCGGCTCGCGGGTGCTGTACGCCATCGGGACCGCATTCGTTTGCAAGGGCGATAACGGGCGCTGGCAGCCGGACTATTCCGATGTTGTGGGTGGCGCCGCGGCCAGCCAGATATCGAGACTGTACTACCCCGCCACCTCGCGACCCGGGCTGCGGGCTTTTCATAACGTGCTGTTGGGTTTCAGCGGTAGAGCGTCGGGGCACTTGATGGAAGAGTTTGTGTTGCGCCATGTGACGACGCATACGCGGAAAGGGGCGGCGGTGGTCCAGGCGGTCCTGAAGGAGGGAACGCCGGTATCGCTGATTTCGGTGGAGGACTTGAGCTCGAAGACGGCGGAAAGCGGGGGACCGATCGCATTTGTGCTGGCGAACGATGTTCAAGTAGCCGGGGCGACCGTGGCCACGATCGGCGCTGCGGCGTCGGGGCAGGTGAGGTACGCCAGCGAGCCGGGTGCCGATGGGCAGGCGATGCACGTGGGACTCGATAACGTGCGCCTCAAGGTGGGCAATGTGGACGTTGCTCTGAGAAGCACGCAGGTACGAGGGGGCGACGGCGCATTGCAGTATCACCGGCTGGAAGGTTCGGGGAGGATCGCCCTCGAACTGTACGTGGCGCAGGATGTGGCGATCGCGCGGGGGCGCTAACGCAAGAACAGCATCCTGCCAGGGAGATCGTTCGGAGGCGCAACGGCGTGAATCGGTGCACAAGAAGTAACCCTTTTGGCACCTTGGGCGTCTCCCGTATTCATGGTTAACCGGCTCTTACACTACGCTTGTCTCGCAATCCTCTTTCCGAGCGAGTTGGTGTGCGGGGACGCTCCCACGTGGATGCAGGACACTGTGGCCGTGGGAATTCCGGCCGGCGCAGAGGCCCCCGGCTTTGAATTGCACGACCAGTCGGGCCGTAAGCGCAGCATGGCCTCGTTGATGGGCCGGCGAGGCCTGGTCCTGGTTTTCTTTCGCTCGGCGGACTGGTGAGTGTATTGTAAAGGGCAGCTGGGCGAGCTGCAGCGCGATCTTCCTTTGCTCAAGCGGGCGGGCCTTGGCTTGGCAGCTATCAGCTACGACAGCCGCGCGGCCCTACGCGATTTCGCCTTGAGAAAAGGGATCGCCTTCCCCCTTCTGTCCGATCACGAGTCGGTTGTGATTCGGGCCTACGGAGTTGCCGACCGCCGGTATCACAAGGGTTCCCAACTCGATGTCGATTCTTCCGGCGAGGTTCCGGTGTATGGTTTGGCTTATGCGTCAGTGTTCGTTCTCAACGCTAACGGAACGGTGCGCTGGCGGTTTGTCTCGGAGCACGAGGAACTGCGTTTCACCGCCAGCAGCATTCTGCAACGGTCCGTCGGCCAGCTTGCCGATCAGTCGCGAACGCCTCTCGAAGGTGGCCGGATTCCTGTCGAGATCACGGCCGGCGACACGTCCGCGGGCATGGGCAGCAGTTTGACGATCGGCATCGAATTGCGCATACCGCCCGGGTGGCACATATACGGCCCGCAAGCCGGGGGGGACTACCGGGGGCTCGCCTGGCGCATGGATTCATCGCAGTGCTCCATCATCGGTGACACAGAGTACCCGGTGCCGCGCTGGGAGCAGCCGGCCTTTGCCGATGCGAGCCTGCCCGAGTATGAGGGTAACATCAGGCTCACACGGGAACTCGTTATCCGACCCATGATCAGCGACACACGAACGGCCGTGGAGCGGTTTCGCAAGGCCTGCCTGGATTCCGACTCCAGGTTCCCTGCATCGGGATCGCTCGCGTTTCAGGCCTGCACCGATCGCGAGTGTTTACCACCGCAGTCCGTTCCGCTGCGGTGGACGTTTGCTTTCACCCCTCCTGACCGCGAACGCGTGCCTATCGAACTCTGGCGAGCCTTTGAGCATTAGTGCGGGACCGTATTCAAGCCTCCCCAACATGCCGAGGCGGTCCGTCTGGTCCTGCATCAAGAACACCGCGCTGGGGTCCCGCCGACTGACGCCGGCGGCCGCCGCGCCTACGCAGATGACTGGCGATACGCGGCCAAAGCCTCTGGCAGAACGGGCGCCGGAACCTCGGTGGGCACGCAGCAGCGCGCGTCGCAGAGGCCGAGCGCGGCCAGCACGGCCTTGGTCCAGGCCGCCGCGGAAGTGGACGGCGCGAAGTGGCTCCGCACCGCCCGGAACTTCGCCTGGAGCCGTTCGACCTCGGCCCGGTCGTTCCGCCGCGCAGCCGCGATCTGTTCCAGGCAGCCGGCGGGATCGACGTTCGTGTACGAGGTAATCAATCCCTGGGCGCCGAGCAGAAGCGCCTCTCCCGCCTTGGCCAGGTCTCCGTTCATGACGCGGAAAGCCGGAAAGTCGCGGCGCAGGGCTAGAACCTCGCCCAGGTAGCTCATATTCCCGCTGCTTTCCTTGATGCCGTTCACCGCGCCGCGTTCGAGCAGGCAGCGAATGGCCGCGGGCGGAATGGCGTGCCCGCCCGTGCGGGAAGGGAGGTTGTAGAGCACCACCGGAGCTCCCCATGCGTCCACCGCGCGCTCCACGTGATCGACGTGTTCGCGCTCGGCGGTGGCGAATAGAAACGTGGGTGGCATCAGCAGAATGCCGGCGATTCCCTTGGGCAGCCGTCGCACGCCTTCGGCCGCGCGCCGAGAAGCGGTCTCGCTAATCGCCGCCAGCACAGGCAGTTCTCCGGCGGCCTCCAAGGCGCACTCGAGCAGGCGCTCTTTCACGCATCCGCGCAGTCCAGCACCCTCGCCGCAGGTGCCGAGCACCATGATCCCCTGCGTACCGTGCGCCGCGTGAAACGCGATCAGGCGCCGCAGCGAACGCTCGTCGAGATCCTCCGTGGCCGTCAGTGGAGTTACCAGCGGCACGATGGAATCGCCCAATCCGCTCCCGTTTGCAGTCATTCGTTCTCCCTGAGATCCGGCCGCGCAAGGCGGCGCATCGCGGCCGCGCCAGCGCGCCCGTAGCTCAATCTAACATATCGACATTTCGCCTCTCACGTCATTCGCCGGCCTGTGCCGGCGGCAAGCGAAAACGCGTCAGACCGTTCAGCTTCGAGTCGGGCGGCGGGCTGAAGAAGCAACTCGCCAGGTAACCCAGGATGATCGTGGTCGATGCGCCCATGAAGCCGTAGAAGAGGGTCGAGACCGCATGCAAGCTGTTGCCGAAAGCCGTCAGGGAAGGCGAGACGGGGAGGCCGAGGTTCGCCGCCAAGCCGAGCAACGGCAAAGTCGTCCCGAGCGAGATCGTGGCCAGGAATCCGCCGCATGCGCCAATCAGCGTTCCGGCTGTTTGCGCGCGGTGGGTCAGCAAGCCGAGCAGGAAGATGCCCAGCAGGACGCCCAGGAACGGATACATCACGATGTTCAGGATCTCGATGATATTGTTCCGGCTCCCGAGGTGGCTCACCGCCAGCGACCCGAGGCTGATGGTCACGCCCCAGAACACGATCAGAAATCGCCCCAGACGAACGCGATTGCGCTCGGAGACGCGCTCGCGGCGTTTACGCAGGATGAAATCCACCTGGAGCGCCGCCGAGAGCGCCGCCATCCCGCCTTGGAGGCCCGAGATCAGCGCCGACAGGAGTGCCGCCACCATCAGGCCGCGGACCCCGGCGGGCAACACGTTGGTCACGAACACGGGCAGGGCGTCGTCGGGAATCCGCATCAGGCGCGCGACCGCCGGGTGCGAGCGGTAGTACACGAACAGCAGGACGCCGAGCAGAGGATAGATGACGCTGAGCGGCTTCAGGAACAGCCCGTTCCTCCACAACGATTCCTTGATCTCCTTCTCGCTGCGGCCCGCCAGATACGTTTGCAGGATCAACTGATCCGCGCCGGCGTTCGACAGATAGGCCACGAAGCCCAGCAGCAGCCCGCTGACGATGCTGATATCCGCCGTCAGGCTGAAGAGCGGGGGCGGCTGCAACTTCCCGGCGTGCCAGGCGACCGACAGCGCGCCGGCGAATCCTCCGGTCTGGCGCACGGCGATCGTGACCATGGCGAGCACGCCCGACATGAGGACACCGAACTGAGCGACATCGGTCCAGATCACGGCATGCATGCCTCCCACGCAGGCGTACAGGGTTCCGAGCGCTCCGAGGAGCAGAGGCGCCAGAATCTCACCGTGCGGCACTCCCCGCTCCGCAGTCCAACCCAACATCGTCTTCAGCAGCAGCGAGGCGGCGTAGAGCATGGTGGACATCCACATGATCCGCGCGCCCATGAAGAGGAGAGACGCGACGGCGCGCACCGGATAACTGAAGCGGCGTTCCAGGTACTCATACGCCGTGGTGATGCGAAGGCGATAGAACAGGGACGGGTAGAGCCAGATGACCAGGGGCACGGCCATCATGATGCCGGCGTTTTGCAGAGTGATCCAGACGGTGCCCTTCGGACGGTTGACCCAGCCGACGCCGCCGACGAAGGAGTTCGTGCTGAACAGCGCCATGTACATGCTGATGGCCACCGGCCAGCGGCGCATGGAACGGCCGGCGAGAAACAGGTCGTCCTGCTTCTTCATCTTCGGCCAATGGTAGAGGGCGATGCCCGCCAGTCCCAAGGCGTAGCTGACGATGACCACCCAATCCAGAGTTGAGACCGTCTGCCCCAGTTCGCTCGTCCTCCTTAGCGGCCCCCGCCGCGGCGTTTCGACGCTCGCCCAGCAAGGTTGTGCGCATTCCTACGGGCTTGAAGCTCTTAATGTAGCGTGGAGAGGCGGCGCGCGACAAATCGCCGGCCGTTGGGACGGCGGGCCGGTGATGACGTTATTGCGGGTGAAGCGCCGGCGCCAGTAAAGAAGGAGGCAGAAAAGAAGGAGGCAGACCAGAACCGATTATGGTCTGCCCCACTGCCGGACTATACCGCCTTCGCCACGTTGCCATCCCACGCGAAGGTGCGTCCCTGCTGGATCGCCAGCAAGCCCAGCAGACACGGAAGCGAGGAATGGAAACCGATGTCGATATCGCCCACCGGCCGCTGCCGGGACTTGACGCAATCAAGGAAATTGCGGGTGTGCGCGATGGTGTCCGGGTCGTCGGTGTAGTTATCGGGGAAGGGCCGGACCTTGGCCTCGATGGGCGGCTCCTGCTGCGGCATGGGCGGCATGCCCGGGCCGGGAGCCCCACCGCGACCAGCCATCGCAGCCGAAGGCGGCGCGCTGCGCCGCCGTGCGGGCCGGATCATGTAGCCGGCGCGATTCACCATCAGCATCCCCTTCGGGCCGTAGAAATAAGTGCCGTGTAACGGGAAATCGCTATTGGGCATCACCGCGTTGGTAAACGACATCACGTATTTGTCGTATTGCCAAACCACCATGGTGGCATCCGGAACCTGCTCGTGCAGGGGATCCTGCACCGCCACATACTGGGCCGCCGCGCTGGTCAGTTTGGGGGCTCCCAGGTCGTTCTTCATGTACCAGTTGGCCACATCGGCCAGATGCACGCCCCAGTCCGTCAGCAGGCCCCCGCCGTAATCGTAGTATGCGCGCCAGGAGCGCTGCCGGCTGGGCCGGTAAGAATGCCGCGGCGCCGGGCCCTGGAACCCCTCCCAATCCAGATCGGCCGGAGGATCCTGGTTGGGCTCGGGGGTGCGAGCGTATCCGCCCTCGTAGATCAGTTCCACGTGTGTGACTTCTCCAAGCAGGCCGTCCTGAACCAGCCTGGCTGCCTCCCGGAACGCCACGCCCTGGCGCTGCTGCACGCCCATTTGCACCACGCGATTGTACTGGCGGGCGGCCTGCACCATCTTTTGGGCTGCCGGAATAGTATTCGAGATAGGCTTCTCGACATACACGTCCTTGCCGGCGGCGCAGGCATCCACAGTGATCGGGCTGTGCCAGTGGTCCGGGGTGGTCACCAGCACCGCGTCGATATCCTTGCGCTCAAGGACGCGGCGGTAATCTCCATAGGCGTCTACCTTGCCGCCGCCTCCCTGCTGGCTCAGCCGGGGGATGGCCGGGTCGAGCCTGCTCTTGGCGACATCGCAAGCGGCCACGAACACGCAGTCCTTATGTCTGCCGAAGAATCCGGCGTCCATCGTGCCGCGGGTTCCGCAGCCGATCAGCGCGAGTTGAACCCTGTCATTCGCGCCCAGAACGGAGCGCGAAACGGCCGCGCCAGCGGCGGCAACCTTCAGAAACGTGCGTCTGTTCTCCATTTTCGATTTACTCCTATGCACTTATGTTCGTTCCGGACCCGGAGACCCGGCTGAGCCGGTCAGGTCCTGAGTTTCCTGATCTGGATCGGTTTGCGGCCTGGCGGCGCGGGATGGAACATGTCGTTGCGAGTCAGGCCCGCTTCCTTGGCGGTGGCGATGGACCAATCGATCGGATTGACTCGCGCGCCCTGGCTGCTGCCGCCGAAGCTGAATTTGACGCCTTCCGCTTTAGCCATCTTGATGAACGGCATGGTCGGCTGCTTGATGCTGGAATCGATCTCAACCGCCGTATTCGTGTTCTTTAAGGTCGTCACGACCCGACGCATGCGTTCCTCGGTCCACAACTTTTCGAGCTGGGGGTTAAACCTGCGCGTCACCCACAAGGGGTGGGCCCAGATGTCGAGGGGAGTCTTTTCCAGAATCTCGACGATCCAATCCACGTACCATTTCATGAACGCTTCGGCATCGTCGCCCGGATCGTAGCCGCCCGAAAACGCCTTAATGCGTTTGCCGTTGGCGTCGCGAACGGTCCAGGAATCCGTGAGGATGTAATCGAGCTGGCAGAAGACATCCTTCGAGAAACACGGAACCCAGTCGATCCACTCGGCCTGCCCGCCGATGTAGACGCCTTGCCCTTTGAGTTTGTCGATCCAGGCTAACAACTCCTTATCGTCGGAGAGCATGTTCGGGTATTGGTTTTCCTTCGTGCCGACGTGCTCCATGACTCCGTACTTGATGCCGGTTTGCTTACTCGCGGCGACCACCTGCTCGATGGTCATGCTGTTGAGGTGAACGTGATAATCCTCAATCGGGAAGTCCAGACCCGATTGAGCGGCTGTTTGAGCGTTCGCCGGGAAAAGCTGCGACGCGGCGATCACGCCCGCCGCGGCCCCGCCCAGAAACTCTCGTCTCGTTGCCATAAGGACTCCTCTGTGTAGGGTTATTTCCGCCACTTTCCAGAATAGTGATACCGGGACCAGTTTCCCACTTCTAACGACCGCGGCTCTTGCTGAATAGAAATATCGCCGAGGCCAGGTCCGTGACACTCCGCGGAATCTGTCGGGCAGCCAACAACAATCCAGGTTACCCTGGTTAGACTATGTTCAAAGGACTGGAACACACCGCGATTGCATCGCCCGATCCGGAGCGGCTTGCCGGATGGTACGTCAAGCACCTGGGCTTTTATATCAATTTTAGCTACGACGGAAACTTCTTCGTGAAGGCGCCGAATGGTTCGACCCTGGAGATCATCCCATCGGAAGGCAATCGGACGGCGCAGGGACCGAAGTCGCCGGGGATCCGCCACCTTGCGATCGCCGTGGACGATTTTGACAGCGCGGCCGCAGCGCTCACGGCGTTAGGAGTCGAACTCGGAACCCCTCTTCAGGTCAAAGGGAACCGGCTCGTGTTTTTCACCGATTGCGATGGGAACCTGATTCACCTGATACACCGGGAGAAGCCGCTTCCGTAAAGAGCATTCAGGCTGCTGGCCACATTGCATCTGGCCGCGATGTGGAAGATAATCATACCCGGTAGTCCCGATCATGGCCATTCCAAACAGGAGGTCCTGGCTAGTCCTCCTTTTCTGCCTGCCCTCTGCCCTGTTGGGTGCGAACCCGGGAACGCCCGATTCCTGGATCCCGGCGCGCTGGCCGGGAGGGCCACTCGAACTGTACCAGCGCGCCAAGGCCAAGACGCCGCCCGCCGATACGGCGGTTCGCGAAGCGATTGCCAATTGGTATGACCCGGCGACTTTGCACCTGCTGGAGGGATCGCCGGTTAATTGCCTGCTGCTCACGTGGAGCGCGGGCGCTGACGCCGAACTCGAGCTGCGGCAACAGCAACTCGTCAACATCTACACCACCGAGGCCCATCAGCGAGGCGTCGCTATCCTGGGGTTGGTGTATCCCGGCGCGGACCCGTCAAAGTTTGTCGCAGCCGCCGCGGCCGCGCGCCTGGATGGCCTGGCGCTCGATGGTGAGTTCCCCGCCGGATTCATCGAGCAGGTAACCAGGGCTTTAGCTTCATCAAACAGCCACATGGTAGCGATACCGATTGTGACCGCCGCGGCATCCGTACGCACGGCCGAAGGTCCGGTGCCGGCTGTCGAGGGAGTTTCGCCCAGCGCTCGCAATCTTTCGGAAATGGGTATCCGCGGCGCGCCGTCGAGCGAACCCTGGATCCAGTCCAATGTCTGGCTAGTGCGCTCTTTTCGCCTAGCGCCGGTCTGGCGGCCTGTCTGGATCGGCTATCAGCCCGATGGCGGCACCGCATCGGACTATGCCCGGTCCGTAGCGGATGCGGCCGTAGCCGGAGGCCGCTGGATCGTCGCCCTCGACGAAATGCGGATCGTAGCCGTAGCCGCGCAACA
>PLDO01000592.1 GCA_003136215.1 Bryobacterales bacterium
CCCTCGGCCTCCACTCTGCTCGCCCGACCGAAGCCCGGCCTCTCGCGAACAAGCGGCACAACCACGGGCAACGCAACGGCAAGCACCAGGGCACCAAGAATGGCGAACGCGGCGCGCCAACCCAGACTCTGGATGAGAGCCTGGGACGCGGGAGGCAGCACGATGGCGCCCACCGCGCCGCCGGTCATTACCAAGGCAAGCGCCATTCCCCGATGGCGATCGAACCAGGTGGAAACGGCGCGGGTAAAGGCCAAATGGGCAGTCCCGCTGCCCACCGCCCCCAGAATTGCGAAGATTGCGTAGAGATGCCAGAGGTGCCGCGACAGCAGCGCGAGGGAAGCGAAAGCACATCCAAAAACGGCCATGCACGGCAGGATGACGCGCCTCGCCCCCACCCGGTCCAGCAGGTATCCCAGCGGCGGCGAACAAACCGCGATCATGATGGCGGCGATACCGAAAGCCATGGATGCCGCCTGCCGGGACCAGCCGAATTCCTCGGTCAGCGGCTTCAGGAAAATCCCGAATGTGTAAACCAGCAGAGATGCAAAGCCGACCAGCACACCAACTCCGGAGGCTACAGCGACCCGCCATCCGGGATAGGCGAAAGCGCCTTCGTCCTGCCGGCTATCGACAGTGTTACTTTCTGACATAGCCCATGTTCGCCGACCGTTTTCCACCTTGCCGGTGAGTCTCATCGGAGAGCGCGTGCACGCCACTGGCGTCCACCCAGCGATTGTAAAAGTTGAACAGGGCGCACACGGTGATCGCATAGTAAATGGCCGCGTCGTCCCAGCCGGCGGCGTACAGAGGTTGCATGGCCTCCGCCGCGATCTGGGGTGAATGGTGGTTCACACGATCGACGAAGCGGAGAAGCGCTTTCTCCTTTTCACTCAAGGCGGACGTTTCCAGATCGCGAATCACTCCCGCGACAAACTCCTCTCCGTTGACCGGTGTAGGGCTCTCCCTTTCCAAAAGAACGGCCGCGACCGCGGCGNNACCGCCGCGACCGCGGCGTGAGATTTCAGTCAAAACGGGCAATGATTACGAGCGGAGGTGAACGCCGCAATCAACTCCCGGAGCCAGGGGCTCAAGGGGGCGGGTTCGCGCATGATCTCCTGAGTGAAGCGCGCCAGGTGGCCGGTCGCCTCTGGTTTGAACGCAAACAGATGCCAGATCTGCGGATACTCGGGGCCCGCCGCCTGCATCATCCGCAGGGCGTCGGCGTAGGGGCCGGGCTGTGGATTGTTCTCCACGCCCGGAAGGAACATGGGTTCCATTTTGACTACCGGTTTTGCCTCGTCGCTCATGTCGATTCTCACCGCCTGTAGTTTCTCTGGATCAGTAGATCAGTTTGATGCCGAACTGCATCAGCCTGGGAGCGCCCGCCTCCAGTACATGGCCGAAATTTGGAGAAGCCTGCTTTCAGCAGGGACAGGTCGATGTTGGAAATGCCGGGCCCGCGCGGCAAAGACGAACGACAGCAGCCACAGCACTCTCATCCGCGAGAATTCGCTTCTCAATGCTGAAGAGATTATACGCAGATCGATCTTAGGGCAATAATCGAAAGACACTACTCGCGCGGGCGGCTTCGATCAGTTAGCTTTGCCGTAAACGGTGGTCTTGGGATTGTAGTTGCGCCAGTCGAACCAGTAGTCTTTGAGCATCGGGAGCGGCTCCAGGCATAGCCCTTTCGCCTTCCCCGCGGTGGCGCAGCCCTGGAAATTCCACTCGCTCCCGGTCGCGTCGTCAATCAGCAGAGCGCCGGAGCTTCCGGTGATCCGATAGAAGTCGGCAGCTCCGCCCATCCCTGGGATGCGGTCCCGGAACGCCCGCACGGATTGATCGTCGGGCCCCACCACCAGCAGCACCGGCTCCGAACCCACGTGATCCTTGACGAGCTTTTCCTTGACTACGCGTTCATAGAGAAACGCACGGCTGGCACCGAACGCCTGGATTCCCAGAATCAGGTCGCGGGCGGTGAGAGCGTGCTCCGGAAAACTCAAGACGGTGGGCGCACGCTTCATGCGGACGTCCCAGTCTCTCTCGGAGTATTCGGAAACATACTTGGGAACATCGTCCAGTACCGTTCCCTGCGGTTGTTCCGATTTCCAGATGGCAAGCGTCAGTTCATCGGAGAGAAGCAACGTCAACCGGCTGCCCTTGAGAGGCCCCGAAATCGCGGCTCCGTTGATCTGCTGCCAGTAGGTCCCAGTTTCCTCGTCGCGCATGAGGAAGTTCTGGTTATTGATGCCGGCCAGACGAAACGTCAGCCTCAGGCCGGCTACATCTCTCGTCCACACCAGACCGGTGTGACAGAGCGTTCAATACGTCGCCACGATGGCGGTGCCGCCCACCAAATCGTTGACGATGTGATGGTAAGAAATGCTGCGAATGGGATACGCGCGTGCCTCCCCGCCAACTCGTACGGCAAGTACCATCTCAGCCCCATTCAGCTTGACGTCGCGCGCGGCGCTGAACGAAGGGCGGACGAGCGGGTGGAACATCAGCTCATAAATATTGACGCGCGCCAGAAACGCGAGCCCGATGACCAGGGCCGCACCTGCCGCCGTGAAGCCTCGACTCCACTTCAGCGGCTGCACGCGCCAATACCCGATCACCGCCAGGATTGCCGTCAACGCCGCGATGACGGTGGTTAGCGGCCGGAATCGGGCGACTACCAGCGCGACCGCTAGCTCGCGCGCACCTTGGTGCCGGAACGGCCGGATCACGTATATGGGGTAGGCAACACAGATTAGCGACACTACCAAACAGGCCAATAGAACCAGGGTCAAGGTTCTTCGGTTACGTTTCGCGCGAGCGGTCATATCCGCGTTCCCTCCGATTGACAGAAAGTCTAGCCCACATCTCATTGGCGCGTACATAACATAAAGAGATTAGACGCACCCTCACGCCGAAGCTGTTCCCGCTCATGCTGTGGGGCCACACCTTGGAAGCCTGGCCCCAGAGATCGGCCGCATGTAGCGCTTCACCCGCAACGACGGCATCACCGAAGGCTTGCACAACAAAATGGAGACCATCAGCAGAGTCGCCTACGGCTTCCGCAACTTCGAAAACTACCGGTTGAGGGTTAAGATTATGTGTTCATGAGCTGGTTGGGGACGGTGGCTGCCCCCATTTAATGGCGTAGAGCCCTTTTGTTTATGGTGGGCGCGACAGGACTCAAACCTGTGACCTCCTGCGTGTG
>PLDO01000521.1 GCA_003136215.1 Bryobacterales bacterium
TCCCGAAAGTAATGAGACGATCGTAGTTTCATCCGCGCCGGCCTTTGAGGTCACGGCCCCGGCGGGGAGTCCTCGGCCCGGGAAGACCAAGCCTGCCCGCCGGCGCCGCCTGTGGCTGTGGCTGTTGGTTCTTCTCCTGCTGGGTTTAGGCGGATATTTCCTGTGGGCGAAGATTGCGGCTAAGCAATCCGCCGATGCGGCGGCGAAAGTTGCCGCCAAGGGTCCGCCTCCCATACCAGTGGTGGCAACGACATCCCGCAAGGGTGACATCGGCGTATATTATTCGGGGCTTGGCGCGGTTACGCCGCTCGCTACGGTCACGCTGAGAACCCGGGTCGACGGGCAATTAATGAGCGTTCGCTACCGTGAAGGAGACACGGTTCAAAAAGGCGATCTGTTATTGGAAATCGACGACGGGCTCTATCGGGCGGCATTGACCCAAGCCGAAGGGCAACTGATCCGGGACCAGGCCGGCCTGGAGAACGCCCGCATCGACCTGGTCCGCTATCAACAGTTGGTCCAGCAGAAAGCTGCCCCGGAGCAACAACTTGCCACGCAACAGGCAACGGTGCATCAGGACGAGGGAGTGGTCAAACTCGATGCCGGCCAAATCGAAAGCGCCAAAGTCAATCTGGCCTACTGCAAGATCGCGGCCCCTGTCACCGGACGCATCGGGTTGCGGCTGGTCGACCCCGGGAATATCGTCAATGCCTCCGATACGAACGGGTTGCTGGTCATCACACAAATGGATCCGATGAGCGCGATCTTTACCATCTCCGAAGATCAGCTTCAGGTCGTGCTCCAGAAGATGGCCGCCGGGCAGACACTCGAAGTGGATGCCTACGACCGCGACGGCAAGATGAAGCTGGCGCAAGGATCGTTGACCACGCTCGACAATCAGATCGACCCCACCACCGGCACGCTCAAACTGAGAGCCACATTCGCGAACCCGAAAGGCAGGCTGTTTCCCAATCAGTTCGTAAACGCGCGGTTGCTGGTACAGACAAAGCAGGGAGTCACCCTGGTGCCCACCGCCGCGGTGCAGCGCAACTCGCAAGCGACCTATGTATACGTTGTGAAAGCGGATTCCACGGTCACCGTGCGGCCGGTCACGATCGGCACCACGGAAGGCGACGACTCGGAAATTGCTTCCGGGCTGGCGCCGGGAGAAGTCGTGGTCATGACCGGCGTGGACAAGCTGCAGGAAGGCAGCAAGGTCGCCGCCCAGATACCCTCAGCCAAAGCCCCGGCCGGGACGCCCGTCAGCCCCCCGGTGAAACCCTCCGCCAAGCCGGGCGCTCAGGCCCGAAAGGCAAGTTAGATGAATCCGCGTCCGAACTTGCGGGTTGCCGGGATCCTCATCCTGCTGCTGGTCTCAGCTGGATGCATGGTGGGGCCCAATTACCGGCGGCCTTCGGCCCCCGCGCCTCCGGCGTTTAAAGAGGAGCCGCCTGTGAATTTCAAGGAAGCCGAGGCGGCCGGGTGGAAGCCATCACAGCCTGGCGACGCCTACGCAAAAGGCCGATGGTGGGAACTATACAACGATGTGGCCCTCAATGCGCTCGAGGAGCAAGTGAGCGTTTCCAACCAGAATGTACTGCAGGCCGAGGCGCAATACCGGCAAGCCAAGGCTGCGGTAGGCGTGGCCCGCGCCGCGTTGTCGCCGACGGTGACCACTGCTCCGTCCGTCACGGCTGCTGAGGGCGGGGCGGCCGCTGGGAGCAGTTCGGGAGCATCGGGCTTTCGAAAAAGTTTCAGTCTGCCATTCAACGTTGCGTGGGAGCCCGATCTATGGGGAAACATCCGGCGCGGTGTGACGGCGAGCGCCGCCACTGCCCAGTCTCTGGCAGCCAACGTGGCCAATGCCCGGTTGCTCTACCAGGCCGAACTCGCACAAGACTACTTCGGCCTTCACGGCAATGACGGAGAGGCGGAGTTACTTGCTCGCACGGCGGCGTCCTATGAGGAGTACCTCACTCTGACCCGGAACCGGGTTTCCGCCGGAGTGGCGTCGGACCTTGACGTTGCTCAGGCAGAGTCGCAACTGTACCAGGTACAGTCCCAATTGATGGACCTTGGAGTCCAGCGCGCGGCCTTTGAACACGCCATCGCCGTCCTGATCGGCAAAGCACCCGCGGACCTCGCCATTCCGGTGGTCACATTGAACACTCTTCCCCCGCCCGTGCCGCTGGGGGTTCCGTCGGAACTGCTGGAACGAAGACCGGACATCGCCGGCGCGGAGCGCCAGGTGGCGGCGGCGAACGAGCAGATTGGGATCGCCGTGGCGGCCTTCTACCCAAACCTCAGCTTGACCGGGAGCGCCGGGTTGGAAAGTTCCAGCCTGGCGAAATGGTTCACGTGGCCCAGCCGCTTTTGGTCCGTTGGTCCGCAACTGGCGGCGACGCTTTTCGATGCGGGCCGCCGCCGCGGGGTAGTTGTGGAGCAGCGCGCCGCCTATGATGCCACCGTGGCCGCCTACCGGGAGACTGTGCTCACCGCGATGCAGCAGGTGGAAGACAACCTGGCGGCCCTCCGCATTCTCGCCGGCGAGGCGGACAAAGTGCGGCAAACCATTCAAGCCGCCAATCGCGCTCTCGAGATATCCACGGCGCAGTACCGTTCTGGAACCGCAAGTTATCTGCCGGTCATCACCGCACAGGCAACGCTGCTTGGCGCCGACGTGACGGCGCTAACCCTGTTGACCCGCCGCCTGACGGCCAGTGTGCTGCTGATCGAAGGGCTGGGCGGAGGCTGGAATGTGTCCCAGTTACCCACGAAGCAGGATGTTACTGTCCCACAGCGGCAACTGGGGGCGGTAACTCCCGGAAAGGAAGTCAAATGAATCCGTCCCGGGTCTTCATTCTCCGGCCCGTGGCCACCACCATGCTGATGGTGGGCATCCTGCTGGCAGGTGCGGTGGGATACAAGCAGCTGCCCGTTTCGGCGTTGCCGGAGGTGGATTATCCGATCATCCAAGTCACTACGTTCTATCCCGGCGCCAGCCCCGACGTGATGGCGTCTTCGGTGACGGCACCGCTCGAACGTCAGTTCGGGCAGGTGCCCGGACTGCAGCAGATGACTTCTACCAGTTCCGACGGGAGCTCGGTGATCACCCTGCAGTTCAACCTCAGCCTAAGCATCGATGTGGCCGAGCAGGAGGTGCAGCAATCCATCAATGCCTCGGGCACGTACCTCCCGGCGGACCTGCCGGCCCCGCCGATTTACAGCAAGACCAATCCAGCCGACACCCCAATCCTGACGCTCGCTCTGACTTCGACAGAGCTTCCGTTGTCGAAGGTGGAGGATCTCGCCGACACGCGCCTGGCGCCCAAGATGTCGCAGTTGCCGGGCGTCGGTCTGGTCAGCATAAGCGGCGGACAGAAACCCGCTGTCCGGATTCAGGCGAATCCCACGGCGATGGCCTCGTACGGGCTCAACCTCGAGGATCTGCGTACCGTCATCGTAGCCGCCAACGTCAATCAGGCGAAAGGAAACTTCGACGGAACGAATCAGGCTTACCAGATCGGAGCCAACGACCAGTTACTCTCCAGCGCCGACTACGCTCCGCTCATCATCGCCTACAAAAACGGCGCGCCCGTCAAATTGACCGATGTCGCCGTCATCCTCGATGACACCGAGAACGTCCGGCAGGCCGCCTGGATGAACCAGACTCCCGCGGTCATCCTGAACATTCAACGGCAGCCCGGCGCCAACATCATCTCGGTGGTCGATCGCATCAAGCAACTCCTGCCTCAACTGACGTCGTCACTGCCCGCATCCATCCACGTCAGCATCCTGACCGACAGGACCACCACCATCCGGGCCTCGGTGAGCGACGTGCAGTTCGAGCTGATGCTTACCGTTGCGCTGGTGGTGATGGTCATGTTCCTCTTCCTGCGCAACATTGCGGCGACCATCATTCCCGGCATCGCCGTTCCACTGTCGCTCGTCGCCACGTTCGGAGTGATGTACCTGCTCGGCTACAGCTTGAACAACCTCACCTTGATGGCCCTGACGATTTCCACCGGTTTCGTGGTGGACGATGCCATCGTCATGATCGAGAACATCAGCCGCTACATCGAAGCAGGCGATGCACCGCTCGAAGCCGCGCTGAAAGGCTCCGCGCAAATCGGTTTTACCATCGTATCGTTGACCGTCTCCCTGATTGCCGTTCTCATCCCCTTGTTATTCATGAGCGATATCGTGGGCCGCCTGTTTCGCGAATTTGCTGTTACCCTGAGCGTGACCATCCTGGCATCGGCCGTGGTTTCGCTCACCCTTACTCCGATGATGTGCTCCAGGCTCTTGAAGCACAAACCGGAGGCGAGCCAGGGACGTTTCTATCGCGCCTCGGAGCGCGCCTTCAACTCGGTCATCGCCTTCTACGGCAGGACACTGCAGTGGGTGCTTGGCTGGCAGCTCGCGACGCTGGCGGTGGCGGCCGCAACCCTCGGTTTAACCATCTTCCTGTTCTTCGTAATTCCCAAAGGCTTCTTCCCCATTCAAGATACCGGCGTCATTCAGGGGGTCTCCGAAGCCGCCCAGTCTGTGTCCTTTCCGGAAATGTCCCGTCAGCAGCAGCAGTTGACCAAGGTCATTCTGCAAGACCCGGCGGTGGACAATCTTTCCTCCTTCATCGGCATCGACGGGACCAACACAACCTTGAATAGCGGACGCATTCTCATCAACTTAAAGCCCCTCGCCACACGCAAAATCAGCGCCAGCGATGTGATCCGCCGCTTGCAACCGGAACTGGCGAAGGCGGCGGGCATCACGCTGTTCATGCAGCCGGTGCAGGATCTCTCGGTGGAAGACCGCGTCAGCCGAACGCAATTCCAGTACACCCTGGAAGATCCCAACGTGGACGAGTTGAATACCTTCGCGCCCCAGATGCTCGCCAGGCTACAGAAGCTGCCGCAATTGAGCGACGTGGCGAGCGATCAACAAACCCTCGGCCTTCGGGCCAAACTCGTGTTCGATCGCAACACGGTCTCGCGCTTGGGCATCACCACATCGGCCATCGACCAGACCTTATATGACGCCTACGGACAGCGCGAAGTGTCCACCATGTTTACCCAGTTGAACCAGTATCACGTCGTGTTGGAAGTCAAGCCCGGGTTCGCCAAGAACCCTTCGGACCTGACCGGGCTGTTTATCCGGGCGTCCGCGGCCGCCTCCAGCACTCCCGCCCTCGCTCGCGCGATTCACTCCTCAACGACGTTTCCCAATGGCGGCCAGATCCCGTTCAATGCCTTCTCTCATGTGGAGTCCACAACCGTCCCCATCACCGTGAATCACCAGGGTCAATTTCCCGTGGTTACGCTCTCGTTCAATCTGGCGCCTAACATATCCTTGGGAGACGCCGTCAAGGCGGTGAACAAAGTGAAAGACGAAATGGGTATGCCGCCGAGTATACAGGCCGCCTATCAGGGAACGGCCGAGGCCTTCCAATCGTCGCTGGCCAACGAGCCGGTGTTAATTGCCGCGGCGCTGATCACGGTTTATCTCGTCTTGGGCATTCTATATGAAAGCTACATCCATCCCCTGACAATTCTGTCAGCGCTGCCTTCCGCTGGCGTCGGCGCGGTGCTTGCTCTCATTCTCTTACATCAGGATTTCAGCGTCATCGCGTTAATCGGCATCGTCCTGCTCATCGGGATCGTGAAAAAGAACGCCATCATGATGATCGATTTCGCCCTGGCGGCGGAGCGCCAGGAGGGCATGAAACCGGAAGAGGCCATCTACCAGGCGTGCCTTCTGCGCTTTCGTCCCATCATGATGACCA
>PLDO01000415.1 GCA_003136215.1 Bryobacterales bacterium
ATCGGCTTCACCATCATCTCTCTGACGGTGTCGCTCATCGCGACGCTCATTCCTTTGCTGTTCATGGGCGACATTGTCGGCCGGCTCTTCCGCGAATTCGCCGTCACCCTGGCAGTCACCATTCTGGTCTCCGCCGTGGTATCGCTCACCCTGACGCCCATGATGTGCTCGCGGCTGCTGAAGCATAAACCCGAGGCCTCCCAGGGACGCCTGTTCCGCGCTTCGGAACACGCCTTCGAGGCCGTCATCGCACTTTACGGCAGGATCTTGCGGTTTGTGCTGCGCTGGCAGACCGCTACGCTGCTGGTGGCGGCCGGCACCCTCGCCCTCACCGCCTACCAGTTCAACACCATCCCCAAGGGCTTTTTCCCCATCCAGGATACCGGCGTTATCCAGGGCGTTTCGGAGGCGGCACAGACCGTGTCGTTTCCCGAGATGGCGTCGCTCCAGCAGCGGCTCACCAAGATAATCATGACCGATCCGGCGGTGTTGAACCTCTCCTCCTTCATCGGCATCGATGGCACCAACACCACGCTCAACAGCGGCCGAATTCTGATCAATCTCAAACCGCTCGAGGAGCGCAAAGTCAGCGCCAGCGATGTAATTCGCCGCCTGCAGCCCCATTTGGCGGAAGTCGCCGGCACCACTTTGTTCATGCAGCCGGTGCAGGATCTGACGGTGGAAGACCGCGTCAGCCGTACCCAGTTCCAATACACCCTGGAAGACCCCAGCGCGGAAGAGCTGAACGCCTATGAGCCGAAAATGGTGGCCCGGCTGCGGCAACTGCCGGAACTCGTCGATGTGGCCACCGACCAGCAGGTGCAAGGTCTGCGCGCCAAGCTGGTATTTGACCGCGACACCGCCGCGCGGTTGGGAATTACACCAGCCACCATCGACCAAACGCTCTACGACGCCTACGGCCAGCGGGAAGTTTCCACCATCTTCACGCAACTCAACCAGTACCACGTCGTGCTCGAAGTCAGCCCCGCGTTCCGCCAGACTCCGGCCGATCTGCGCAATCTGTTTATCCGTACCGGCGCGGGATCCTCCAACACCGCCGCGGGCCTTGTAGCGGGCGGCTCGTCCAGCGCGGCCCTTGCGCAGGGGCCCGGCAACACAAGTTCCGCCGCCACCTCGGCCGCTAGCGCGGCTGGCGCGGCACTCACCAGCACCGCAATGGGAGGCGGGGTCATCGCGTCCTCCACGGTGTTCCCTACGGGAGGCCAGGTTCCGCTCAGCGCCTTTACCCACGTGGAAAACGTCGCAGTGCCCATCACGGTAAATCATCAGGGACAGTTCCCGGTGGTGACGTTATCCTTCAATCTGGCTCCCAATGTTTCGCTGGGCGATGCCGTCAATGCGGTGAATAAGGTCAAGGATGAAATCGGATTGCCGGCCAGCATTCAAGCCGCATTCCAGGGTACAGCCCAGGCGTTTCAGGCGTCGCTGGCCAACGAGTGGTTACTGATTCTGGCCGCGCTGGCCACCGAGTATATCGTCCTCGGCGTGCTCTACGAGAGCTACATCCACCCCATCACGATTTTGTCCACGCTTCCCTCAGCCGGTGTGGGTGCGCTCCTGGCCCTCAAGCTTACCGGCCAGGATTTCAGCGTGATCTCGTTGATCGGCATCGTCCTGCTGATCGGGATTGTGAACAAGAACGGCGTCATGATGATCGATTTTGCCCTCGATTTGGAACGGATTGAGGGCAAGCCGGCCATCGAAGCCATCTACCAGGCCTGTCTGCTGCGCTTCCGCCCCATCCTGATGACCACCATGGCCGCGTTGCTCGGCGCCGTACCGCTGGCGCTCGGCACGGGCACGGGTTCGGAGTTGCGCCGCCCGCTCGGCATCACCATGATCGGCGGCCTGATCATCAGCCAGATGCTGACCCTCTTCACCACGCCGGTGATTTATCTGTTCTTCGACCGGTTGGCCAGGCGCGTCTCGCGGCACAAGGAACCCAATCCCGGCATGGAACCCGTTGCGGAGGTGTAAGGCATGAATATTTCCGCGCCATTCGTTCACCGGCCGGTCGCCACTACCCTTCTCACCGTTGCCATCGCTCTGGCCGGCACGGTTGCCTTCCGCATTCTCCCGGTATCTCCTCTGCCGCAGGTGGACTTTCCCACCATCAGCGTAAGCGCCGGCTTGCCGGGCGCCAGTCCGGAAACCATGGCGTCGAGCGTAGCCACTCCCCTGGAGCGCCAATTCGGGCGCATCGCCGCCGTCACCGAGATGACGTCTTCCAGCACGCTCGGGTCGTGCAGCATCACGCTGCAATTCGATTTGAACCGCAACATCGATGCCGCGGCGCGCGACGTGCAGGCAGCCATCGCCGCCGCCCGCGGTTACCTGCCCACGAATCTCCCCAACAACCCCACCTACCGTAAGGTGAATCCGGCCGATTCCCCCATTTTCATGATCGCGCTCACCTCCAAGGTGCTGGGCAAGGGCAAGATGTACGATGCCGCGTCCACCATCATGGCGCAGAAACTGGCGCAGGTGCAGGGCGTGGGGCAAGTGGGTGTCGGAGGCAGCGCCCTTCCCGGCATCCGGGTGGAACTGAATCCACCCGCCTTGAACAAATACGGTATCGGCCTGGAACAGGTCCGCACCACCCTCGCCGCGGCCAATGCCAACACGCCCAAGGGACATTTCTCCAATGGACACATCATGTGGGAGGTGGGCGCCAACGACCAGTTATTCAACGCCGTCGATTACCGGCCGCTGCTCATCGCCTATCACAACGGGGCCACCGTACGCATCTCCGATGTCGGCGAGGTTGTCGATTCGG
The DNA here is from genome assembly GCA_003136215.1 of Bryobacterales bacterium. Classification (GTDB taxonomy): domain Bacteria; phylum Acidobacteriota; class Terriglobia; order Bryobacterales; family Bryobacteraceae; genus Solibacter. Next base: position 2,798 of record PLDO01000415.1, read on the forward strand.
TGGAAGACCTGCGCAATGCCGGATATGCCAATGGCAAGCCTTCCGTGCTCGTCATCATCTTCCGCCAGCCGGGCGCCAACATTATCGAAACCGTGGACCGTATCCGCGCCGTGCTGCCGCAAATTCACGCCGCCATTCCCGCCACCATCGATTTGAAAATCGCCATGGATCAAACCCAGACCATCCGCGCTTCCGTCCACGA
>PLDO01000369.1 GCA_003136215.1 Bryobacterales bacterium
GCTCGACGGCATCGACCTGCGGGAAACCATCCGCAACTGGTATCGAAAGAAAATCTACGTCCGCCAAGCCGACCGCCTGGCCGGCGAAGTAGGCGCCGTCGTCTTAATCTTCGACGAAGACCGCGACGACCACTACCAATACCTCACCACCTGGCTGGGAGAGCACCAGAACGAATCGGACATGGCCTTCTACTCCACGTTCCCGTTCGATAACATCGTCGGCCCCGGCATCGGCCGCGCCGAATACGGCGGCTTCCTGATGAGCCTTCCGGCACGCCGCATGTACGACGTATGGCAGGATGCCGATTACGAATTCGCGGAATCGAAATCCGAGCGGTTGCTGCTGGCGGCGCTGGATTATTCCATCCACCACTATGTGGTCTATGTGGCAGCCAAACCGCCGCGCTCGATCTTCAAGACCATCGCCTCGCGGGTGGGCCGCACGGTGATCTATATCCCGATCGGTCAGCTCTCGCCGGTCTCGCTCAAGAAGATACGTGTGGTGCACGTGCTCGACGGTTACGATAAACGCGAGACCGCGAAGGACTACCTGTGGTAAGGCTGGCTTAACTGGGGCCTATCACTTGAAGCGGTGCAGCCCGGCACCAGCACGGTTTGGCGATGTTCCGTCCTCGTGGGATGCGGTACGCGGTCGCAAGCGCGTTTATCAGTCCTAATCCAGCAATCGCACAGGTGGTGACGAGAACTGGTGTTGACCGGGTTCTTAATTTAAGCTGGACTTGATGGGAAAGAGCCAGTGGCAACACTATCTTCCACAGTCGTTTCTTCGAGGGTTTGCGACATCCGCTGGTGAGGTGTGGCGTTATGATCGCGTCACGGCCGAGATGAAGTGCCTTCCTCCGAAGGTCATCGGAGCTGAGCGAGACCTTTACACGCTCGTCACCGGGGAGGACGTATCACACGAGATCGAGAACAAGTGGTTCAACCCTCTCGACGGACCCTTCCTTCCGATCCTTGGAAAGATTCAGTCGAAAGAGCGGCTTGGCGCCTCGGACGTCCTTAACCTAGCGAACTTCGTCGCGCACTTTCGCGTGAGAACACCGGCATCCATTCGCGAGGCTGAGATGACGATGAAACAATTGGAGTCTCTGCTCCCGGACGACCGGGAGTCGGTAGAGTACCACGCAGAGCCGAAGCCGGCAAATCCGGAATCTGCTCCGGAATCGTTCATTCTCAAGCGAGAGCGCGCGGACGAGGTTGACGCATCGCGCGGCGAGTCGCGGATTCGGAACGACGTTTTGAGAATGCTGGTGTCGAATGGAATAGAGCTCTCTCGTGGCCTCGTTCACCTCGAATGGTCATTCTTATTTGCGGCATGCGGTCGCGCATTCGTAGTCGGAGACAACCCCTTTGTCATAGCTCCTCCCGCTGACCACGATGTCGAACTCACAGGTGTGGGGCCGCTCACGCCCGGTGCCGGCGTTTTTGTGCCGCTGAGTCGTGAGGTTTGCGTCCGGCTGACCTCGCCTGGACAGTCTCGGAGCCTTGAAAAACGCGTTGGGGCAGATGAAGTAAGGGCCATCAATGCCTGTCAGGTTCTGAATTCAGAGCGTTACATATTCGCCCACAATGAAAATCTGCTCCGCCGTGTCATTGGCGAGTTCGCCCAGGCACCCGGTTTGAATCCGGCCAAGGCGGTTATGCGCGAAGCTGTTAACGACCAGGATGAATTGAAATCGTTAGTCCATTTCTTCACCCGTTCCAAAATTGGTGCCGACTGGGCATTGAGGCTACCGCTGAACTGACGAGATGACGCCACATCGCCGCCTTCACCGAGTCGCAGCTACGTAGAACGAGCGCGATGCCGGACGGCGATGAAATCGACGATACGAGGGTAACCAACCGGCTTCCGGCTATACCCGCGGACCCGCGGGAGATCGCTTCCATGGATACAAAAATGCGAATACCGTTCGGCGACCGGGTCCCTTCGTAACAGTCGGCCTGTCGCCCCCGACCGGAGCGGTATCGGATCAGTACCGACAAGTCACCTTTGCACATGCAACACTCGGGTTTCGGTAGACGTGGGAACCGTACAGGAATGCTGTACAATATGAACAAGGTGTCAAATGCCGACTGAAACAACGTATACGAGTCTCCGTGAAAACCTGGCGACCGTTCTAGATCAAGTGGTGGACCAGCACGAGACCGTGATCGTTCGACGAAGGGGATCCCGCGACGTTGCTCTCATTCCGGCGAGCGAACTCTCCGGACTGGTGGAGACCGCTCACCTGCTCCGGTCGCCGCAGAACGCGCGGCGTTTGTTGACAGCAGTACGCCGCGCGGAGCGAAGGAAATCAAAGCCCGGAACGATTACGGAATTACGGCGAGAGATGCTCGGTGAAACGGGACGCTAAGCGAATCGCGGTGTTTCAGCCGGAGTTCCGCGAGGATTTGCGATTTTGGGTCAAGTCGGAACGGAGCACTGCGATCAGAGTGCTGGATCTGGTGGAAGCAGTGATGCGCGATCCCTTCGAAGGCCCAGGCAAGCCCGAGCCCCTCAGGTATGTGCTTGCAGGTTGTTGGTCACGGCGTATCACCCAGGAACACCGCCTGGTTTACCGAGTTACTGATCAGGCGGTCGATTTCCTCCAAGCTCGTTACCACTATTGACTTGCCGAGGCGTGGAGCGCGGTGCAGCGTCCGGCGGCCGGATTACTCCCCGCAAGTCGGCCAGCGTCCGCCGGCCGTCTTCGGCGCAACTCAACTGAGCCTCGGCGGGAGTCCGGGTGGCGCATGGTTAATTAACGGCGTTCTAGTGGAATGTCGCAGCGATGGGAGCTTGCAGATCGTAATAATGCTTCATTTCGTCAGGTGAAAAGAGCGTCGTTATTTCACCCGAGTGGGGGCCGGAAGGTCGAACGATCATGAACAAGCCGCGCTGCCCAGGGTACGGCTCCCAGTACACGAGAACCTCGTCATTCGCCCTCAACTTCGTATACGTTCCCGCGACGTTCTGTGCAGCCTTGAGCCCAATCTCACGGCCGATCCTGAGATATTCCTCTACCGTCAATACGTGCGGCATGTCCCCAAGAAAGCCAAAGCAGTGCTTAAACCAGTGCCAGACCTCATTGTGGCGCTGCTCAATCTTCGACGGATTCCCCCCCGCGAAGCCAGAAAGATTCTTGAGCACGGCCGAGACATCCACGATTCTCATAGCGCCTCCTGTATGGCGTAGAGTATAACGCGCCTGGGGCGTCGCTGGTCGAGCGGCGGCGGTGCCTGCGACCGCGCACCGCGGGATGAGCGGACGATCCTTCCAGGCGTGTTTCGGCGGATACTCGCACGGGATTACTCCCCGCAAGTCACCTTGTGGCATGTAGTCCTGCATTTGGTCGTATCACGGGCGTTACTTCCTTATGCCCGTTCAGATCAAAGATCGACGCTGAAGCCATCGGTTCTCCATTGCCAGTTCTCTCAATTGCCTGGTCACTGGTTGTCACGCCGGCTCTCACCGCCCGCTGTATTTCTTCCACATCGCCGGATCGGCCAGCATCTTAATGAACAGTCCGCCCACCACCGATCTCGCCTGAAAACCCTGCTGCTTTGCCGTCTTCGTGTCGTACCAGTCGGTGAGCGGCACCCGGCTGGCGGATTCGTTGGCGAACTGCCACGCCGGCGCCACGATCTTCTCGAAATCGGCGCTCCCGGCGAGAGTGGCGGTCCACACCACCCAATCGAGCTTGGTGTAGTCCTTCCGGTTGTCCAGGGGCAAGCCGTACTGATTCTGCTTCGTGAGATAGAACGCAACTTCCTGGCGCGCGATTTCGGCGGGGAACAGATTCAAGCCGAGCAGCCGGTCCCACACCAGATTGTATTTCTGGCTCCAGGTGCCGGGCTTGTCGAAGGCCAGCTTGTAGTGGTCGCCCTCCGCCGCGAGAGTCGCCCATTTCGCGGCGAACTCCTGCGCCGTCTTGTGGTAGCGCGCGGCATCCTGCGCGTGCCCGGTCATGCCGGCCAGTTGCGCGTACGCGCCCAGCGCCAGGATGGCCTTGATGGAGAGATTCGCATTGTGCGCCAGGTGNNCAGGTACTCGGCCCACTTCGTCACCTGCGGCCAGTAGCGCGCGGCATAGTCGGCGTTGCCTTCCACGCGCGCCAGCGCCGCCAGCAGGATCAGCATGTTGCCGCTCTCTTCCACCGGCATCTGGTTCTCTTCGGTGCGTTCGCCGCCGCCGTAGACCTGGCCGTTGGCTTGCGGATAGGTGCCGAGATCGTGCGGCGCGAAGGGGAAGCGCCAGCGGTCCATGCGCGCGTAATCCATCACGGGCTGGAGCTGCGCCTTCATCAGACGCGGGCTGAAAAGCAGGGCGAACGGCGCGCTGGGATAGATCACGTCCACGGTGGCGATGCAGCCGTTGCTGAAATTCTCCTTGGGGAAGTAGAGCGCGGTGCCGTCGGCATCGGCCACCAGCTTGTGGGCGGCCAGCGTCTGGCGGTAGGCCAGCACGGCGAGTTGCGCGTATTTTTCGCCGCCGGCCTGCCGCAGGTCGGCCATCAGTTCGGTGTCGAAACGGGTGGCGCGCCCCAGCAGCGCATCGTGCTCGCGGCGCGCGCTGCGCAGCAGGTCGGCGGCGGTGGCGCCGTTGCGCCGCCACCAGGCCCGCTCTTTGCGCTCGAAGTACTCGATGGCATAGAGATCGTCGTACGCCAGCATCAGGTAGCGCGAGACCGGGCTCGCATTCACCTTGCCGAGCGCGACGCCGTAGGCCAGCACCGGCCCCGCGCGCCGCACATCGCCAAGCTCGTCGGAATCCGGCAGCCGGCCCGAGGCGTCGAAGGCGGCGCGCGCCTGCGTGCGGTCGCCGGCAAACGTAGTGACGCCCTCGGCCTTATCGGCGGCAAGGTAGAGGTAGCCCCAATCGATGCGCAGATCGTCGCCGCGCTTGGCCAGCACGGGCTGCTCGCGCGAGCCCATGCGTAATACGGGAAGTCCGTCGAGCTGATAGCGCGCGGCGAGCACCGGCTGGTCTGGCGTGTTGACCACCAGGTCGCTCGCGGCATCGAAATAAATCTCCACGTCGTGCACCTTGCCATCGGTGGACGCGGCGCTCCACTGGAGGTAGGTGAGCGGGCGCGAGAGAATGTCGAGGTCGTCGGGCAGGGCCGGAGTGAAGAACGTCAGGCCCACGGTCACGCCCGCGCCGGCGAACTCATAAATGGTGCGCGTCGGCAGCACTTCGAGCCGCGTCTGCGCCAGTTCGTCGCCCGCCTGCCGGTCGCGGCCCATGATTCGATAGCTCTTGCCATCGATCCGCGCGTAGGCGGTGAGCGTATTCGGCTTGCCCGTCCAGTGCTTCGTGCCCTCGCCGTTGAGGCGATCGGCCATCGACCAGATGCTGAAATAGGGATCGTGCGCCACCAGCGGAACGGCTGGCGGGCGCAACTGCGCGGTGGCGCTAAATGCGCCAAACAAAAGGAAAACGACACAATAAAGCATACAGACAGATTGGCATAAAGTACTGAAAGACTGTACTGGTCCTTCCCATTTGGCCACTACAGGGGTAAAATGAAAGCATGGCCAGAGGTTGGGAAAGTAAGTCGGTCGAGGCGCAGATCGAGATGGCCGAGCACCATAGCGCCGCAGCTCGTGCCAGAGTTCTCTCCGCGGAATCGCTCGACTTGCTTCGCAAGAAAGAGAGTATCCTCATGTCCCGCACCCGCGTGGTCCGGGATCTTGAAAACGCACAGAATCCTCGCTATAGGGCCCTTCTAAGCAAGGCCCTGGCGGAACTGAACGCGCAACTTTCATCTCTCGCTCACGAATAGCGGGAACAACCCAGTGTTCCGCATCACATGCCCAAAAGGCTGTGATGCGGAGCACGCTCACCTCCCGCTGCAATGCCCGCCGGGTTCTCCGCATTTGCATCACATCCCTGTGCCATACTTGGAATTCAGCCCCAAAAGTGCCCGGAATGTTCGCTTATTCGCAAAACGATTACTATTGTGAGCAGGTTCCTCTGGCAGACCTCGCGCACCACGTCGGAACTCCTGCCTACGTCTATTCCAGCCAGGCCATCCGCCGGAATTATGCGGCTTACACTTCTGCGTTCGGGACCCTGCCGCACACCGTTTGCTACGCGGTGAAAGCCAATTCCTCGCTGGCCGTGCTGGCGCTTCTCGCCAAAGAGGGCGCGGGTTTCGACATCGTCTCCGGCGGCGAACTCTACCGCGTGCTCTTAGCCGGCGGCGACCCTGCGAAGATCGTCTTCTCGGGAGTCGGCAAAACCGCCGCGGAAGTGGAATATGCGCTGGAGAGCGGCATCCGCGGCTTCAACTGCGAATCGGAGGCGGAACTGGCACTGATCGATGCCAAGGCGGCGCGCCTCGGCAAAACGGCCGGCTTCTCGATTCGCGTCAACCCCGACGTGGACGCGGTCACTCATCCCTACATTTCCACCGGCCTCAGCCAGCACAAATTCGGCATCGCCATCGGCGGCGCGGCCGCGGTTTATGAGCGTTCGCGGCAGTTCCGTAACCTGGCGGCGGAGGGCGTGAGCTGCCACATCGGATCCCAGATCCTGGACCCCAGCCCGATTCTCGAAGCCCTGGACAAGGTACTGGCGCTGGCCAACCAACTGCGCGCACAAGGGCACCCCATCCGCCATCTCGATCTGGGCGGCGGCCTCGGAGTGGCCTACCACGCGGGAGAGAAATCGCCCGAGATCGGCGCTTTCGTGGAGACGCTGTCCAGCCGGCTGCGTTCGAGCGGCTTTACCGCCATGATCGAACCTGGCCGCAGCATCGTCGGGCCCGCTGGCGTCTTGCTCACCCGCGTGCTTTACCGCAAGCGCAACGGCGAGAAGGAATTCCTCATTGTCGACGCGGCGATGAACGATCTCATCCGCCCGTCGCTCTATCGGGCGCACCACGAGATCCTTCCCCTGCGCAAGAATACGCTGCCGCCGGTCACCATGGATGTGGTGGGGCCAGTGTGCGAAACCGGCGATTTTCTGGCCCGCGACCGCTCCATGGCCAACGCCATGCCGGGCGATTTCCTGGCGGTCTCGACCGCCGGAGCCTACGGCTTTGTCCTCAGCTCCAATTACAACTCGCGGCCCCGCGCGCCCGAAGTGCTGGTGGAAGGCGCCGCTTGGCGCATCATCCGGCAACGCGAACAATACCAGGACCTGGTCCGCGGCGAAACGCTGTAGCCGCGGCTGGGAAACCGGGCGTGGCAACCCTAATGTTGTGACCGCGTGATTTTGTGC
>PLDO01000635.1:0-437 GCA_003136215.1 Bryobacterales bacterium
TGCCGCGCCAGGTTTGCGGCGCAAATGGCCAATCTCCAGGGGCGAGCTTCGCTCGCCTGGCAAGCGGAAGCATGCCCCACCCATGCTCCTCCCGGCCTGTTGGGATGTTGCCTGCTCTATGCCACGCCGGCAGTTTCCCGCACCTTTGGCGTGGCGCGCAGCCACTCCTGCAGGCGTTCCAGGTAAAGGTAGATTACCGGGGTAATGTAGAGCGTCAGGAACTGGCTGACCACCAGGACGCCGACTACCGCGAGGCCGAGCGGCTGCCGCGCGTCCGCGCCTTCGCCGTAGCCCAGGGCGATGGGCAGGGTCCCGAACAGGGCGGCCACAGTGGTCATCATGATGGGGCGGAACCGCAGCAGGCAGCCCTGCCAGATGGAATCGTGCGCGCTGTGCCCCTGCTTCTGCGAGTCGATGGCGAAATCGATCATCATGAT
>PLDO01000635.1:504-7784 GCA_003136215.1 Bryobacterales bacterium
CACGATGTAGATCACCAGGATCGCGATCACCAGCAGAATCGAAAGATTGGCGAAGGAACTCTGGAACTCTTTCACCGTCCCCTGGAAGCTGGCGCCGATGGTGGCCGGCATGCGCATTTCGCGGATGGTGTCGTCCACCTGTTGCGCCGCCTGTCCCAGCGAGAAGCCCGGGCGCAGGTTGAAGGACACGGTGACGGCGGGCAGCTGTCCGAAGTGGTTGATGGAGAGCGGACCGGTCTGGCGGTGGGTGCGCACCACCGATTCCAGCGGCACCAGCGCATTGTTTCCCGACCGCAGGTAGAGCTTGGAGAGCGCCTCGGGCGTGCGCTGATATTGCGGCAGCACCTCCAGGATCACCTGGTACTGGTTGGCGGGAGCGTAGATCACCGAAACCTGGCGTGCGCTGTAGGCGCTGAAGAGCGCGTCCTGCACCTGGTCCGGCGTGACGCCCAGCGAGACGGCGCGGTCGCGGTCGATATCCACCATCACCTGCGGGCTGGAGATCTGCATGTCGCTGCTGACGTCCACGAACCCCGGCAAGGCGCGCATTTTGTCGGTGAGCTGTGGCGCCCACTCGTAAATCTCCTTGAGATTCACGCTTTGCAGGGTCATCTGGTAGGCGGCGGGAGAATTCTGGCCGCTCACCGTGATGGGCGGCGGGTTCTGCATGAACACCATCAGGCTGGGAATGGTGGCGATCTGGGGGCGCAGTTGCTCGATAATCTGGTCTACCGAGTGGGTGCGTTGCTCGCGCGGCTTCATGTTGGTGAACATGAACGCCTGGTTGCCTCCCACCACGAATACGCCGACATGCGCAACGTCCGGATGCGCGCGCATGATTTCGCCCGCCGCATGATTGTGCGCGGCCACCCAATCGAACGAGGCATCCTGCGGACCCAGCGTGCCGGCGAACATGAACCCGCTATCCTGGCTGGGGATGAAGCCGGTGGGCATGGTAATGAACAGGTACACAGTGCCCACCAGCATGAGAATTGCAATGCTCAGCGTCACCAGGCGAAAGCGCATGGCGATGCGCAGAGTGACTTCATACGCGCGCTGCATCAGGTTGAAACCACCCTCGAGGGCGCGGTACGCCACACCGTGCCCGCCGTGGTGTTCGTGCTTCAGGTAGCGGCTGCCCAGCATGGGCGTGAGCGTCAGCGATACGAAACCGGAGATCAGGATGGCCACCACGATGGTCACGGAAAACTCATGCAGCAGGCGCCCCACGATGCCGCCCATGAACAGCACCGGAATGAAGACGGCGACCAGCGAAAAGGTCATGGAGAGAATGGTGAAGCCGATCTCGCGCGCGGCGTTCACGGCGGCTTCGAGGCGGGTTTCGCCCATCTCCATGTGGCGCACGATATTTTCCAGCATGACGATGGCGTCGTCCACCACGAAACCCACGGAGAGGGTCAGCGCCATCAGCGAGAGGTTGTTGAGGCTGTAGCCCAACAGGTACATTACGGCGAAGGTTCCGACGATGGAGAACGGCACCGCGCAGCCCGGGATCAAGGTGGCGGAGAGATTGCGCAGGAAAAGGAAGATCACCAGGATGACGACTGCGATGGTGAGGAGCAGGGTGAACTCCACGTCGTGTATCGAGCCGCGAATGGATTGTGATGCGTCGAAGGCGATGGAAAGATGGATTGCCGGCGGAATTTCCTTGCGGAACGCCGGCAGCAGTTGTTTGATGTTGTCCACCACTTCGACGGTATTGGTGCCGGGCTGGCGCTGGATGGCGAGAATGACGGCGCGCTTGTTGTCGTACCAGGCGGCCACCTTGTTGTTATCTACGCTGTCGATGACGTTGCCGAGTTCTTCCAGGCGGACCGCGGTGCCGTTGCGCCAGGCGACGATGATGGGGCGGTAGGCGGCGGCGTTGGCGAGAGAGCCGCTAGACTCGATAGTGAACGCCTGTTTATCGCCATCCAGGCGGCCGGTGGGCAGATTGGTGTTACTGGCCGCGACGGCGCGCTGTACTTCGTCGATCCCAATGCCGCGGATGGCGAGCTTGTCGGGGTCCACCTGCACGCGCACGGCGTACTTCTGCACGCCGAACACCTGCACGCGCGAGACGCCGCTCACCATGGAGATGCGTTGCGCCAGCAGGGTGTCGGCGTACTCGTTGACGGTGTACATGGGCAGCGCGGTGGAATCGAGCGCGAGGTAGAAAACGGGCTGCTCGGCGGGGTTGACCTTGCTGTAAGAAGGCGGGCGCGGCATGCTGGTCGGCAGGTTTCCGCCGGCGCGGGAGATGGCGGCCTGTATATCCTGCGCGGCGGCGTCGATCTTGCGGTCCAGGGTGAACTGCACGGTGATCGAAGAACTGCCGAGGGCGTTGGTGGAGTTCATCGACTGTATGCCGGCGATGGTGGAGAACTCGCGCTCCAGCGGCGTGGCCACGGTGGACGCCATGGTTTCGGGACTGGCGCCGGGCAGCGCGGCCGCCACCTGAATGGTGGGGTAATCCACGCTCGGCAGCGCCGCCACCGGCAGCTCTCGGAAAGCGATGGCGCCGAAGAGCAGAATGGCGAAGCAGACGAGCGCGGTCATGACGGGCCGCTCGATGAAGAGGCGCGAGAGGTTCATGATTTCCCCGCGTCCAGTTTCGCCGGGTCCACCAGCTGCACTTGCGCCCCGGGGAAAAGACGCAACTGGCCGTCGGTGACCACGGTATCGCCGGGCGCGATGCCCTTCTCGATCACCATCTTCTTGCCGAAGGCGCGGCCGGCGGTGACCGCGCGGACGGCAACTTTGTTGTCCTGTCCCACCACGTAGATGAACTGTCCCTGCTGCCCGGCCTGCACGGCTTCGGCGGGCACCACGGTGGCGCCCTGAATGGTGTCGAGGGTCAGGACGGAAGTGACGAATTGGCCGGGCCACAGAACGCCGTCCTGGTTATCGAAGGTGGCCTTCAGGTGAATCGTACCGGTGGCGGTATCTACCGTGTTGTCGATCACCGAAAGCGTGCCGGACGCGGCGCGCGTGGGATCGTCCTGCGCGAACACGCTGACGCCGAGCCGGCGATTGGCGCTGAGACGGCGGACCGCCGCCAGGTGCTGTTCCGGCACGTTGAAGTTGACGAAGATGGGCGAGACCCGGTGGATCACCACCAGCGGAACGTCGTTGGCCTTGACCAGATTCCCCGCGTGCACCAGCAGGTTCCCGGTGCGTCCCGACAGGGGCGAGCGGATCTGGCAGTAATTGAGGTTGAGTTGGGCGGAGCCCACCGCGGAGATGTCGGCATCCAGCGCAGCCTTGGCGCTGGCGATGCCGGCCTGGGTGGCGCGCGCCGATTCGCGGGCCACGTCGGCGCCGGTTTTAGCCTGGTCGGATTGCGATCGGGAAACCACGCCCGCCTTGGCAAGTTCGGCGTAGCGCTCGGCGTCGCTCTGATTGTATTTGGCCTGAGCGGCGTCGCGCGCCAGCGTGGCTTCCAACTGGGTGATCTGCGCGCGGTCTCGCGCCACGTTGGCTTCGGCCTGACGCAGGGCTTCTTCGTAGGGCCGCGGGTCGATCTCAAAAAGGAGGTCGCCATTGGCGACATTCTGCCCTTCGGTGAAGCTCACGCGCAGCAGTTGCCCCGAAATCTGCGACTTGATCTGCACGATGGCGGAAGCTTCCACGGTGCCCACCACACGCAGTTCGGTGGGCACGGATTCCTGCGTGGCTTTAGCCACCGATACCGGGACGACGGGCGGGCCGGCGGGTCCTTTGGCCGGCTGCGCCGATTTGCAGGCGCCGAGCACCAACAGGCACAGACTGGCACAGACAATCAGGGTGATACGATTTACAGCCGGCACAATGGGTTTCTCCGGGAGACGAATACCAAAAAGAGACTTTCGCCTATTGTTCGCAGTTTAGCAAAGAAGGAGGCCCCCAGGCAGACCCTTCCTCGACAATAGACTGGCGCTGTTGGAAAAACGGTAGGAAAAAACTCTGCCAGAGTTCGAGTATCTGCGCACTCCGATTCCGAAGCACAGCAACTCCGCACGGGCGGCGGCGGTCATCAGCGCGGTGTCGCTGACGTGAGCAATTTCCATGGTTTCAATATCGCCATAAGTTACGATCAGAGAATGCCGCAAATCCGCAACAGCGCCTGGCTTGTGCTGCCCGTGCTGTTGCTGTTGATCCTCTACTGGCCCGGACTTACCACCTGGTTCTATCAGGACGATTTCGGCTGGCTGAATCTGCGGCACGACGTGCACTCGATGCGCGGCCTGGCGGTGGCTTTGTTCGCGCCCAAGGCGCACGGCAACATGCGGCCGCTCGGCGAGAACGCCTACTGGCTGGGCCTTGGCGCGATCTTCGGAGTGGAACCGCTGCCCTTCCACATCTGCACGTTCCTGACGCAGGCGGCGAGCCTGCTGCTGTTGGGGAGCATCGTGCGGCGTCTGGTGGCGTGGCAGCCGGCCGGGCTCTGCGCGCAGATCCTGTGGCTGGTCAATAGCGGACTCGCTCCGGCGATGGGGTGGAGTTCCATCTACAACCAGGTGCTGAGCGCGTTCTTCTTTCTGCTGGCGTTCTACTTCCTGTTGCGCTACGTCGAGACCGGACGGCGCGCCCACGAGATCGCCCACTGGAGCGCGTTCGTGCTGGGGCTGGGCGCGCTGGAAATCAACGTGGTCTATCCGGCGCTGGCCGCCCTGTATTTGCTATTCCACGCGCGCCGCTACGTGAGGAGAGTTCTGCCCATGTTCGCGGTCTCCGCCGCAGCCGTCATGACGCACTTCTATTTCGCGCCGCCGCCGCACGTCGGGGTGTACGCACCGCGCATCGATGCGGCGCTGGGGACGACGCTTTGGACGTACTGGCAAATGGTGTTAGGACCGATGCCTGCTGCGGCGGCGGCGGCGGTAGGGGCGGGAGCGATTGGCCTGATCGCCTGGGGCTGGCTGCGCGGCGAATCGACGGCGGTACTGGGCGCCGGATGGTTCGTGCTGCCATTGCTGCCTTACCTGCCGCTGCCCCACCACATATCGCTCTACTACCTGGCGGTCCCCTCCATCGGCATCGCGATCCTAGGGGCCTACGCGGCGGCGAGTCTGCGCAAGTTCCGGATGGCCGGGAGAATCGCCACGCTCGTGGTCCTGGCGGCGTATGCGGGCACCTCGGTGCAGGCGTCGTGGACCACGACGCGATGGCAGCACGCGCGGGGCGAGAAGGTGGAAGACCTGGTTCTCGGGGTGGAGGAGATTCATCAGGCCGCGAAGGGGAAAATCATTCTGCTCGACGGGATCGATAACGACCTTTTTTGGAGCGGGGTGGCGGATCTGCCGTTCCGCGCGAAATCGATTCCGTCGGTGTACCTGGCTCCGGCCGGCGAAGCGCGCATTCAGGCGGCGCCGGACCTGTACTCGAAATACGTCCTGCCGGCTGCCATCGCGAGGAAGGCGCTGGCGGCCGGCCGCGCCGTAGTTTACCGCTTCGACGGCCAGATGCTCCACGACGAAACGGCACACGTCCTGGACCCGGGAAGAGCCGCGCTCTGGACCGAGGAAGAGCCGCGCTTCGTCAACATCGGGGACCCCGTATTTGGCGACTACCTGGGTGCGGGCTGGCGGGAGGCGGTCGACGGAACTCGCCGCATGGACGGCGCGGGCGCCATCCGCATCGCCGCGCCGCGGGACCCCAGCGAGCGCTTGTATATCGGCGTTTTCGAGACGCGCGATTTCCGGCTGGGCGTGCGGGTGAACGGCATGGAGGCGCCGGTGACGCTCGTGCGGCGCGATAACGATCTGTCCGAATTCCGCGCCGTGCTGCCGCCCGAGGCGGTGCAGTGGAAGCGCATGGAAGTCACCTTCGAAGGCGGCACGCAGGCGCCTTTGCTCTTCGGCTACGCGGAGGTACGGTGAAGCGGCGCGACTTTCCGGCGCTCACCGGGCTGCGCTTCTTCCTGGCGCTCTGGGTGATTCTGCAGCACCTCACCGGACCCGGGCAAAAACTGGAAGCCACCGCGCTGCTGCTTCCGCACGGGCTGTTCACGCTGATCCGCGGCGGGTACCAGGCGGTCACCACCTTCTTCGTGCTCAGCGGGTTCGTGCTGACGCGCAGCTACGCGGCCACGGTGTGGAGCCGGCGCAACACCCTGCGCTACGGCCTGGGGCGGGTGGCGCGCGTGTATCCGGTTTACCTGCTCAGCTTGGCGATAGTGGCGCCGTTCATCCTCGCCGACCAGACGCCGGGTAAAGCGGAGTATCTGGCGGCGCATCTTCTGTTGGTACAGGCATGGCTGGGCGCCATTCCGGTGAATTGGAATACGCCGGCGTGGTCGCTTTCCTGCGAGATGTTTTTCTATGGCCTGTTTCCGCTGGCGGCGATCTTCATCCGGCGCGCCAACTGGCGCAACATCGCGGTTGCCGCCGCCATCGCCATCTGCCTGACGCGCGCCATGTGGGCGGTGGGGGTCTCCGACAACATCAAGCCGCTGGTGCACCTGAGCGACTTTCTGATGGGGATCGCCGCCGCCTGCGCCTTCGACCTGTTGCAGCGGCGCGCGCGCCCTCCGCGCGGGTGGTGGCTCTACATCCCGGGATTTGCGGGCGCGGCCGGCGTGATCGCCTACCCGCAAGTGCTGCCACATTTCATCGACCTGAACAGCGCGCTGCGCCCGCTCAACGGAATCCTGCTGATCGGCCTCGCGCTGGGCGGCGGCGCTCTGGCGCGCGGGCTTTCCACGCGGGTGGTGGTCTACCTGGGAAAGTCCAGTTATGCGATGTACATTCTGCACGTGCCGATTTTGTGGTGGTGCCTGCGGCGGTCGCTGGAGTTTCCGCCACTGCTTTATATCGCCATCGTGATTGCCGTTTCGGCGGCGGTATATGGCGCGTTCGAGGAGCCGTCTAACCGGAAGTTGCGGAGTTTCCTGCGAGACCCAGCTCGACAGCCCGCGCCTGCATCGCCTTGACGCAGAAGTCCACGTGCCCTTCCAGCGGCACGCCCAACTCCTGCGCGCCTTCGATAATGTCCTGGCGGCTGACGCTGCGCGCGAACGCCTTGTCCTTCATTTTCTTTTTGACCGACACCACGTCCACCTCGAAGACGCTGCGGGTGGGTTTGACGTAGGAGATGGCGGTGATAAACCCGGCCAGTTCGTCGCAGGCGTAGAGCACTTTCTCGAGTGCGGAGACGCGCGGCACACCGCTGTAGTTGGCGTGCGAGAGGATGGCGCGGCGCGTTTCCTCATCGACGCCGCGTTCGGCCAGAATGGGCTCGCCGAGCATGGGATGGTCGGGCGCCTGCGGGTGGATCTCCCAATCGAAATCGTGCAGCAG
>PLDO01000467.1 GCA_003136215.1 Bryobacterales bacterium
TACTATGGGGAGATTCCGGGTGCCCACCTTTGGAACCGATTCACGGTTCACTACACGCCCAAGCACGGTAGCTGGCTGAACCAAGCGGAAATCGAGATCAGTCTCTTCTCCCACCAGTGTCTGGGACCACGCAGACTGCCAAGCCTGGCATGCCTCAGGACTGAAGCACGTGCCTGGAACGTTGCGCTGGTCTGAACTCTCCGCGGCGCCACTGGGGAAAGCTGAGACCTTCATTGGGAAAGATCGCGACCCGCTACATTTCCCGGTGCAAACCACTGAATCGGTGGTCTGCTGGTGCACGAAATGCCCACAGGGCCAGTTCCGTACGGTTCCTGGTGCCCAGCTTTCGGAAGATCCGGTTAAGGTACTCCTTGATCGTGCCCTCCGAGAGATGCAGCTCATACGCGATCTCTTTGTTCAACTTGGCCTGGCGCACCAGGTCGGCCACCTGCTTTTCGCGAAAACTCAGTTCGAGGCAGGGCGACCCGTGTAGGCGTTCTTTGGGCTTCCGGCAGGTTGAACAGATCCGGTCTTTTCCGTCGGCGCGGAAATCCTGCCCACAGCGATAACAGTTTCTAGTAGGGCCTATTAATTGCAAACAACTTGATTCAGCAGCCATTGTTCTCCTCAATGCTTCCTTGGCTTACAAAACCAGATAAGAGCAATCCCGCTGCCATAGTACTAGGGTGAAAGCACGGGCTTTATTCGACACTTCGTCCTAATGCGTGAGTTTTTACAGTGTACAAATTTCCAACCATGGGGAATCTCCCTGGGTGGGAGTTCCATACAGGGCTAGGGGCTTCTGCCCTTTGGGGCTAGCTTCGGGGGGAAATGGCGCCGGGACCGGCATGGGCGACGTCTTCCGGACAGCCCTCTTTGATGAGCTTGAAATTCTCGATGAACCGCGCCGCCAGCGCCCGGTACTTGCGGTCGTAGCTCTCGCGGTTCGCCCAGGTGCTGGCAGGGTCGAGAATCCGCGCCGGAATGCCTTCGAATTCTACCGGGACATCGAAACCGAAAACGGGGTCGGAGCGGTAGGCCACGGATTTCAACTTGCCGGTGAGGGCCGCATCGAGGAGCGCGCGGGTGTGGCGTATGGCGATTCGCTTGCCGACGCCGAACGGCCCGCCGGTCCATCCGGTATTGACCAGCCAGCAAGTGATATCGTGCTTCAACAGCCGGGCCTTGAGCATTTCCCCGTAGGCATAGGGATGGCGCACCATGAACGGACCGCCAAAGCAGGTGCTGAAGGTAATTTCCGGTTCCGCGCCCAAGCCGATCTCGGTGCCGCCGACCTTGCTGGTGTAGCCGGAAAGGAAGTGGTAGATGGCTTGCTCGGGAGTGAGGCGGGCGATGGGAGGAATGACGCCGTTGGCGTCGCAGGTGAGAAAAATGACGTTGCGCGGATGGCCGGCCATTTTCGGCGGCAAATAGTTTTCGATGTAATCGAGCGGATAGGCGCCGCGGGTATTCTCGGTGAGGGCGTCGTCGTTGAGGTCGAGGCGGCGGGAGAGCGGATCCAGCACGACGTTCTCCAGGATGGTGCCGAAGCGGCGCGTGCAGGCGTGGATCTGCGGTTCGGCCTCGGGCGAGAGGCGGATGACCTTGGCGTAGCAGCCATCCTCGAAGTTGAAGACGCCGCTTTCGCTCCAGCCGTGCTCATCGTCGCCGATGAGGCTGCGCGTGGGGTCGGCGGAGAGGGTGGTTTTGCCGGTGCCGGAAAGGCCGAAGAAAAGCGCCACTTCGCCATCGGCTCCCACGTTGGCGGAGCAGTGCATGGGCAGCACGTTTTCGGCCGGGAGAAGGTAATTGAGGACGGTGAAGATGGTCTTCTTGATTTCTCCGCCATATCCGGAGCCGCCGATGATGGCGAGGCGCTGGGAGAAGTTGATGATGATGAAGGTCTCGGTGCGCGTGCCATCGATGATGGGCGACCCGAGGAAGGAAGGCGCGCAGATGACGGTGAACTCCGGCACGTGGTGCTTGAGGGCCTCCATGCTGCGAATCTTGACGAACATATTGCGCGCGAACAGGCTGTGCCACGCCTTTTCGGTGACGATGCGGATGGGCAGGCGATAATCGGGGTCGGCGCCGGCGTAACAGTCCTGCACGAAGACGTCGCGGCCTTGCAGGAAACCCGCCATGCGGGTGAGCAGGGCGCTGAATTTCTCGCTGCTGAAGGGCCGGTTATACTCACCCCACCAGACGTTGTTTTCGGTGGAGTGCTCGCGCACGATGAACTTGTCGGCGGCGGCGCGCGCGGTATGTTTGCCGGTGGTCACGACGATGGGGCCGAGATGAGAGACGCGGGCTTCGCCGCGGAAGACGATCTCCTCGTACAGGGATGCGGTGGGCAGATTCCAGTAGACGCGATGAAGGTTGGTGAGGCCGTGGTTGGCGAGGCCATAAACACTCGCCAGTTTGTCGGCCTCGGGCTGTGCCGGCGAGGGAAGGTCGAGATAAGGGTTCATCGCCAGTCCCTCACCAGTTTGCGGTCACCCAGAAAGAGCTCGTTGGGCGCGCCCGGATCGAGGGCCCACTTGATGCGGTCAATGCCCTCGATGATCTCCTTGATGGTTCCGCAGTAACTGAGGCGCAGGTGGCCTTCCATGCCGAACTCGCGGCCGGGAACGGTGACCACGCGGACTTTGTCGAGCAGGAGACGGCACAGTTTCTGGGAGTCCTTCTCGTAGGCGCTGAAATCCGGGAAGCAATAGAAGGTGCCGCCGGGCTTCACCACTTTGACCCCGTCGAAGGCGGCGAGCCGGGTCATCATGACATTGCGGTTGTTTTCGAGGGTGAGGCGGAGGCTCTCGATGGTGGACTGCACGCCGTTGAGCGCGCCTGCCGCGGCCCACTGGGAGGGCGCCGCCGGCCCCGACGTCTCCTGCGACTGGATGTTGGTCATGGCCCGGACTATGTCTTTGCTGGCGACCGCCCAGCCGATGCGAAAGCCCGTCATGGCGTACATTTTCGACACGCAATTGATGACGACAAGTCTGCTGTTGTCGATCAGGCGGCCGTCGGTGAAGCGGTAACAATTGGTCGGCGTGCGCCCGTCGAAGATCAGCCGGTTGTAGGTGTCGTCCATGATCAGGTACAGGTCGCGCTTCTCGCAGAGCTCAACCACACCGGCAACGAAGGCTTCCGAGTACACCGCGCCCGAAGGGTTGTTGGGGCTGTTCAAAATGATGGCCTTGGTGTACGGGCCAACGGCTTCGGCCATTTCTTCCACGGTGGGTTCGAAACCGCCGTCGCGCGCCGCCACGGTGACCGGCACGCCACCGGCGATCTTGACCATCTCCGGGAAGCTCACCCAATACGGCACCGGGAAAATCACTTCCTCCTTGGGATCGAGGATGGCGTGGAGCAGCACCATGATGGACTGCTTGGCGCCGGCGGAGACGATCACGTTTTCCGGCGCCACGAGGCGATTGTAGTGCTCCTCGGTGTAGTGAATGATGGCTTTCTTCAGCGAAAGGAGGCCGTCCGCCGGGGTATATTTGACGTCGCCGGTCTGCAGGAGGGATGAGCAGCTGACGATGGCGTCGATGGGCGCCTTGTTCTTGGGCTCGCCACCGCCGAGGTGGATGACCGGTTCACCTTTGTCCCGCAGCAGGGCGGCGGTCTCGTTCAGTTTCAACGTGGGCGACTCGCAAATGGACCTTGCCAGTTGGCTCAAACTCATCGGCCTGTTCTCCTTTTGGATAGATGGATTCCGGGATCGTACGGTATTCGACAATAACAGTATATAAGACGCGATGTGCTGAAATTGCCCGAGCGTCGGTGGGGCATGCTTAGCTTGCCAGGCGAGCGCAGCTCGCCCGCTCCGAGCTGCGCTCGGATGGACAAGCCGGAGGCTTATCCCACTGTCTCCCACACGGGGTCGCTGACGCCTGCGATGGACCGATTGCCGCCCTCGAACAGATCGAGCACGACGACCTCGTTCTTCCCCTTGCGGAGCCACACGCCGGGGACGAACAGCGTCTGCTGCGGCCCTACTTTCCAGTAGCGGCCGAGATTGCGGCCGTTGACCCACACGTTGCCTTTGCCCCAGCCCCGCATGTCCAGATACACGTCGCCGGTTTCGCGCAGGTCGACGGAAGCGCGGTAGAAGGCGGGGCCGGCGGTGGCTCTGGGCGAGAACTTCAGGCCGCCGATCTCCTTCAGCGGCAGCGAGTACATCTCCCACCGCTTAATCTCCTCACCACCGAGGGAAACCCGCTCCGTGATGCCCTTGCGGTCTTCCACCAGGCGCGGGCCGAAGTTGATGCGCCCCATGTTTTCCACCAGGATGTCCAGCGGGAGGGCGCCGTCCAAGGTGACTTCGAGCGTGCTCTGGGTCTTGCGGCGGTCCAGCGTGCCCAGCGTGCGCGCGCCTTCCATTACGACGGCGAAATCGCGCACCTCCTGGATTTCCAATTTCGCCTTGGCCACCTTCTTCACAGCCGCGCGATACAGCACGAACCCGTAGTCCTGATGGAGGTCTTCAAACGTCAGCGGACGCGCGGCTTTGACGGGCTTGCCCAGCAGGCTCCGCAAGGGCGCGCTCTCGAGGAGTAAAAAGCGCGGAATCTCGATAGCGGGCAGCGGCGCCGGCAGGGCGGGCAGCGTCTCGCCGGGAGGAAGGTGCTTGCGGATGGCCTCGCGGTAGAGGGCGAACTTGGGCGCAATACGGCCGGCTTCGTCGATGGGCGAATCGTAATCGTAGCTCGAGGTATCGGGTTCGTAGACCTTGCTGAAGTTGGCGCCGTTCATGAACCCGAACGATGTCCCGCCGTGCACCATGTAGAGATTGAACCCGATATTGCGCTCCAGCATCCATTCGATGCCCGCCAGGTGGACGGCATTGTCGCCGGTATGGTGCTTCTCGCCCCAATGGTCGAACCAGCCCACCCAGTATTCGCCGCACATCAGGGGAACGCCCTGCCGGAACTTCGCGAAGTTCGCAAACTCCCGTTGCGGCGCGCCGCCGAAATTGATCACGCTGGGTAAATCCGGCAGCGTGCCGCCGGCCAGTTCGGAGGCCTCGGAGCCGTCGGCGGTATACAGCGTGATGTCCACGCCGGCAGCTTCGATCATCCGGCGGATGGCGCCCAGGTAGGCCTTGTCCTTGTCGAAGGATCCGTACTCGTTTTCCACCTGCAGCATAATCACCGGCCCGCCGCGCGTAATCTGCAGCGGCACGACTTCGGCCAGCAGGCGCTTCATGTAACTGCCGGCCGGCGCCAGGAAGCGGGGGTCGGTAGACCGCACCTTCATGCCGGGCGTTTCCAGAAGCCATGAGGGAAAGCCGCCGAACTCCCATTCGGCGCAACTATAGGGGCCGGGGCGCACAATCACCCAGAGTCCCTCTTCGTGCGCCGTGCGGATGAAGGCCGCGATATCCAGGTTGCCGGTGAAATCGAAGCGCCCCGGCCGCGGTTCGTGCATATTCCAGAACGAGTACATGCAGAGCGTGTTGAGTCCCATGGCACGCATCTTCTTCATGCGGTCGCGCCAGTACTCGCGGGGAATGCGCGCGTAGTGCATTTCGCCGGAGCGGACCACGAAGGGCGCGCCGTCGAGCACGAAGCGGTCGCCACGGATGCCAAAGGTGTGTTTGGCGGATGGCTGGGCGGCCAGCGGAACGGCGGCGAGCGCGGCGAGTGCCTGTCTGCGGTTCATCCCTCCATTCTGACTCGCGGAGCGGAAAAAATCCGCTGCGATGTTAAATTTGAGTGGTGAAGCGCGATACGGACAAATCCGCCGGTAAGGGCGCGAAAGATCGCCGCCGGCCGGAGACAGCCGATGCCGTGCCGCTCTGGAAAGCGCCGGCGATGAGGCGGGCGCTACTACTATCCGCGGTCATTGGCGCCGCGCTCTGCGCCTACTCGAATTCCTTCCATGCTCCTTTTCTGCTGGATAACGACCCGATCATCCTCAAAGACGAGCGCATCCGCGAGGTGACGGGGGAACACGCGCAGCGCATTCTGCATGGGGAGTACTGGCCGCTGGGCATGTCGGCTCTGTATCGCCCGCTGACCACGTTCTCATTCATGTTCAACTACGCGGTGCTGGAGAATGGCGCGGATCCCACCGGTTATCACTGGCTGAATTTCGCCTTGCACGCGGCCAACATGGGTCTGGTCTATCTGTTGGGACTGGTGATTTTCGAACAGTTGCCGGCCGCCCTGCTGTTGGCCGCCATCTGGGGGCTGCATCCCGTGCTCACCGAATCGGTCACCAATATCGTGGGCCGCGCGGACCTGCTGGCCGCGTTTGGCGTGCTGGCGGCGCTGCATGCCCATCGCAAGGCACTGGACGCCACCGGGGGGCGCAAAGCGGCATGGCTTGCCGCCATCGCGTTGGCTGTGGCGGCCGGCGTGTTTTCCAAGGAAAGCACCGTCGTGGTGGTGGCCGTGATGGCGATTTACGATCTGACCTTCGGGCGGGCCGCCTCGTGGAAGGCGCGCGCGCCCAGCTATCTCGCCGCGCTGGTTCCGTGCCTGGTGTTCCTCTACGTGCGGGCGCACATGCTGGGCGCGGCCGCGGCCGCCGTGTTTCCCTATGGCGATAATCCCCTGATGGGCGCCGGCTTCTGGACCGCGCGCATGACCGCCGTTAAAGTGATCGGCCGCTACCTGGCGCTGCTGGTGTGGCCGGCGGGGCTTTCGTGGGACTATTCCTTTAACGAGAACCCGCTCTTCGGCTGGCGGTTGACGAGCTTGGAGGATGCGAGAGCCATCCTCGCCCTGCTGGTGTGCCTGGCGGGAGTGGCCGCGGCCTTCGCGTGCCGGCGCGGCCGCAAGCCGGTGTTCTTTGCGATCGCGTTTTTCCTGGCTACGCTGGCGCCAACTTCCAACGTGTTCATCCTTATCGGCAGTATTATGGCGGAACGATTTCTCTATCTTCCGTCGGTGGGGTTCGCCGTGTTGGCAGTCTACGGCGCGCAGTTACTGTCCCAGCGCCTGGCGCAACGCGGAAGCGAATACCGCAAGGCGGTCCCCGTGGCCGTGGGTGTGATCCTGCTTGCCCTGGCCGCGCGAACCCTGGATCGCAATAC
>PLDO01000429.1 GCA_003136215.1 Bryobacterales bacterium
CGAAGTTTGGGCCAGCGACAACACCGACGCTTTCGACCGGCAGCGCATCCAGGAGGGCTTCTCCATGGCCTATCCCGCGAAGATTATGTCCGCCTGGGTCACCGACGTGCCTAATATGAACACGCGGAGCACCCCGCTGGCCTTCCGCTTCCTCACCGCCATGCAGGGTGCGCTCGGCGTGGGCAGCAATCTGAATAAGTTCTCCGAGGCGGATTCCACCCTCGCCGCCAACATGATCGCCGCCTACAAACGAATCCGCGCCACCGTGCAGACCGGCGATCTCTTCCGCCTGGCCAGCCCGCGCAGCAACGACGTCACGGTGAATCAGTATGTGGCGGCCGACGGCAGGCAGGCCGTGGTTTTCGCCCTGCGCCACTCGCAACAGTACAATACCGCGGCCCCCACCATCCTCTTACGCGGCCTCGACGAACGCGCCCTGTACAAGGTGGAATCGGTCAACAATAAGCTGGTGGAGCGAGCGCCCCAGCTAAGCGGCGCCTACCTGATGCGCGTCGGCCTCAACGTGAATCTCCAGGGCGATTTCGACGGCACCGCCATTATCCTGGACCGGCAGTAGGACAGGCCGGGGTACCCTCTGGGTCCGCCTGTCCGGGCGAGCCTTGCTCGCCTGGCAAGCTTTAAGCATGCCCCACCCATGCTTCGCGGCAGTCTGGAAATGGTCTGTCCTACCCTCGAGTGCCCCAACCGGGGGTCTTGCGCGCCAGGCGGTGGGCCACTACGTCGAAGACAATCGGGTTGAACGCCAGGCCGATGTGGGTGGCCGAGACTTCGAAATCCACGTCGGGATTGCCGGTCCGGCAGACGCGCCAGTCCACGATTCCATCGGACTTGGTGTAGATGGCGGTCTCAAACACGGATTTCGGCAGCTTGACCACCAGGGATTCCAGGAAATTGCAGGTGCATGCGGCCGTGTAGCACGCCGGCAATACGCCGGTGCCATGGCGTTCCAGAATCTGCCCGCGCACCATTTGGACGGCGCGGAGCACGGAATGGTGCACCGCAATACCGCGGAACGGCGCCCCCATGGTGATCACCGATGTGATGCGGTCCGGCATTTGGGATGCCACGGCTCGGGCAATGACACCGCCGAGGCTGTGCCCCACCAGATGGACCTTCTTGCCGGTCTCCTTGAAGGCTTTCTGAATGGTGGCTTCCAGTTTGTGCTTGATCAACAGATTCGGGCACTCGGCGTTGAGGCCGATGCCGGAAAAGTACGCCTTGTACCCGATGCGATTAATCCAGGATCGGAACTCCGTCAAATACAGATCGGTCAGCAGGAAGCCTGGAATGACGACTACCGCCGATCCGTCTCCCGGGGGGATGCCGAAACCCCAATATACGGGAGACAAGCGCAGGTAGACCATCTCGATACCGACCAACATCTCCTGCCAGATGGGCAGGGGAACGGCGGAATCGGCTTTGCGGATCTCGGGGGATTGACTGGAGCCTGAGCGGCGGGCACCCATTGGGTTCAGTGTACCCTAGCAGGAACGGGCTTGGCGGCGATTTCTTTTAAGCGGAGCGGCAGGTCTTGCCTACCGCTCCGCCTTCCGCGAACCGCGAGCCAGCCTCACGCGGTCACGGGAACGGGCTTATGCTTGGCGGCGGGGCGTTTCTTGGCCGCTTTTTTCGGGGCGGGCGGCGCCGCGTGCACCTTGGGCGCCTGATGCGGGGGCTTGACGATCACGTCGAGCAGGCCCTGTTCGGTTTCCACCAGCCCCTCGATGGTATGTTTGGCCAATTCCGCGACGGTTTCCGCCGGCAGCAGGTTCATGGCGCCGATGGCTTCCTTGGCCGTCTTGGCGTTCACCTTGAGTTGCTGCGCGGCCACGTCGAGCAGTTTCTTCTGGGCATCGATGTAGGCCTCCGCGCTCTGCCGCGCCAGTTCCGTCAATTCGGTCTTCTTGGAGGCGTGGACCTTGCCGTTGCCATTGCCGGTGGCGGCGGCGGTTTCCTCGGCGAGCACATCCAGGAACTTCTTCTGGCTGCGCACGAAGGTCTCCACGCTCTCGCGTGCCAGGGCGCTCAATTGGATACCTTCAAACGGCTTGCCGGCCTTGGTGGCATCGATCCACTCATCGGTCTGCCGCGCGGCCAGGGTCAGGAGATGCTGTTGCATGCCGATGACGGTATCGATACCGCGGCTGAACAGGTCCGTCAGGGCGGCCACGGGCGCCGGTCCGCCTACGCGCTCCTTCACCGCGGTGGTGAGGATCTCGTTCTCGCGCTGCGCCAGGTTCAACAGGACGCGCTGCGCGGCGATGAAATTGGAGATGCCCTCGCCGGCGATTTCGGTGACCGCCGTGCCCGCGATGTTGCGTGCTTCAACCAACCGCCCCTGGAAGGCAGTGATTGTGGTCGCGTTTTGCCGCATCACCAGATCCATCAGGATCCGCTGAGAGGCGAAGAAGCTTTCAGTTCCCTGCTTCAGCCAGCCTGCCAGCATGGAAATGGAGGAAGGCGCCGGAGCCGGAATGGTTTTCTCTGGCATGAAGATTACTCCTTTTTGCTGCAACGCAGCATGACAGCTTTAATATAGACCTAAAGGCCTTTTTATGTCAACATGAAGTTGATTGAACGCAGCGCAGCAAGCGTTCGATCGCAGAATCAGGCTACCGTGCTGATCAAGAAATACCCCAACCGCCGACTGTACAACACCTCCTCCCGGGCCTACGTAAACTTGAACGATCTGGCTGCGCTGATCCGGCAAGGGGAAGAGATTCAGGTGGTTGACGCCAAGACCGGGGAGGATCTCACCCGCGTCGTGCTGACCCAGATCATCGTGGAAGATGCCAAGGATGCGCCCACCGGGCTGCCGCTCGAACTGTTGCGCCAACTGATCATGGCGAGCGACCGGGCCGGCCAGGAATTCATCATGTGGTATCTGAAATCGGCCTTCGATACCTACGAAAAAGTACAGGATGCGGTGCAAAACCGGCTGAAGGATGTACGGTCGGCCGCGCTCTCGCCGCTGAACCTGGTGAAGAACCTGCTCACCGCTCCGCCGGACGCGAAGGCGGAAGATGAGCTGGAGCAATTGCGCCGCCGCGTGGCGGAACTGGAGCAGAGGCAGCAAAAGCCCCGGGCAAAGGGAAAGACCGCTCCGGACCCCAAGGGGGTACCCCGGTCGCGGCTCCGATCAGAGCCGCGACCGTGAGGGAGCGGTTGTAAGGACCGCGATGGGAATGTCGTTCCTAGCTGGAATCGATGCGGGGCCCCTGGCATTATGGGCAAGCATGCTTGGCGGCGATCCGGCCGGCCGCCTGACCACGGTGGAAGCCGCGCTGAAAGGCCCGCGCGGCGCCTACTGGCGGGGCGAAATCGGCCGGTGGATCGGCCGTCTGGTTCCGGTCGAAATCCTTGTCCCCGATTCCGCCCAGCGATGGCGCCCGCTGGTCCGGGACGCTTTCCAATTCGTTTTTGAGCGCCTCTCGGACCGCCGGCTGGCCACCAAGGTAGTGCAGCAATTCGACCTTTCGGCGGACACGGCGCCGGAGCAACGCCTGCTCCGCCTGGTCAATAAGATGCCGGGTTTGCAGAAGGTGGGGCAGGTGCTGGCGCGCAACCGCCGGCTGGCGCCGAAGCTGCGGAAGGCCCTCTCGGAGCTGGAAAACGGGATGTCGGACGTGACCCTGGAAGAGGTCCGGGACCTGATCGAAAAGAGATTGGGCAAACGGCTGAGGGACTACGCCGTCGAACTGGCCCCCGCCATCCTCTCCGAAGCCAGCGTCAGCACGGTCATCCGCTTCACCTGGAGTCAGCCGGGGAGAGAGCGCGAACAAGGAGTCTTCAAAGTTCTCAAGCCCTACGTGCCGGAGTGCTTTGGCGAGGACATGACGCTGCTCCAGGACCTGGGAGAGTTCCTGACTGCTCCCGAGCGCGGCTATGGATTCGCCATCCACGACGTGAAGGACATGCTTGCCGAGGTGCTGCTGCTGCTGGGGCACGAGCTGGATTTCCGGCGCGAGCAGGCCACCCTGCTGGAAGCCGTGAAGATGTATCGTGCCAGCATTGGAATTCGCGTCCCGCGGCTGATTGCGCCGCTGTGCACCAGCGACATCACGGCCATGAGCGCGGAGGCTGGGGTGAAAGTGACCGAGGCATTCCCGCGCTCGCCGATCCGCCGCGCCCGGGTGGCCGAGCAACTGATCGAAGCACTGGTAGCCGTCCCGTTCTTTTCGCGCGAGGAGAACGCCATCTTCCACGCCGACCCGCACGCCGGAAACCTGCTGTACGACGAGACGAACCGCGAACTGGTGGTGCTGGACTGGGCTCTGGCGGAGACGCTGAGCCTGGAATCCCGGCGCCAGATGGTGCTGCTGAGTGTGATGATGACGCTGCGCAACCCCGAGGGCGTCCGCCAGGCAATCCGCGATCTCGCCCTCAGCGCCGACCGGCGGAATCACGCGCACCTGGGCGTGATCGAAGGCTGCGTCAACCGGTTTTTCGAACAACTGGCCCCGGACGCTTCCCCGGGCACGCTGGACGCGATGCGTTTGATGGACCGGATCGCACTGGAAGGCGTG
This sequence comes from Bryobacterales bacterium, assembly GCA_003136215.1. Lineage (GTDB taxonomy): Bacteria > Acidobacteriota > Terriglobia > Bryobacterales > Bryobacteraceae > Solibacter. The sequence goes on from PLDO01000429.1 coordinate 4,548, forward strand.
CAGTTTCCGCCGCCGCTGTTCCTGTTCCGCAAGGTGGTCCTGACGCTGGATGGCGTGCTGTACGATATCGCCGGTCCCGACGTGCGCATCGACGAAGTGATCGCCCGCGAGTTCCTGACGCGCTGCGCCGCCAGCCTGGGGATGTTTCATGCCCCGCTCGAATGGAAGGATATTGCGGCGATCGAGTGGAGCGCGCTGCAGTATCCGTGGCGGCGGGGTTAGTAGGACAGGCGTCCTGGCCTGTCCAAGGCGAGCAAAGCTCGCCCCTCCGAGCTTCGCTCGGATGCACAAGGCAGAGCCTTATGCCACTGTTTACACGAAGGTGAACCTGTCCGTCAGTTTCAGCAGCTTGAGCACGCGGTAAATGTCCGTGTTGACGGCGCGGAGCACGACCGTGACCGATTTGCCCCCGGCCAGAGCAGCCAGGTCTTCGAGGGCTCCGACTTCAGTGGAATCGATGCGGCGGACGGCGGAGAAATCCAGCGTCACGTCGCTCTCCCCGCGGTTCACCTTCTCGACGACTTCCTGAATCCACGCGGCATTGGTTGTCATACGGTTACCTGCTCGGATACAGCGACGCTCCGCCCCCGATAAGCGCTCCAGAACAATCCGACCAACTCGCTCACCAGCGGCATGCGGGGGTTGGAGCGCCAGGAAGGGTCGTCAAAGGCGATCTTGGCCAGATCGGGCATGGCGCGCTCGAATTCTTCCTGCGAGATGCCCAGGTCCGCGATGGAGCGCGGAATCTCCAGGCGGTCCAGCAGTTGTTCGGTGGCCGACACCAGGTTCTTCACTTTCTCCGCAACGGTGTCGCCGCCCAGCCCGAGCAGGTCCGCCACCATGGCGTACTTCTTGTGCGCGATGTAGGCGCGCAGGTTCGGCGACGGCATGAATTTGGTGGGCACTGCGGCGTTATAGGCGAGGACGTGCGGCAACATGAGGGCGTTGGCCCGGCCGTGGCCGACGCCGAACCGGGCGCCGAAGGCATGAGCCAGCGCGTGATTCACTCCCACCGACGCGTTGGAAAACGCCAGCGCCGCGATACAGGCGGCATTGTGCATCATGCTGCGCGCTTCTTCGTCGCGGGGGTGCTCATAGGCGATGGGCAGGTACTTGAACACCATGCGAATGGCCTGCATGGCGTTGGAGTCGGTGTATGGGGAAGCGTGAACCGAGACGCCGGCTTCGAGGGCGTGGGTCAGGCAGTCGATACCCGTATCGGCGGTCAGGTTCCGGGGCATCGACATGACGAACTGGGGATCGACGATGGCCACATCGGGGCTCAACGAATAGTCGGCCAGGGTAATCTTGCGCCCGCGCTCCTTATCGATCAGGACGGCAAACGGGGTGACTTCGCTGCCGGTTCCGCTGGTGGTGGGGATGGCAATCATGCGCACCTGATTGGTTTTCCCGGTGGGGAATTGGACCACGCGTTTGCGGATGTCCAGGAACGGCGCGGCCAGTTCCTCCAGATCGGCCTCCGGCGACTCGTATTTGAGTTTCATGAGTTTCGCCGCGTCGATCACGCTACCGCCGCCGAGGGCGATAATCTGGTCCGCTTTATGGAGATGGAGCGCTTCCACCCCCAGCATGACGACCTTGAGTTCCGGCTCCGCGTCGGGAATGGCGAGGATGCGCACGGGAGTATGCGCCGGGATGGAGCGCCGGACGACGTCCACGTGGCCCATCCGCTCCATCATCGGATTGGTAACGATGAGGGTGGACAGCGAGGAGAACTGGCGGAGATTCTCCACGGCATTCATGTTGAAGTAGATTTGATTGGGAACGCGGAACCACATATGGGCTTGTGTCCTCCGAGCCACGCGTTTGATATTCAGGTAGTGATACAGGTTGACGTTATCGGTGGTGCTGTTACCGCCGCCGGTGCCGCATCCGAACGAGAAGGTGGGCACCATATCGTTGTAAACCCCGCCGAGGGCGCCGATCGATCCCGGAGAATTCACAATGATCCGTCCCGCGTTGATGACCTCGCTGAACTTCTGGATGATCTCGTCGTTGCGCGAGAAAATGACCGCCGTGTGTCCCAGCCCGCCGAGATGGTTCACGTCCACGCAGACGCGGAGCGCCTCATCGACCGAGGTGGCGCGATAGACCGAGAGCACGGGGAACAGCTTCTCGACGGATAGCGGATGCTCCGGGCCGACACCTCGAATGGGCGCGATCAGCAGTTTGGTGTCCGGCTTCACGCGCAGACCAATCACGCGGGCGATATCGGTGGCCTTTTGGCCGACCGCCATGGGCCGCATGACTCCCGTGTCGGGATCGATCACGGTGCGCCCCAGCAGTTCCGTCTCTTGCTCGTTGCAGATGTGGGCGCCCAGATCTGCAAACTTCTTGAGCACGAGGTCATAGATTTCGTCATCGATGACCACGGTTTGTTCCGAGGCGCAAATGGTGCCGTTATCGAAGGTTTTGGAGGTGATGATGTCCACCACGGCCATGTCCAGCTGCGCGGTTTTTTCCAGATACACAGGCGTATTGCCCGCCCCGACGCCCAGGGCCGGTTTGCCGGAGCTATAGGCCGCTCTGACCGCGCCCGGTCCGCCGGTGGCATCGATCAGCTTGACGTCTTTGTGATGCATCAGGTAGGCATTGTCCGGTATGGTAGGCTCTTCCAGACAGGTGAAAACACCTTCGGGAGCACCGTGCTTCAGGGCGGCTTCATACATGATCCGGATGGCCTCCTGGCAGCAGCGCCAGGCCTTCGGATGGGGGCCGAAGATGACCGCGTTTCGCGTCTTGATGGCCATGATGCATTTGAACAGGACGGTGGAGGTGGGGTTGGTGATGGGTGTGATGGAGAAGATGAGCCCGATGGGCTCGGCGACCTCTACCAGACCGCGTTCCGGGAACTCGCGGATGGCGCCGACGGAACGTTTGTCCCGGACGTAGTTGTAGACGAATTCGGTGGCCACCATGTTCTTGATGGCCTTGTCTTCGAGAACCCCGAGCCGGGTTTCCTCAATCGCCAGGCGGGCGAGGTATTGAGCCTGGTCCAGGCCGGCCAGGACCATTGCTTTGACAATGCGGTCGACGTCCTGTTGCGAGAATTGCGTAAAGACGGCGGCGGCGGTTCTGCCCTGCCTGACCAGTCCTTCGAGGTACGCAATGCGGTCTTCACTGAGGCTTGCAGCCTTGTCTGTCATGCGTCCAACCTCCCGGCACACCTTAAATGCATTGTAAGAGGCTGCCAGCGCCGTGGCAATCCTGTTTTAGGGTACGATTATCCGGAAAAATGTTGTAGTTTTTCTCTGATACGATGTTCTTACGCGGTTTCCGCCGGGACCGTGAATTCACCCCGGGACCTCTGTCCCGGCGCCAGCCGGCCAATTCGCAGAAATACCGCCAGCCAGCGGAGGATGTTCCATGTTCGACAAACTTCGGGTAAGCGTCATCACGCTCGGTATCGTTTTCCTGCTGTCCTTGCCACTCTCCGGGCAGCAGTCGTATGTCTCGCGCTTCGACGCGTACGGGGGCTATGGTTTTCTGGATAGCCCAAAGGTCAATCTCTTCGAAAACGGCTTTGCGGCGCAGTTTGGCGTCCGGCCCACGACCTGGCTCTCTCTGGGTATCGACTATACCTACGCGAGTGGCGATCTGAAGATCACGCCAGACCAGTTGCTGCCCGCGTTGCAGGCGCAGCTACAGGCCGGGATCGCAGCGGGAATCGGGGCAGGGAAACTCCCTCCCACATATCCTTACAGCACCTTGTACGTCCCGGCGCATTCCAGGACGCAGACCTTCGCAGCCGGTCCGGAACTGATCTACCGGCACTTCCAAAAAGTGACCCTTTTTGTGCGTCCGGTCTATGCTGGGGTCATTCATGAAACCGCGACCCCGCAACCGCAGGATCCGGTGGTTGCGGCCCTCGTGGCCACCCTGATACCCGGGGCGAGTAAGACGGACAATGTCCTGTTCCTCGGTTTCGGCGGCGGCTTCGACATTCTCTTCAGCAAGCACTTCGCCTTGAGAACGCAGGCCGACCTGGTGCACGATCACCTGTTTAACGACCTGTTGAAGGATGCCCGCTGGACCGTGCGTTTCTCCTGCGGCCCGGCCTTCAACTTCGGCAAGAACATCGTGAAGTAGTCACTGCGCGGCGCCGGCGGGCGGGATATAGCTCATGGCCCGTTCCGTCAGCGCGCAGATGGTCAGGCTGGGGTTGACCCCCAGGTTGGCGGCGATCACGGAGCCGTCGCAGACGTACAGGTTCCGATAACCGAAGAGACGGTTTTGGGAATCCACCACGCCGAGTTCCGGCGCGATGGCCATGGGGCAGCCACCGAGGATGTGCGCCGTGCCCGGCACGTTGAAGAGGATCTCGGTGACCATGCTCATGGGTGTTCCGCCCACCGCCAGGGCCAGCTTGCGGGCGAATTCGTTGGCTTGCGGGATGAAGGTGGGGATACGCCGCCCCTGGCTGCGCAGCATTCGCTGGAACGGCCAGAACCAGGGGCGCCCGAGCCGCATTTCGATATGGCCGTCCAGGGTCTGCATGCAGAGCAGGATGAGGGATTCACGCGCCCAGCCAAACGGGTGCAGGCTGCGCAGGGTCCGGATGGGATGCCGCAATAGCGAGCCGGCCAGCACCTTCAGCCAGAGCAGGATGCGCTTCCGGCCGGGCTGCCCGCCGGTCAGCACGGTGGCCAGCAGCCCCATGGCGTCGGACCCCGCCGGGTAGCGGGTGGCCTCGATGTGCGTGTATTGGTCCAGGTAGAAGCCCGAACCGATGGCAATTCCCTTGGACAGGTCCTCCGCGCTGCCGGGCACGCGAACGCCGATCAGCGATTCGCAATTGGTGCGCACGCGGTTGCCTAGTTGCCCGCTGATCGCCGGCAGCGAGCCCTTTTCCTTCAGGCGGAAAAGGAGATCCAGCGTACCCAGCGCGGAGGCCGCGAATACCACGCCGCGGCAGGTGAAGCGGCGGCGTCCGCCGGGCAGGACCGTGGAGGGAACGGTGAACACCTCGTACCCGTTGCTTCCATCGGGACTGCCGTTCAGGGGCCGCACATCCACCACCCTGGTTTCGGCGAATACGCGCGCCCCCGCCTTCTCGGCAAGGTAGAGATAATTCTGGTCCAGCGAGTTCTTGGCTTGATAACGGCAGCCCATCATGCAGCCGCCGCAGCCGATGCAACTGGCGCGCTCGGGTCCCTGGCCGCCAAAATAGGGGTCGGGATAGGTAAGGCCCGGAAGCACACCCTCCGGCCCTTGGAAGACGGCAACTCTGGTGCGATAGAAGGTCCCTCCCACGCCGTGCGCTTCGGCCGCCGTTTGAAGGATGTGGTCCGCCGGACCCATAATCCGGTTTTCCGCCACACCCAACATACGCACCGCGGTGTCGTAGTGCCGCGGCATCTCCGCTTTCCAGTCGGCCAGGCCCGCCCACGAGCCGTTTTCCCAGATGGCCTCGCCCGGCACCAACAGCGTGTTGGCGTAGGTGATGGAGCCGCCGCCCACGGCACAGCCATTCATGATCAGAACGTGGCGGAAGGGCTCGATGTTGAAGAATCCGCGCAGCCCGAGTTCCGGCCGCCAGATCCAGTTCCAGAGTTTCCAATTTGTCGTGGGGAGGTTCTGAGGAGTCCACCGGCGGCCCATTTCCATGACGCCCACCCGGTAACCCTTTTCGGTGAGCCGGTGGGCGGAGACACTGCCGCCGAACCCGGAACCGACCACGATGTAATCGAAGTCCATCACTTGCCAGGCGCGGCCGCGCAGGCGGCGCGCGGAAGCGCCGCGCCGCAGGCGGGCAATCCCGACGGCAGCGGGGAGAATTCGACGCCCGGCTTCAACACGCTCTCGCGCATGGACGTCAGGGAGTGCCTGAGGGATTTTTCCGGGTTGATCCCCATGAGCGCCGACCCGAGCATGCGCGTCATGGACCCGAATTCGTCGCTCAAGGTGATGGTTTCCGCCTCCACCGAGACGCCGTTGGCGGTTTCGGCAAATCGCCAGTAGGAATACAGGCGGCGCAGGTAGCCGTGATCCTTGCCCACTTCGGCGACATGGGTGGACAGGGATCGGAGACGCCAGCGCCGCGGGTCCACGCGCTCCCACGTCACGTCGCTTTCCACATCCAGGATGGCGGGTTCCTTCATGCGCATGGAGTATTGAAAGCGGTCCGTTCCGGTAAGGCAGAGGAGTTTGGAGGCGGAGATAGTCTCGGAGAAATACCGGTCGCGATGGTCGTAGTCCTGGAGCATGCGGAGCAGTTTCTCCAGGGTGACCCCGGGAATGAAGGCGGCGGCGATCCAATCGTAGAGCTGGCCGCCGGAGAGTTTGTGCGGGTTCGATCCGTTAGCCTCGAGGGTGCGGATTTTCTGGCCGCGGACGATCTGCTCGTTCAGGGCGGTATCGGTATCGGCCAGCAGGAAAGCCTTGCGCGCATCCATGCGGGCTTCGGCGGCTTGGATGTAGCAATCGAATTGTTGGGCGGTTTCGGGCTTCAGTTGCTGCGCGGGGAGCCCGGCGGATAACAACAGACAACAGGCAAGGACCAGTTTCATAGAAGCGCGTCCGATTGATTATCGCTCTAGAAGGGCGAGGTGCAAAGCGGGATTGTAAAGTATCAATATACTGGAATCGTTACTATGCACAAGCTGCCTCCTGTGGAAGAAGCGAAGACGTTGTTCAACGAAGCCAAGGACTGGTCCGTCTGGCGATGGCTCATCGAGAAAAAGAGGGCGCGTACTACGGCCGACGCGGCGTGGGAGGCGCTGGAAGCTTGCGAAGAGAAGGTGAGAGCCGGATGGAACGAGGAGTGGCGGCAGGCCTACGGTCATCCGAAATCCCGCCGTTATGCCGCCCTCGACGACGAAGTGAAGACGGCGCTGGAACGCCTGTACGAGGACGATGAGGAAGCGAAACAGGCGCACGACGCGGCGGAAGCCCAGTTCGACGAGGCCGACCGCCGCATGAGCAGCAGCATGGCGTGTGAAGGCGCGCAGATGGCCATCGATGCCTGGGAGATGCGCGAAAAGGTGATCCGCAAGGCGGAGGCTTTGGCGCGGCGGAAGTGAGGTGGGACAGACGATCGGTTTGTGTCGTCTGTCAAGCTCCCAAGTTTTAGCGAAGCATGACAGACGACAAAAGACGATCGTCTGTCCTACAGCGAGTAGCGGCCGGCGGCCAACACGTGTCTGGCGATCTGGCGGCCCAGGCCGATGGTGTCGGCCGGTTCGTGTTTGGCGAGGCGGCGCAGAATCGCCATCTGGGTGCGGAGCATGTCGCCTTCGGCCACGGTCGAGATCACCTTGCGGGCCGAGAGTTCCACGGTTTGCGCCGCCTTGGCCGCGTAATACCGGGTCATGGCGACGGCCTGCTTCGCCGCGCCTTGTCCCTTGGCGGCGATCAGTTTTTCGGCGCGCAGAAGGCACGATTCCAAGGCGAACACTTCCATGATGCAGTCGGCCAGGGCGCCCATCACTTCCTGCTCGTCGGCCAGACCCATCATGTACTTCTGGGAAGCCGCTCCGGCGGCAAACAGCGCCATCCTCTTGACGTTGGCCAGCAGATGGTGCTCGGCGCTCAAGGGTCCCTCGCGCTCTTCGGCGGCGATGGGACCGGCCATCACTTCATCCATCAGCTTCTTGATGGCTCCGAGCAGCGGTAGCTGGCCGGCCACGGCGCGCCTCATCATCCACCCGGTGATGATCAGCCGGTTGATTTCATTGGTGCCTTCGAAGATCCGGTTGATGCGCGAATCGCGGTAGGCGCGCTCCGCGGGATACTCCTCCACATAGCCGTATCCGGCGTAGATTTGCAGGGTGTGATCCACCACCGTGTCCAGCATCTCCGAGGCCCACACCTTGAGGATGGAGCACTCCACGGCGTACTCCTCGATGCGCTTCTGGATATCCCGGGAGGCGCCGGGGGCGCCGGCATCCACGTCGGCGAGGGCGGCATCGATCATACCGATGGCGCGGTAGACCATGGCTTCGCCGGCGTAGATTCCGGTGGCGGATTCGGCCAGTTTTTCCTGAATGAGGCCGAATTCGGCGATGGCCTTGCCGAAGGCCTTGCGCTCCTTGGCGTAGCCGATGGCGTCGTTCAGGCTGTTGCGCGCTCCGCCGACGCAGGCCGCGCCCAGCTTGAAGCGCCCGATGTTCAGAATATTAAACGCGATGTGGTGCCCCTTGCCGACCTCGCCCAACAGGTTCGCCACCGCCACCTGGCAATCGGCCAGAATCAGCGGGCAGGTGGAAGATCCACGAATGCCCAGCTTGTGCTCTTCGGAGCCGATCGAGAAGCCCGGCGTGTGGCGCTCGATCAGGAAGGCGGAGAACTTCTCGCCGTCCACTTTGGCGAAGACGGTGAACAGATCGGCGAAGCCGCTGTTGGTGATCCACATCTTCTCGCCGTTGAGGATGTAGTGCTTGCCGTCGGGCGAGAGCACCGCCCGCGTGCGGCAGTTCATGGCATCGCTGGCGGAGGAGGATTCGGAGAGCGCATAGGCGCCGATCCATTCGCCGGTGCCGAGTTTGGGCAGGTACTTGCGCTTCTGTTCCTCGGTGCCGTACCAGACGATGGGCAGGGTGCCGATGCCCACGTGGGCGCTGAAGGCCACCGAAAAGCTGGCCAGCTTACTGATGGATTCGGCAATCAGCGCCGAGGTCACCTTGTCCATTTCCAGGCCGCCGTAGGCTTCGGGGATGTCCACGCACATCAGGCCGAGTTCGCCGGCCTTGCGCAGCAGACCTTTGGTCACCGCGAAGTTCTTGGCCTCGATCTCGGCAGCCGCCGGCATCACTTCGTTTTGGGTGAAGTCGATTGCGGTCTTGGCAATCTGCCGGTGCTCCTCGGAGAGGTCCTCGGGTGTGAATACGTCCTGCGGGTCGCGTTCCTCGGTGAGGAAGCTGCCGCCTTTTACGCGTTTCGCCATCGCTTGCACGTTACTGGTTGCCATATATGTTCCCTCTTGTCGGTTGCTAGTTCAGGTTTTCGAAGATTCCCGCGGCGCCCATGCCGCCCCCCACGCACATTGTCACAATGCCGTACCGGGCCTTCCGCCGTTTCAGCTCCTGGAGCAGACTGGCGGTGAGTTTGGCCCCCGTGCAGCCCAGCGGATGCCCCAAGGCAATCGCGCCGCCGTTGACGTTCACGCGGTCCATGTCGAGGCCCAAAGTCTTGATCACGGCCAGCGACTGCGCGGCGAAGGCCTCGTTCAATTCAAAGAGGTCGATCTGGTCCAAGGTCAGGCCCGCCAGTTTGAGCGCCTTGGGGATGGCGTAGACCGGACCGATGCCCATCTCTTCGGGCAGACAGCCGGCATACGCGAAGGCCACGAAGCGCGCCACGGGAGCGATTCCCAGCGCGCGTGCGCGTTCATCGGACATGACCACGGCGGCAGCGGCGCCGTCGGAGGTCTGCGAGGAGTTGCCCGCCGTGACGGTACCCCTGGCGTGGAAAGCGGTCTTGAGCTTGCCCAGCGCCTCCAGGGAAGTGTCGCCGCGCGGCCCCTCATCCACCTGGAACACCGTTTCGGTCTTGCGGATTTTGGACTTCGCGTCCGGCGCCGAGAAGGTGACCGGCACCGGCACGATCTCCTGCTGGAATCTTCCGGCGGCCTGCGCGGCCAGCGCCTTGGTGTGGCTGGCCAGCGCGAACTCGTCGGACTGCTCGCGCGTAATGCCGTAGTGCCGCGCTACGCGTTCGGCGGTCAGACCCATCGACAGATAGGAATCCGGATAGTTTTGCTGGAGCCAGGGATTGATGGAAATCTTGTTGCCGCCGAACGGGATAAAGGACATGGATTCCGTCCCGCCGGCCACGATCACCTCCGCCCCTCCGCCGCGTATGCGTTCGGCGGCCAGCGCGATGGATTGCAGCCCGCTGGCGCAATAGCGGTTGATGGTCATGGCGGAAGATGCAATCGGCATACCCGCGCGCAAGGCGGCGATGCGCGCCACGTTCATGCCCTGCTCGCCTTCCGGCATGGCGCAGCCGATGATCACATCCTCCACTTCCTGGATGTTCAGGCCGGGGACGCGTTCGAGCGCGCCTTTGATGGCCACGGCCGCCAGGTCATCGGGCCGGGTGGCGCGTAGCATACCTTTGGGCGCCTTGCCTACGGCGGTTCGAACGGCGCTCACGATCACTGCGTCTCTCATGGGTGGTTCTCCTAACTAACAACAAAAGGCAAAGCAAAAATGGCCACAGATGAACACAGATGAACACAGATAAGCAAAGACTTGGTTTTATCTGTGTTCATCTGTGTTCATCTGTGGCTAATCTTCTTAATTCCTTAACGGGCGGCCGGTCTTCAAGGTGAAGGCGATCCGCTCCTGGGTTTTCTTTTCGCCGCAAAGCGAGAGGAAGGCCTCGCGCTCCAGATCCAGCAGATACTGCTCGCTCACCAGAGTGCCGGGGGTGACCGGTCCGCCGCACAGAACGTAGGCCACCCAATTGGCGACCTTCACGTCGTGGTCGCTGATAAACTCGCCCTGGCGCATGACGTGGACGCCAAGTTTGAGGGAGGCCAGCATGTTCTCGCCGGGCGCCGGAATATCGATGCGCGGCACCGGGGCGGAATAGCCGCCGGTCGCCAGTTCGCGGGCCGACGTCTTGGCATCGTTGAGCAGGCGGTCGCGATTCATGGTGATGCGGTCGGCGGGCAGCAGCATGCCGATCTGGCGCGCCTCCACGGCCGAGGTGGATACCTTGGCCATGGCGATGGTTTCGAAGGTTCGCCGCAACGCCCCCAGCAGTTCCGGCGACTCGCTGCGGGCGACACCGTGGACCGCCGCCACTACGTCCAGCGCGCGGAGCAGCATTTCCTTGCAGCCGCCTCCGGCGGGCACCACGCCGACGCCGGTTTCCACCAGCCCCATGTACAACTCGGCATGGGCCTGCCGCCGCGCTGCGTGGATGGCGATCTCCGCCCCGCCGCCCAGGCAGAAGGAGTACGGGGCCACCACCACGGGACGCGGGCAGAACTTGATGGCCGCCGTCATGCGCTGGAAGGCGCGCACGGCGAAATCGACGTCGTCCCACTCCTCTTCCTGGGCGCTCATCAGCAGTTGCATCAGGTTGGCGCCGACCGAGAAATGCTCGGCGTCGCCGGAGATGACGAATGCCTCGAAATCCCGCACGGCGTTGCTGCCGGGCGCGAAGGTCTCGGTGACCAGGCGGATGATGTCTTCGCCCACGGCATTTTTCTTGGAGTGCAGCTCCAGGCAGGCCACGCCATCGCCGAGGTCGATCAGCGATGCGCCCGGGTTGTGCTTCACCACGCCGTTGGCGGCACGGAATTTGGCGATGCGCCCGATGCCTTCGGCCTGAGCGATGGGACGGTACGCGCGGGTCGCTAGGTCGAAGCACTCGCGGCCGCCGGCGCGGTACCAGGATTCGGGTGGGCTGGCAGGCGGAACCGCCTGCCCCACCTGCTGCATGCGCTGAACGGTGGCGGGTACGCCGGCGGCATCCCAGAGCTGGAACGGCCCCATCTCCCAATTGAACCCGGCGCGCATGGCGCGGTCCACGCTGGACGCATCGTCGGCGATCTCCGGCAGGCAATCCGCCGCGTAGTTCCACAAGGCGCTCAGCAACCGCCAGTGGAACCGCGCCGCCTTATCCTTACGGGCATCGCCGGCCAGCAACTGGGCGAGCCGGTCGGGCAGCTTTTCGGCATTCCTGGCCATTTCGAGCGACGGGATCTTGGGCCGGATCGCCGGAACGTATTCCAGCGTCTTCCAATCCAGCACCAGGCGGATCTCCTTGCCCTCGGCGTCCTTCTCCTTCTTGTAGAAACCCTGTCTGGTCTTATCCCCCAGCCAGCGGCGCTCCAGCATGGTCTGCACGAACGGCGGCATGGCTCCCGACCCCTCGAAGTTGGCGGCCACGTGCGCGAGCACATCGATGCCCACCATATCCGCCAGCCGGAACGTCCCGGTGCGCGGCCAGCCGATGGCGCTGCCGGTCAGGGCATCCACCTCTTCGATGGAGAGGTCCTCCTCCTGCATGAGGCGCACCGCTTCCAACATGATGAAGACGCCGATCCGGTTGGCGATGAAGTTGGGAGTATCGCGCGCGAACACCACTTCCTTGCCCAGCAGCACGTCGGCGAAGTGCGAGACGGCCGCGATGGCGGCCGGGTCGGCTTCCGGCGTGGGAATGATCTCCACCAGCCGCATGTAGCGCGGCGGATTGAAGAAGTGGGTGCCAAACCAGCGGCGCCGCACCGCTTCCGGCAGTTTGGCCGCAATCGACGCCACCGGCAACCCGCTGGTATTGGTGGTCAGAATCGCGTCGCGCTTCAGGTGAGGTATGACCTTCTCAAGCAGGCGCTGCTTGATCGCGAGGTTTTCCGTGACCGCCTCAATGACCCAGTCGCAATCGGCCAGCAGCGCCAGATCGTCGTCGAAGTTTCCCACCGACACGCGCGCCGCGAACGCCGGGTCGTAGAACGCCGCCGGTTTGTTCTTCCTGAGGGCATCGAGCGCCTGCGAGGCGATGGCGCTGCGCGCGCCTTCCCGCGCGGGGATATCCAACAGGACTACGGGCAAACCGGCATTGGCCAGGTGCGCCGCGATCCGCGAGCCCATGGTTCCCGCCCCCAGGACCGCGGCTTTGCGGATCACTGTGGCGGGTGTGATAGCTGCTTCAACGCTCATGACGAATTACTCCTCTTTGGACACAATGCGCAATTTATGATTCGGCTTCCTGGGGACCAGCCCCTGCGTCAAAGTTCGGGCAAACTGACTGGCAATCTCTTCCGGGGACAGGGCGCCATCGGGTTCATACCACATGCAGATCCAGTTCAGCGCGCCGGCGATGGAAAACGCGGCGATCTTGGTATCGCACGGGGCGATCGATCCATCCTCAATCCCTTCCTGGATGAACGAGCGCAAACGGCGGTCGATCTTTCTCTTGTAGGTTCGCACCTCGGTGCGCGCGTCGCTGGTGAGGTCGCCCTCGTCCAGACGCATCACGCAGCGCCCGAAGTTCACGGTCATGACGCCGGCATAGGATTGGATAAATGCTTCGACCTTCTGTAGGCCAGTACCACAGTGATCGGCGATTTCGTTGAGGATCTCTTCGATGAGGCCGACACCCAGGCGGTAACACTCGAGGAGAATATCTTCCTTGTTGTTGAAATAATGATAAAGTGCCGGTTTGGTAATGTTCAGCCGGTCGGCGACATCGTTCAGCGACGTCCGGCCATAACTTTTTTCGAGGAATAATTGTGCGGCGGTTTTCAACACCGCCTCACGCTTGGTCGCAGGGTCGCGCCGCCGGTCGGCAAATGCCTTGCGGGGCGATGGCGATACCGAGGCGTCTTTTGACATGGACGGTGGGGCCGCCTATTGACAATGAGGCGGCGCTCCTGATATCTTACCCACCGGTAAGTAAAAAACGCAAGAGGATTACTTGCGTCGCGCCAATCCCATTGTTCTCCGTGCCGGCGCTGGCAATCCCCCGGAGTACACAGTCATGAAGATCATCGTTGCCGTGAAGCAGGTGCCGGTGCGGAATTTCGGTGATCGAGTCTATGTCCCGATTTTGTGAGTTTGGATACGTTGGCGCTAGGTCGTGAGAACGGCCAAAGGTGCTTGAACCATGCCAGCCAATTTCAGTGCAGACGACCTGCCGCTGCAACGCATCTACAAGTGGGAGCGCGAGCGGCCGGAGGGTATCTTCCTGACCCAGCCCCATGGCGGCGGGAAGGTGCGCGATTGGACCTGGGGCCAGGCTGTGGCCGAGATCCGCTGTATTGCCGCCTGGCTTAAGGCGCAGGATTGGGAACCCGGAAGCCGCGTGGGCATCCTGTCCCGCAACTGCGCCTGGTGGATTATGGCCGACCTGGCGATCTGGATGGCGGGACATGTCACGGTCCCGATCTACCCTTCACTTAAGGCGCAGTCGATCCGTCAGATACTGGAACATTGCGACGCCAAAGCCTGCTTCCTGGGCGCCACCGACGATCGGGACGCCACCGACGCAGGCATCCCCGCCGGTGTAACCTGTGTCCGGTTTCCGACTGCCGCCCCGAATGATTGGCCCAGTTGGGAAGTTCTGGTGACGGCCAATCGTCCCCTTGGGGGCAACCCGACGCGGCCCGGGGACGATCTGTCCACCATAATTTATACCTCCGGCACCACCGGCACCCCGAAAGGGGTCATGCACAGCTTCAACACCTTCGGGTTCGATGCCAAGGTGATCGCCGAGCTGATCAACCTCAATGCCCGGGAACGCGTGCTCTCCTATCTGCCGCTGGCACACATCGTAGAGCGCGCCGGTATGGAAGGAACGGCCATCTACCTGGGGTATCGAGTCTTTTTCAGTGAAGGTATCGAGACCTTTCTCATCGACCTGGAACGTGCCAGACCCACCATCTTTCTCTCCGTGCCGCGGCTGCTGCTGAAGTTCCAGCAGGGGGTGTTCGCCAAGATACCGGAGCATAGGCTGGAACGCCTGCTGCGCATCCCGATCCTGAACCGCGCTGTCAGGAAACGCATCCTGCGAAAGCTCGGCCTGGACACCGTGCTCAACGCCGCCAGCGGCGCCGCCCCGCTGCCCACGGAGATTCTGCTGTGGTATCGCAAGCTGGGACTGAATCTTGCCGAAGGCTACGGCATGACCGAAACCCTGATCACCCACCTGCCCGCTCCCGGTTCCGTCCGCCCCGGGTACGTAGGCTGCGCCATCCCGGGCGTGGAGGCGGTGGTTACGGAGGGTCAGGAACTCCTCATCCGCAGCCCGATGAATATGCTGGGCTACTACAAGAACCCGGAAAGCACGCAGGCATGCTTCACGCCGGACGGATTCTTCCGCACCGGCGATCTGGCGCGCATTGAGCCCGACGGGCAGCTCAAGATCGTGGGCCGCATCAAGGAGCAGTTCAAGACCAGCAAGGGCAAGTACGTGATGCCCACGCCCATTGAGGGCCACCTGCTGGCCCACCCAGTGGTGGATGCGTGCTGCCTGATGGGAGCCGGCATGGCCCACCCGTTCGCCGTGGTCCTGCTGGCCGAGGAGACACGCAAGGTTACCTCGCTTCCCACGGAGCGCGCGGCGGTGGAGCAGACCCTGTTGGACCTGATGAATACGGTCAACACCCAACTGGATCCGCACGAGCAGCTGAGCTTCGTCGCCGTGGCCCAGGGGCCGTGGACGGTGGGCAATGGTTTCATCACGCCCACGCTCAAGATCAAGCGCAACGTACTGGAAAGCCGCTATCAACCCTGCGTCGACGAGTGGCTGAAGCAGAATCGTCCGGTAGTATGGGAATCGCCCCCGGCAGCGGTGCGTTCGGCGGCCTCGTAGGGGTGGCGAAGCATGACAGACCACGAAAGGCGATG
>PLDO01000477.1 GCA_003136215.1 Bryobacterales bacterium
CCTTGTACCACTCCATGCCGAAAATTTCCGTCAGCATGCGCTCGATCAGATGATGGCGGTTCAATAGGCGGTTGGCGATGTCGCGGCCGGCCGCGGTGAGCGCGATCTGGCCTTCCTCGCCCACCTGGATCAAGGCGTCGCGGCGCAGGCGCCTGATCGCCATGGTGACCGCCGGGGCGGATACGCGCAGCCAGCGCACCAGGGTCACGGCCTTGACGGTTTCGCCCTCACTCTCGGCCTCGGCAATGGCCTTCAGGTAATTCTCTTTGGAAATGGTGAGGCGGGGGGGCAAGCGATTGGCCTAGAGTTCCTCGAAGGTCTTGCCATCGAACCAGTAATTGCGTTCGTCGATCTTCGCTGTCTGCCCGTCGCCACCCTCGCCCTCCAGGCGGACGCGGTAGGCGCCCGGCGCCAGCAAGGGCAGTTTGGTGCGCGCGGTCAGCGGGCTCCCGGTTTGCGGCGCCGGTTTCGGGTTGGGCAGCGCCGATTGTCCCAACGCGCGTTCGGTTGCGTATCTGCCGGTGGGCCGCACGTAGCCGGCGAGTTCGCTCCAACTGACGGTCACCTTGCGGTAACTCTTGTCCACCCGGAAGCGGATGGCATACTGGCCGGTGGCCGCCGCCAGCCGTTTGACCATTTCCGGCTCCGCCCGGACCCGTCCTTCCAGGTACTTCTCGTCCATGTTCGGAATGGACAATGCCTGCGGTGTGGTGACGCCGGCGGCGGCCGACCTCCCGTCTGCCAGGTCCCGGACCTCCTGGTCCAGCTCCACCGCCTCGGAGTAGGCGCCGCAGATGCCGGGTCTGAAGACGCCCTGCGTCAGTCTGGCCAGGAGTTGTTTGGCCGCCACGGCGCTTTCCGTGGACACGGTGACGTGGTGGATGCCGCGCAGGCCCGCGGGCGACAACACTACCGAGGTCAAGGGCGCCGCCGACACGATCACCCCGGCGTGCTCCCAGGTGGCGAGAAGCTTCATGGAAGTTCCTGTCCCCAGCGCCCGCGCCAGGTCGGCGGCCGATGCGTAGATGTCGCCGCTTGCCTGGTGCAGCGCCGGTTCTTCGTGGAACTCGAGCGGCATGGCGGCATCCAGGCGGCCGGCCAGGTCCACCATCCAACTCTTCACCAGGCCGGTGCCGACCCCATCGGCGGGGCGTTTGAGCGTGACCACGGTCCGCCCGCCGGCGGGCTCGAAAAACACCCACATGTCGTGCCATACCTCGTAATGGCAGTGCGGCGCGATTTCCGGGAACGCCACGGGGAGAATCCGGCCCACTTGTTCCTGGTAGTAATTGCCCAGCCGCGTCAGGGCGGCTTCGTAAGTGAGCGCGGTAGGAAAGCGTGTGGACAGCACCGTGCCCGGCGCCTGTGGGCTGACCAGCGGCTGAGCCCGGCTCCAGCCCCCCAGCACCAACGCCAGCACCAACGCGCGCTTCGCCTGGCTCATGCGGTTCTCCTTCGGCTACTTCCTCGCCACCAGCACGCGCGAGGGATAAAAGGTCTGCCGGATCATGCGGTCCTGCACGATCTCAAACCGTGCCGATTCGATCAGTTCCGGAACCCGCCGTTCCACCTGGCGTCCCCAGAATGCCGGAGCCAGCTTGCCCAGAACTTCATATACCGCGTTGAACGAAGGCTTGTTTTGCCCGATCAGCACCAGCGTCAGGTTGCCGCGATCGCGTAGAATCCGGCGGAATTCGCCAAGCGTGCCCACGATATCTTCCGTCGAAAGCAGTTCCAGCAGGTAGCAGCAGAAGATGGCGTCGAAAGCTTCGTTGCGGAAGGGCATGTGACGCGCATCCACAGCCTGGCAGTGCGCCTTTGCCGCCGGGTATCTGTGGCGCGCGGTGCGCTGGGTGCGCGCCGCCATGTTCGGGGAAAGATCCACCCCCAGGGTGGTGCCCTTGCCGTTGGCGCGCACCAGTCGGCGGAACATCTCCCCGCTGCCAGTGGCCACTTCCAACACTTTCATCCCGTCGTGAAGCCCGCTCGCCCCGAGCGCGTAGCGATGCGCCCGCGAGTGGAAGAACATGGTCGATACCGGGTATACCGCCGCCAGCCGGTCGTACACGCGCCGGGTCCGATCCGCCAGCGTATGGGGCATGCCGTTCACCGGCCAGGCGATCGTGGTTTCTTCCAGTCTGTTCAAAATCGCTCCTTAGACAGTCTGCGCACTCTGCAACTCCGGCACTTCGATCTGGATGCGCGCGCCCTTGCCCGGCTCGCTGTCGATCCACATGCGGTAATCCGTGCCGAACAGGACTTTCAGCCGTTCGTGCACATTATTCACGCCGATTCCCCGGTCCAGGAGCGTGGCCAGTTTTTCTTCCGGGATGCCCACTCCGTCGTCCTCCACCAGCAGATGCAACCGGCTCCCCGTGCGATAGGTCCGAATCCGGATGGTACCTCCCTCCACCTTACTCCTTAAACCGTGCTTGATGGAATTCTCCACCAGCGGTTGCAGGAGCATGCTGGGGACCAGCATATCCAAGGTATCCTCCGCCACGTCCCGTTCAAAGCGGAGTTTGTCGCCGAAACGCACTACCTCGATCGCCAGGTAGTCGTCAATGAAGCTCAGTTCGTCGCGCAGTGTGCTGAAATTCTCGTGTTTGCGAAGCAGGCGTCGCAGGACTTTGCTGAGCCGCACCACCATGACACGCGCCTGGCTGGGGTCCGTGCGGATCAACGAAGACACCGAGTTCAGCGTGTTGAACAGAAAATGGGGGTTGATCTGGCTGGTCAGCGCGGCCAACCGCGCTTCCGCCAGCAACCGCTCCTGCTCCTCAAGTTTTTTTTCGTTGCGGGTGTTATTCCAGATTTTCAGCGGGATGGCCACGGCGAACAGGGCGGATGCGTAGATCGCCGCCCAGGTTAAGGCGGGCAGATGGCTTCCGGGCGGGTTCAGGGAGAAGATTCTCCAGCCATCCATCAACTGCCGCAGGAACTCCGCCACCAGAATCCCGGCGGTGAATTCCAGGTGAAATGCCGTGCGCCGGTGATTGCGCTTCTCTTTGAAGAAACGGTAGACGTTGAGATCGAAGAACGGAGTGAATCGCCAGATCTCATCGGTATCCGGCGCCAGGTCGCGCAGCACCCCGCCGAGCACGCCTACCGCGGCGAGGAGGGGCATGGTCATCTGTTCGCCGCCGGAAGGGTTGAGCATGGCCGGCAGCGATATCAGGACACCCGACGTCAGTCCGGTGACATATCCGCCGAGGATGCCGGCGATCAGGGAGCCTTCCAGGCCGAGGTCGGCCGCCGGGTAGCTTTTGCTGAAGACGCGGATGGCCACGCTCAATCCGAAGGCGCTGCCCAGCCACAGGGAAAGGACCACCCGCTGGCGCAGCGTCCGCGTCTCCCCCATGAGAAGATTCTTGAAGCTGTTGGACCGCGCCAGCACGCTCGCCAGGGAGGCCATGGCGGCGAGTTTGACCAGCAGGGGGAAGTAGCTTTCCAGCATTCAGTGCCGGAAACTATTATAATAAAAGCAGTAAGGGTTCCTAACAGTCAGCATGAACAAATCCCCTTCGCCGAAGCTCACGAAAGTGGCTGAAGCGGACTTTCCCACTGAATTCGGCGTATTCCGGATCTTCGGTTTCGAAGCCCCAGCCGGCGACGGCACGGGCACCGAGGAAGCCGTGGTGCTCAAAATGGGCGACTTCACCGATGCGGCCCCCCCGCTGGTGCGTATCCACTCGCAGTGCCTCACCGGGGACGTGTTCCACAGCCTGCGCTGCGATTGCCGGGCGCAGCTCGAAATCGCCATTACCAGCATCGCCCGGGAAGGCGGCGGCCTGCTGATCTACGAACTCCAGGAAGGCCGCGGCATCGGCCTGCTCAACAAACTCCGCGCCTACGAACTGCAGGATCAGGGCGCCGACACCATCGAAGCCAACCAGCAACTCGGCTTCGATAGCGACCTGCGCAATTACGAACTTCCGGGCGCCATCCTCCAGTTCTTCGGCCTGAAAGCGGTCCGCCTGATGTCGAACAACCCCGAAAAAGTGGAAGCCGTGGAGAAGGCCGGCGTGCAGGTGGTGGAACGCGTTCCCTGCCTGGCGGATGTGGTGGATACGCGCCTCGCCTATCTCCGCACCAAGCGGGAAAAGATGGGGCACCTGCTGGAATTCGACGATCTCTGAGAGGGGCGGGAAACGCCGGCACTGGGGACGCCTGGCTACAGCGGTTGCGGCCCTCAAAGTGCCTCGTTGCAGCGCCGGTGATATGCTTGAGGCATGCCGGCCCGCATCACGATCGAGCCAGGGAAACGCTCCGGCCAGCCGTGTGTCCGCGGGTTGCGCATCACGGTATGGGATGTGTTGAGTTGGCTCGCCGCGGGCATGACGGAACGGCAGATCCTCGATGACTACCCGGAACTGGAAGCGGATGATTTTCGTGCGGTTTACGAGTTCGCCGCCAGGATGGGCCGGCGCGTGGCTCTGTGAAACTGCTATTTGACGAGAATCTCTCGCGCAAACTGGTCGTAAGGCTCGCTGAGCTATATCCGGCGTCGGCTCACGTTGCAGAGGCCGACTTGCTGGAAAGTCCGGATCGCGAGATATGGGAGTTTGCCAAGGCGGGGAACTTCGTCATCGTGAGCACCGACTCCGACTTCTACGAACTCGCCACAACAATCGGGCCCCCTCCCAAGGTGGTGTGGCTCCGGCGCTGGACGCACCCGACGAGGGATGCCGAGCGGGTCCTGCGGCGCGAGGCCGTCCGGATTACGGAATTCGTGGCCGATCCCGAACTCGGCGTCCTGGTCCTGGACCGCGACTGAAGTCCGCGGCGCCGGCCGGTGGGCGGGCACAAGCCGGCTTGTATCGTTCCCGATCCGTTTCCGTGCGGCTTGGCCAACCACCAGGCTTCCGATGGTTGCCGACCCCACAGCCGCCTGTTTGGCACTGCGAGGCGCACTTGCGGACCGCCTGCCACCCCGGAGGATAATGGCAAGAGGCTCGTTTTGGATCGCACTCGGATGCGGCGTCTGATCATCGCGTTTCTCGCCGCCGGCATGCTTACCGCCGGCGAGCATCGAGGTGTGGTCAAGCTCGGGACGCTGCCGGTGCCCGGAGCCGCCGTAACGGCGCGGCAGGGCGACAAGACGGTCGCGACGCTTACCGATCTGCAAGGCGCCTACGTATTTCCCGATCTCGCCGATGGCAAGTGGACCATCAAAGTGGAAATGCGCGGGTTCGCTTCCGCCGAGCGCGAGGTGCAATCGCCCGGCTCCGTGGAATGGAACCTGGCGATCTTGCCGCTGGCCAAGATCACCGATGCGGGCGCGAATGCGGAGGTGCGCGCGGCCGAGTCGCCGAAGGCCGCCATCAAGCATCCGCCGAAGGTCGCGCTGCCCCCCGCCACCAACACAACGTCGGGGTTTCAGCGTGCGGAAGTCAGCGCATCGAACGCTCCGGTGGCCGAGACGGAAATCTCCGCGGACGTTTCCCGGCGCGCCGCCGACGGCTTCCTGGTCAACGGAAGCGCCAATAACGCGGCCAGTTCACCCTTCAGCCAGGTGCCGGCTTTCGGCAACAACCGCGCGCCCGGAAAGTGGCGCTACAACGGCAACTTCGGGTTCATTCTGGACAACTCGCGCACCGATGCGCGCCCATATTCGCTCACCGGGCAGGACACTCCGCGCCTCGGGTATAACCGATTTACGGGACTGGCCACGCTGGGCGGCCCCATCCGCATCCCCGGCCTGCTGCGCAACGGGCCGCAGTTCACGCTGAACTACCAATGGACGCGCAACTCCAACGTAGCCACGCAATCCGCGCTCATGCCCACGGCCGCCGAACGCCAGGGCGATTTTTCGCAGACCCTCACTCCACAAGGTCAGCCCGTACCGGTGATCGACCCGGCGACGGGCATCCCGGTGCCGGGCAATCGAATCCCGCAGAGCAGCATCAGCCCGCAGGCGCAAGCGCTGCTCAACCTCTATCCCCTGCCGAACTTCCCCGGGCAGGCCCGCTACAACTTCCAGGTGCCCGTGGTCAGCCATCTTCATCAGGACAGCCTGCAGTTCCGCGCCGTCCGGCAGTTGGGCCGGAAAGACAATCTCTCCGGCACGCTGCAATTGCAGAGCTCGCGCAGCGACAATCCCAATCTCTTCGGATTCCTGGCAACCGGCAGCCAGCTGACCGACGCGGCCACGGTCAACTGGCGTCACATCTTCAGCTCGCAATTCTTCGTCAACCTGGGATACCAGTTCACCCGCAACTCCGCGCGCAACGTGCCGTTCTTCGCGCAGCGCTTCAATGTCTCCGGCGCCGCGGGCATCACCGGCAACTATCAGGACCCGCTCGATTGGGGTCCGCCTACCCTCAACTTCGCCAATGGCATCGCGGCGCTGGGCGAAGCCCAGTATTCCTCCACGCACAACCAGACGCAGGGGGTTTCGGCCGAAGTCTTCCGGTCCCGCCGCAGCCACAGCGTCACCACCGGGGTTGAATTCCGCCGCCAGCAATGGAACATACTCTCCCAGCAGGATCCAAGCGGCACGTTCACGTTCACCGGAGCCGCGGCCGGCAGCGACCTCGCGGGATTCATGTTCGGCGTGCCGGACACCGCGTCGATTGCATTTGGCAACGCCGACAAGTACTTCCGCGCGAACTCGTGGGATGCCTACATCTCCGACGACTGGCGCTTTCGCTCCGGTTTCTCGCTGACCCTCGGCGTGCGCTACGAGTACAACGCGCCGATCGCGGAACTCTACGGACGGCTGGTGAATCTGGAGGTGGCGAACCACTTCGCTACGGCCGTTCCGTTGGTGGCGCAAACCGCGGGCCCGCTCATCCAGGCCGACCGGAACAACATTGCGCCGCGTCTTGGTTTCGCCTGGCGGCCGTTCGCCGCGTCAACCATGATCGTGCGCGGCGGTTATGGCGTCTACTACGACAACCCGCTCTATCAGTCCATCGCGACGCAAATGGCCCAGCAGGCTCCGCTTTCCACCAGCCTGCGCGTGCAGAACAGCGCGGAAAATCCGCTGACGCTGGCGGACGGGTTCCACGGTTCGCCTAACATCCTGGCCACCACCTTCGCGATCGACCCGAGGTTCCGCGACGGTTACGCACAGAACTGGCAGGTCTCGGCGCAGCGCGATCTGAAATTCGGCCTGCAGATGGTGGCGACGTATTTCGGTATCAAAGGCACTCGTTCCGTGCAGCAGTTCCTGCCGAACACATACCCGGCCGGCGCGCTGAACCCCTGCGCCGCTTGCCCGAGCGGCTTTTCCTATATGACGTCGAACGGCGATTCCACCCGCCAGGCCGGAACATTCCAGTTGCGCCGCCGCCTGCGCCAGGGTCTCGCGGCCGAGGTGCAATACACCTGGGCGAAAAGCCTGGACGACGCCGCGTTGGGCGGCAGTGGCTACCTGATCGCGCAGAACTGGCTCGACCTGCGCGCCGAAAGGGGACGCTCCAACTTCGACCAGCGCCAGGTGGCCACGTTTCAGGCGCAATACACCACCGGAGCCGGCGCCGGCGGATTCCTGACCGGCCGCACAGGAGCTCTTCTCCGCGAATGGACGGTCGTCACCCAGGTTAATTTCGGCACCGGCCTGCCGCTTACTCCAACCTCCTTCTCATCCGTCGAAGGCACCGGAGTCACCGGCAGCATCCGCGCCAACTACACCGGCGCGGACCCCTATGACGCGCCTGACGGACTCCACCTGAACCCCGGGGCTTTTGCGGCGCCCGCATCGGGCCAGTGGGGCAATGCGGGGCGCAACTCCATCACCGGCCCCGCGCAGTTCAGCCTGAACGCCTCCGCCGGGCGCACGTTCCGCTGGGGCGACCGTCTGACCGCCGATCTACGGGTGGACGCCAGCAACGCGCTCAATCATCCGGTGTTTCCCAGTTGGAACACCGTCATCGGCAGCGCGCAATTCGGCCTGCCGAATCCCGCCGGGGCGATGCGGACTCTGCAGACAAATCTGCGGGTGAGGTTCTAACCATGCGCCGACTCCTTCCGCTGTTGCTGTTCGCCGCCCTCCCCGCTGCCGCGCAGCAGGCCGCGGCGGCGCCTCAAGATCCGGTCGTCTTCCACTCCGAGACGCGGCTGGTAGTGGAACAGGTGACGGTGAAGGATAAGAGCGGCAAGCCGGTGGAGGGCCTGACCGCGAAGGATTTTACGGTTACGGAGAACGGCATACCCCAAACGGTTGCATTCCTGGAGTTTCAGAAGCTCGAGGAGATCCGGCCCGCGCCCACTCTGGTAGACCGGGTGGCTGCCATCCCGCGCCTGGCGCACACGCAGATTGCGGCGGAGCGTCCGCTGGACCTCAAATATGCCGACCGGCGCCTGCTGGCGCTGTACTTCGACATGACGGCCATGCCTCCGGCGGACCAGTCGCGCGCGATTGGCGCGGCGCAGAGCTTCATTCGCAAGAGCATGACGCCCGCCGATCTGATGGCCATCATGGTGTATGCGGGAGGCGAGGTCATGATCCACCAGGACTTCACGGGTGATCGCGAACTCCTGCTGTCCACGCTGCAAACCATGATCGTCGGCGAAGACGAAAGCGTGCCCGAGCCGGTGATCGACGGCGCGTTCGGCCAGAGCGGGGGAGAGTTCGCCATCTTTCGCACGGACCGCCAGCTTTCCGCGCTACAGACAGCCGCCAAGATGCTGGGGACGCTCAACGAGAAGAAGTCGCTCATCTACTTCGCCAGCGGACTTCGTCTGCACGGCACGGACAATTCCGCGCAACTGCGCGCCACCATCAATGCGGCCACGCGGGCAGGAGTCTCGTTCTTTACGGTGGACGCGCGCGGTCTGGTGGCCTCGGCGCCGATGGGTGACGCCACGCGCGCGTCGCCGGGCGGAATTGGCGCGTACACCGGCGCCACGGCGATGACCGCCATTTCCAACCTGCAGCACACGCAGGATACGCTCTGGACGCTGGCGGCGGACACCGGCGGCAAGGCGCTGCTCGATGCCAACGACCTGAGTCTGGGCATCGTGCAAGCGCAGAAAGCCATCGTCAGCTACTACGTGTTGGGCTACTACACTTCCAACGCAGCCCTGGACGGCAGGGTGCGCAAGGTCAAGATCACGCTCAACGGTGAACTCTCCGCCGAACTCGACTACCGCGGCAGCTACTTCGCCGGCAAAGAGTTCAAGAAGTTCACCGCCACCGACAAAGAGCGGCAGCTGGAAGATGCATTCATGTTGGGCGACCCGATTACGGAACTTACCATGGCGATGGAAGTGAATTACTTTCAGTTGAATCGCGCCGAATATTTCCTGCCCATCGCCATCAAGATTCCGGGCAGCGAGCTGGTGCTTGCCAAGCACGGCGGCGCGGAGCATACGCTGATCGATTTCATGGGCGAGATTCGCAGCGGCGGGCCGGCCAACAACGTGCGCGACAAGATCGACATCAAGCTGAGCGATGCCACTGCCGCTGAACTTGCCACGCGGCCGATTACCTACGATACGGGCTTCACCGTGATGCCAGGCAACTACCGGATCAAGTTCCTGGCGCGCGACGCCGAGACCGGACGCATCGGCACCTACGAAACGTCGGTGAATATTCCCAATCTGAACCCCAAGCCCGATGCCGCGGATTCGAAAATCGCCATCAGCTCCGTGGTTCTCAGCAGCCAGCGCGTCCAGCTGGACGACGCCCTCTTCAATGCAATCAGGGACAAAGAAAAAAGCCAGGTGCTGGACAGCGTCAATCCGCTGGTGCAGGAAGGCCAGAAGCTGATCCCGAGCGTCACCCGCGTGTTCCGCAAGACCAAACCGATGTTCGTATACCTGCAGGCCTATCAGCAGGGCGCCCAGCCTCCGCATCCGCTGGCTGCCTTCGTGACGTTCTACCGCGGAGACGCCAAGGCGTTTGAAACCGTGCCGGTAACCGTCGCCGAGCACGTGGCCAGCCGCTTGAACACGATGCCGGTCAAGCTCAGCATTCCGATCGATAAACTGGCCACCGGCGAGTATCGTCTGCAGGTGACCGTGCTCGATCCGAACGCGCAAGCGGCGGCCTTCTGGCAGACATCCGTGATGCTGGTGCCGTAACCCCAACGTAGGACAGGCCTCCCGGCCTGTCCCTCTTAGTTTTCGCTCGGCTTGGCGACCTTATCGATCACGAAGACCTCTGCCTGTGCCTTAGTGGATTCGAGCTTCAGACCCAGCTGCTCCTGGAACGCGGTGAACAAATCCGGAGGCGCGGCGGCATTGTTGGCGGGGGGCGGCGGCGGTTTGACCCCAATGCCGCCGAACTGAAACTCGTCCGGCGTCCAGAGCAGGGTGAAGTCCCACCTCCCTGTAATTCCCGTCTGGTCCACTACCGGACGGTCGAGCACGGCGCTCTGCATCACGCCGGCGAAATCCGCCATGGTGGCGTTGATGGCAGGCAGGTTTCCGAGCCCACGGAAGAACAGACCGGGAAGGTTGCCCGTGCTTTCGCTCTTGGTGAGCTTGGGCCCGTTCTTGCCGACCACAATGGCGTACACCGAGAGTTCTTTCTTATCGCGATGGAAGGCGAGCTTGAAGCGGTCCGCCAGCAGCTTTTGAACCATGGCCTTCCACTGCTTGTCGTTGGGCTGACCCTCCCCGTTGGGCTGCGCCGCCAAATCGAACTTCTCCGTGTCGACCCAAGCCGGCGCGCCAATGATCTGCTTGGCATGAATGCCGTAGGCGAAGGTGATGAGATCGGCGAGGGATGTATTGACGGTGGAAAACTGGCGGCCCCTGACCATGAATCCCTTGCCCTGCCGGTCTGGCGTGGCGGGTTTGATGGTGGCGACTTCGAACTCCGGAGTGGCATCGGCGGCCATCGGTTTCGGCGGCGGCGGCGGTTCGGGAATCGCCCAGGCGGTGGTGGCTGTGGCACGCTTGAGGTTCAGGGGCAGGGGCGCGGGTCCCTGCTTAAAGCTCCCCGTGATCGAGTCGGCGTCGGCTTCCAGCTTTCCCTCATAGGAGCCCCCGATGCCGGGTATCGACATTTTCACGGCCGAGCCTTGCAGCGTGACCGGGTTGACCGGGATGCTCTGGCCTCCCTGGTCGATACTATAGAAGACGCCGCGCATGGCGCTCCCCTCGCCCTTGGTGACCTTGATGACCAGCCGCACTTCTTTGCCGCCGGGTACGACCAATGTGCCCTGCCAGGTGCCGGTCAAGTCTTGAGCAGGCTGCGCGTGTCCCGACAACGCAGCCAGAGCTACCATCCAGGGGATGAGCTTCTTCATGACAATCTCCTAAGTACCCTGCCGGATCTGTGTGGCAGAGTCCGCAATGTTTCATTCCGTGAGAGTATTGGAGCCGGAGCCTCCTAACACTCTATCACCGCCCGTCGAATTGGCTGAGCTGCGCGTCTTCCGTCAGTATTTCAAGCCGTACCCGTAAGCGAACAGCGGATCGGCGGTGCCTTTGCCGACCGCTTTCGGCCAGGTGAAGGAGAGTTTGCCGGTGGGCTTGTAATCTCCGAAGAGCACGTCGGCCACGCCCTGACCTTCGGTGCCCGGCAGCCAGGCAGCCACCACGGCGCTGGCCTCGCCGAGCACGTCGCCCAGGATCATGGGACGTCCGGAGACTAATACCACCACCACTGGAATGCCCGCCGCTTTCATGGTTTTCACGGCGGCGATATCTTCCGGCGCGAGGGCGAGGTCGGCGCGGTCGCCCTTCATTTCCGCGTAAGGCGTTTCGCCAATCACCACCACTCCCACGGTGGCGCCCGCCGCCCCCGAGCCGTCCTTGGAGAAGGTGATCTTGGTGTCCTTGGACACCGTGTTCCTGATCGCGGCGAGGATGGTGGTGCCGCCAGTGGTGACGTCGCCGCTCCTGCCCTGCCAGTCGATAGTCCAGCCGCCGCACTGGTTGCCGATATCGTCGGCGTTCTTGCCGGCGATGTGCAGGCGCGCGGCCTTCTTGGAAAGCGGCAGCACCTTGCCGTCGTTCTTGAGCAGCACCAGCGACTCGCGCACCGCCTGGCGCGCCACGGCGCGATGCTCGGGCGAGCCGAAGCTCTTCTGCAGCCCGCGGTCGGCCAACTGGCTGCGCTTGGGGTCCATCATTCCCATGGCGAACTTGACGCGCAGAATGCGCAAGACCGCATCGTCGATGCGCGACATGGGAACCTTGCCTTCGTTGACCAGCGCTTTGAGGTCGGTGATGTACTCCTTGTAGCGAACCGGCACCATCGCCATATCCATGCCGGCGTTGATCGAAATGCCGACGGCTTCCTTGAAGTCCTTGGTGATCTGGTCGATGGCGTTGTAGTCCGAAATCAGGAAGCCCTGGAAACCCATCTCGTCCTTGAGGATGTCCGTGAGCAGGCGCTTGCTGGCCGAGCACTTGACGCCGTTCCAGCTGCTGTAGGATGGCATGATGGAGCCCACGCCCGCCTCAATCGCCGTGATGTAACCCTGCAGGTGGACGCGGCGCAGAGTGGCTTCATCGACCTTCATATCGCCCTGATCGAGACCGGTCTTGGTGGAGCCGTACGCGGTGCCGCCATCGCCCACGTAGTGCTTGGCGCAGGCCAGCACGCCGAGCGGATCGCCGAGGCCGGCGCCCTGGAAGCCGCGCACCGCCGGGCCGGCGAGTTCGCGCACCAGTTTCGGGTCTTCGGAGAAGCCTTCATAGGTGCGGCCCCAGCGGATATCCTGCGGGACGGTGACGCATGGACCGAAGGCCCACTGAATCCCGCTGGCGCGGATCTCCTCCGCGGTGACCCTGGTCACCTGCTCGATCAGCTTGGGGTTGCGCGTGCAGCCGAGCCCGATATTGTGCGGGAAAATGACCGCGTCGAGCACGTTGTTGTGCCCGTGCACGGCGTCGATGCCGTAGAGCAGGGGGATCTTGAGGCGCGTGTTCTGGGTGCGCGCCTGCAAGCGGTCGTAGAGATCGGTCCACGCCTTCAGGCTGTTGCCTTCCTTGGGGTCGCTGCTGCCGCCGGAGAGCACCGAACCGACGAAATATTTCTCGACGTCGGCCGGGTCCTTCAGCTCGTTCTGCTCGGGCTGCGTCATCTGGCCGATCTTTTCGTCGAGGGTCATCTTCGCCAACAAGGCTTTGGCCTCGGGATCGTAGGAGGAGAGCGGCTTCGGTTTGGAGGCGGCCCAGCACAGGCAGGCGGCCGCAATCAGGCCCGGAACGAGGGCGACGCGAAACGTATGAGATATTATCATCCTCTTAACAGCATACTTGGATTGCGGCGGGCGTGCGCGCGGCTCGTATCGACCCCGCCGTGGCGCTGCGCGGGGAGTAGTGCGCCACCGCCATTTCGGGTGCGCAGGGCGTTACTATGGCGGCATGCTGCTCGCACGCGTTCTATTACTCTGCTCTCTGGCGACTGCCCTGCTACCGGCCCAGTCCGTCGACCTCCTGCCCGACGAGTCCCTGAAAGGCTGGACCCGCATCGCCATTCCGGCGACGGACGGGTTGAAGCCCAAGCTGCAATGGCGCGTCGACTCCGCCCAAAAGGCCCTGATCTGCACGGGTGATGGCGGACACGAGTGGCTGCGCTACGACCAGGTGCTCGGCGATTATATCCTCGAAGTGGACTTCCGCTTCACCCCCAAGGGCGCCGACGTCAAGTACAACAGCGGCATCGGCATCCGGCTCTCGCCGTGGGGCGAGTTGTGGGTGCAGGCGCAGACCGGCCCCACCGGCGGATACCTGTTCGGCGTCAACTTTGCGGACGGCGCCTTGCAGCGCTTCAATCTCATGAAGGAGATGAAAGAGAACCGCATCAAGCCGGCGGGCGAATGGAACCACTACGAGATTCGCGTGCAGGGGGACAAGATCACGCTCTCGGTGAATGGCGCCGCGGTCAACGAAATCGCCGGAATCGCCTTGCGCAAGGGGCATATCGGGCTCGAGGCCGAGGGCCACGAGATCACGTTCCGGAATATCAAGCTGACGGTGCTCAAGTAGACAGGTGGGACAGACCATCGCTTGCGTGGTCTGTCATGCTTCGCTCAAGCAGTGCCCCACCATTTTTCATCAGCTTTCGCGGGCCGCAGGCCCATCCCAACAGACGACAGAAGGCGATCGTCTGTCCCACCTCCTACCGGCTATTCCACCGTCACGTGCGTGCCTTTGGACTCTTCACGCGCCAGGTGGGCGATGCGTTCGTCGAGCAGGCTGCGCAGTCCCTTGAGAAACTCCACGCGCGAATTGCGGAAGTGGTCGCGCGTGGCTTCGCTCACCATGTGTTCCAGCATCGGCATCGCGGTGTCGCAGAAGAAGCAGCCCTCGGCGTGAGAGTGAGTTCCACTAGCGGCGGTTTTTTCTTCCATCTTAGGTCTCCTTCATTTCCACGGTCAGTACCTTATTCTCTAACTTCGCGTGCCCGGGCGAAAGTCCCGCCATCGAGGCCGGCAGGCCGATGTGGCGGCGCAGGGTGCCAATCTCCACTACCAGTTCGTCGCCTTTCTTGAACAGGCCGATCTCGCCCTTGGCGGCAAAGGGAAGTTGCAACCGCACCTGGTAGTGGCCGTCGGCGGACTTGGTGAAGGCGAACGGCGCCTCGGTGCGGGTAACGGCGGCGGGGTCCTCCTTGCCGTCGTAGAGACTGCGCGCCAGTTCCTCCAGGCGTTCGCGGCCCAGCACTTCGTGGGTGAACAGGGGGACGCGCTTGACCGGCACCGGGGCGAAATACCGGTCGATCTCTTCCAGAATGCGGCCCTGCGAGACGCGCCATTCCTGAAAGTACTGGTCGGTGACTTCCGCCGGCAGGACGCGGTTGACAATCACGCCGTCCACCGCCAGGCCGTGCAGCGAGAAGTAAACAAACGCTCGCTGGGTCTCGCGCAGCACCATGCGCTCCGGATTGGTGACCAGGCGCACGCTGGTGATCCGCGGATCTTCCAGCAGGTCGCCGATGCCGTCCAGCCGTCCGAACAGGTCTTTGACGTTGGCGAAATAGCTGTCGGTGGGAAGCTCCACGGGGGAGACGCGGTTGGCCAGCGGGCGCACCGCCTTCAACAAGCTGCGCTGGAAGGGGAAGATGTGCTTCATGTACCACTCCAGCGTGGTCGGCATGCTGACGAAGCGCATCGACTCGGCGGTGGGGGCGCAATCCAGCACGATCACGTCGTAGCGCTCCTCGCGGCGGAACTGGTTGACGTACATCAGGGCGCTGAGCTCTTCCATGCCGGGCAGGATGGCCAGTTCTTCGGCCTCCACGTCGTTGATCCCGGTGGTGCGCAGCACGCTGGTGACGTAAGCCGAAATTTCGCGCCAGTGGCGTTTGATTTCCTTTTGGATATTGACCTCGTGAATGGCCAGCTTTTCGTCGATGGAATATGGGTCGCCTGTTTTTTCGTGGAAGAGGTTGGTTTCGAGGTCGAATGCGTCGGCCAGGCTGTGCGCCGGATCGACGCTCATCACCAGGGTGCGATAGCCCAGGCGGGAAAGCTCCAGGCCGGTAGCCGCGGCAAGACTGGTTTTCCCGACGCCTCCTTTGCCGCTGAAGAGAAGGATGCGCATGATTCGATCTTACCGCGCGCTAAGCGGTGGGCGTGGAGCCAATCAAGTTGTGTACTTGACGCGGAGACGCGGAGACGCTGAGGAAAACGCGGAGAAAAGCAAAGGGCAAAACAAGTTCGATGGAAGCCGCCGGACTCGTTCCCTACCTCCGCGACTCCGCGTCAAGTACACGGCTTGATTAGTCGGCGTACCCCCGAATGTTAAGATAGAAGTTTCACAGCGGAGGGGATTTCATGGCAGTAAAACCGCGCCGCAAGGCGGTAGTAGTCGATGTGGGTGGCGTGAAAGTCGGGGGAACGCACGCCATCGTCGTCCAGTCGATGACCAACACCGATACCGCCGACGTGGCATCCACGGTCAATCAGGTGATGGCGCTGGCGCGCGCCGGTTCGGAACTGGTTCGCGTCACGGTGAACACCGAAGCCGCCGCCGCGGCGGTGCCACGGATTGTAGACGCGTGCGCGGCTTTCGGCGTCCCTGTGCCCATCATCGGCGATTTCCACTACAACGGCCACCTGCTGTTGAAGAAGTACCCGGAGTGCGCGCGCGCGCTGGCCAAGTACCGCATCAATCCGGGCAACTCCGATATCGGGCGCAAGACCGACGACAATTTCCGCACCATGATCGAAGTGGCCATCGAGAACGGCAAGCCCGTGCGCATCGGCGTCAATTGGGGCTCGCTCGATGCGTCGCTGCTCACGCGGATGATGGACCAGAATTCGCGGCTGCCGGAGCCCAAGGACGCGCGCGACGTCACCCTGGACGCCATGGTGGCGAGCGCGCTCGAATCGGCGCACGCCGCCGAACGTCACGGGCTGGCGCACGACCGCATCATCCTGAGCGCCAAGGTCAGCGGGGTGCAGGACCTGATCGACGTGTACCGCGCGCTGGCCGCGGTTTGCGATTACCCGCTGCACCTGGGACTTACCGAAGCCGGCCTGGGCAGCAAGGGAATCGTGGCGACCACCGCCGCGCTGGCGCCGGTGTTGCAGGACGGCATCGGCGACACCATCCGCACGTCGTTGACGCCGATGCCCAACGGCGACCGCACGGAGGAAGTGATGGTCTCCCAGCAGATTCTGCAATCGCTCGGCATCCGCAGTTTCACGCCGCAGGTCACGGCCTGCCCGGGCTGCGGGCGCACCACCAGCACGTTCTTCCAGGAAATGGCGGACGAAATCCAGACCTACCTGCGCCAGCAGATGCCGCGCTGGAAGGCCGGCCATCCCGGCGTCGAGACCATGAAAGTCGCCGTGATGGGCTGCGTGGTGAATGGTCCCGGCGAGAGCAAGCACTCCAATATCGGGATTTCGCTGCCCGGCACTTTTGAGGAGCCCAAGGCCCCGGTTTATGTGGATGGCCGCCTGATGACCACGCTCAAGGGCGACCGGATTGTCGCTGAATTCCTGGAGATTCTGAACGCATACGTCGATACGCATTATGCCGGGGCTGTCGTACCCGCGGTTGCCGGCGCTGTTCCGGCGCCGGCCTCGTTGGTATAATCGGCCCGACATGGCGAAACGCTTTACGCTGGCGGAGGCGCAGGGCCTGATCCCCACGGTGGACCGCCTGCTCCACGAGGCAGTGGACGCCAAAGGCGAATACCAGCATGCCGAACAGGTGATTCACGAGTTCACCGAGCACGTGATGATGATGGGCGGGGTGATGGTGGACCGCGACCGCGCGCTCGATGCCCGGGCGCGGCGCGATGACGCGGCTTCCCGGCTGCGTGAGGGTATCGAGGCGGTGCTGGAGACGGGATGCCTGCTGAAGGACCTGGACATCGGCCTGGTCGATTTCCCGACCCTGTTCCGCGGCGTGGAGGTGTACCTGTGCTGGAAACTCGGCGAAAGCGGCATTACCTTCTGGCACGGCGTGGACGAAGGCTTCCGCGGCCGCAAGCCCATCGACCAGGACTTTCTCGATAACCATCAGGGTGACCGCCCGCAGTAATCATACCCATGTCACAAAGCACGCACGAAACGGAAATCAAGCTGGCGGTGAAGGACACGCGTTCCGCCCGCCGCCTGCTGCGCGAGGCCGGCTTCGTGGTCTCGCGGCCGCGCGTTTTCGAGGAAAATACGGTATTCGACACGCCGCAACAGATCCTGCGGAATTCTTCCAGCCTGCTGCGCATTCGGCAGGCCGGCAGGGTCACCACCATCACCTATAAGGGCGTTCCCGAACCCGGCAACTACAAGAGCCGGGAAGAACTCGAGCTCAAGATCGACAACGCAGCGGCCATGCTGGCGATTGTGGAGCGGCTGGGCTTCCGCGGCGTGTTCCGCTATGAAAAGTACCGCACCGAATTCCGCCAGCCGCGGCGCGCCGGTATAGCCATGCTGGATGAGACCCCCCTCGGCGTCTACCTGGAATTGGAGGGCACGCCGCACTGGATCGACCGCACCGCCCGCCGGCTCGGGTTCCAGGCGGCCGACTACATCACCGCCAGTTATGCGCGCGTGTATCTGGATTGGTGTGCCGCCAACGGGCGCACGCCAGGGGATATGACGTTCACTTAGCATGCCGTTTCGCCCGCAGGGTTTCGTGTCCCGAGGCAACCGCTCCCTCATGGTCGCGGCTCTGATCGGAGCCGCGACCGTGAGGGAGCGGTTGCCCGATACGTTGGTGAACCTTGGTGGATAATCCGTACGATCAAGTCGCCTATCGCACCTTCCCGCGGCGGCAGACCCATCCCGACCGCCTGGCCGCGATCGCCCTTTTTTTCGGCATGAAGCCCGCGCCCCCCACCGCCTGCCGTGTGCTTGAAATCGGCTGCGGCGACGGCGCCAACCTGATTCCGCTGGCGTACTATTTGCCGGAAAGCCGCTTCACGGGTATCGATCTCGCCGCCGGACCCGTCGCCGCCGCCGGCGCCATGGCCGCGGAACTGGCCGTCCACAACATCGATCTGCGCGTGGCCGATCTGCGCCATCTTTCCGCCCGGGATGGCGAGTTCGACTATATCTTCGCCCACGGGCTCTACTCCTGGATCCCGGCGGATGTGCGCGATCGCCTGCTGGCCGTCTGCCGCCAGTGCCTGGCGCCGCAGGGTGTGGCGTTCGTCAGCTACAACGTGTATCCGGGACGGTACCCGCGCCAGATGATTCGCGAAATCCTGCTGTATCACACGCGAACCCTGGTTGACCCGGCACAGCGCATCGCCGCGGCGCGCCGCCTGCTGGAGCAACTCGACCACCCGGAGGCCCGGTCCCTCATGGAGCAGGGCGACGATGTCCTGTTTCACGACGATCTGGCGCCGGTCAACGACCCCGTATGGTTCCGCGAATTCGCGGCGCACGCGCAGCGCCACGGCCTGCAATATCTGGGCGAAGCCGACTCGCATAACACCTTCGAGCAAGTGGCAGGGGAAGCCGTGAACGTGATCGAGCGCGAGCAATATGTGGATTTCCTGAACCTGCGCCGCTTCCGCCAGACGCTGCTGTGCCGCGCGGAGATCCCACTCGATCGCGTGACGGGTGCGGCCCGCATGGACGAATTCCTGT
The DNA here is from genome assembly GCA_003136215.1 of Bryobacterales bacterium. GTDB lineage: Bacteria > Acidobacteriota > Terriglobia > Bryobacterales > Bryobacteraceae > Solibacter. The sequence continues at coordinate 18,960 of PLDO01000477.1, forward strand.
TTTCCGAAAATAAGCGGGCACGCCGCATCCGCGCGCACCAGCCAGAGCCCGTCTTCGCCGAAGAGCCGGTGGAAGCCATCGCCCAGGCCTTACACGACACCGCGCCATTGCCCGCCCGGTTCGAAGAGCTCATTCCGTACGCCGGAAACGCGGAGTTGCTGCGCGAGATCCTCTTTGCGCTGCTCTCCTCCGGCTGCGTCAACCTGCACGTCCACGATTTCCCCTGCCAGGAGACGGTGACCGAAAGGCCGTGCGCCAGCCGTCTGGCGCGCTATCAGGCGGCGGGCGGAGGCAACGTGACGAACGCATGCCATATCCCGGTGGAACTCGACGCGGTCGCGCGCCGTCTGGTGGGCCTGCTGGATGGCACGCGCACGCACCAGCAAATCGCGCGCGAACTGTCGCGTACGGCGGGCATGCCGAGTCCGCGGGATGTCCGGCGGTACCTGCCCGCCAGTCTGGACTGGCTGGCGCGCATGGCGCTGCTGGAAGGCTGAGGGAAGGCCCGACACGGTCAACCTAATGGCGGCGCGGTGAAGGTGGACCCGCCTGCGACTCCCGGACGAGTTTGGATGCCAAGATCGCGGCTGGCAGGTCGGTCACCTACGCATGAAAGACATATTCATCTGGGGCCGTTGTTGCCAATCAAGAGGCCCACTGCGTAGAATCTTTGGATGGGTGAACCGATATGACCGGCAGAAACTCACGCGTAAATCAATGCCAGAACCCGACTGGATGGCTGGGACGATGGGTTCTGCGGAATATGAATTCGCGCCACTCCAAGGTCACAGATTGGGGCTTATCGCGGGCTTCGATAGGGAAACATGACATCATCCTGGATGTAGGCTGCGGCGGAGGCAGAACCGTGAGCAAGTTGGCTGCAATCGCCACTCAAGGCAAGGTCTATGGCATCGATCATTCGACGGAGAGCGTGGCTATGGCCATGCGAACGAACAAGCAATGGATCGATGTCGCACGCGTTGAGGTTCGGGAGGCGTCCGTCTCCCGGTTGCCATTTTCAGACGGCGCCTTTGATGTCATCACGGCGGTCGAAACGCACTTCTGGTGGCCTGCTTTGCCAACGGATCTCCGCGAAGTTTTGAGAGTCCTGAAGCCCGGTGGTAGGCTGATCATCATCGCGGAAGTCTACAAGGGAGCAGAGGCCTTCACTTCAAAAGCTGCGGAGAGATACTCTGAAAAAACAGGTATGGCGCTCCTCAGCGTCGAGGAGCATCGCGAACTGTTCACGGATGCCGGTTACTCAGACGTTCAGCTCATTACAGAACCACGCAAAGGGTGGATTTGCTGCATCGGGAGCAAGGCCCCAGTTTCGTAAAGCTCGGTCATAACTTAATAACGGCTCTTGAAGTACGGATAGGCACCGATTCGTAACCCGCCCATGCTTGCTCTGCCCGCGGGATGTCCGCCGCTACCTGCCCGGCAGTCTGGACCGGCTGGCGCGCATGGCGCTGCTGGAAGGCTGAGGGAAGGCCCGACTTAACAAGGGAGGGGCGGGGTGTACACTGATTGCAGCCTATGGCCAAAGGGAAGCTTCGCGCGTTCTGGCAACGCACCAGTGACGGCCTCAATGCCGAGCAGCTCTGGTCCCAATTCCGGCGGGAAACCCGCAGCAGCCTCAACCTCTATTCAGCCGAAACCGGCCGCAACCTGAGTGAGGAGTGGTCTGCGCGAAAAGGCCGCCGGCGGGTTCTTTCCGCGGTGGCGGGCGCGATGTATAACCGCCTCACGCCGGTACGGCGCCTGTTACTCCTGCTCGCGGTCGTACTGTTGGTGCTCCCCTCGACTGAGAACTTACCCGGCGCCGGCTTGCGAATCTCATTCAATTCGACGCCCGCGGCCCTTATCCTCCTGGTGCTGCTGGTGCTGGAGTTGGCCGATCGCGTAGGCCTCAAGCGCGACCTGGAGATTGCGCGCGACATCCAGCGGATGCTCCTCCCCGAGAGGCCCCCGACGCTCCCCGGCCTCGATATCGCCTTCGCCACCAAAGCGGCCAACACCGTCGCCGGCGATTACTATGACGCGTTCCTGCGCTCCAACACAAACGATTCCCGGCTGCTGCTGATCGTCGCCGACGTCGCCGGCAAAGGCATCCCGGCAGGTCTGCTGATGGCCGCCGTGCAGACCGGATTCCATACCCTCGCAGTGGACCCCGTGCCCCTGGTTGAGCTGGCCGCCAGACTCAATCGTGCCATGTGTGAGCGCAGCGGCGGCGGAAGGCACTTGATCACGGCGTTCATCGCGGAATTGGACACGTCGACGCGCTCGTTCATCTGGGTGAACGCCGGCCACAACCCTCCCATCCTGCTCCGAAGCGGCGGCGCCCTGGAGTACCTGAAAGAAGGCGGCCTCCCGCTGGGAGCTTTCACCGTGTCCCGGTACGAGAGTGGGCGCACCGAACTGGGTTCCGGAGATGCCCTGTATATCTACACGGATGGCGTCATCGAAGCTCTCGACGAATCGGGTGCCGAGTACGGCGAGGAGCGCCTCGCCCGACAGGTGGCCGCGCTTGCGACGGCCGATGCGGCGACCAGCCTGAGCCGCATCTTCGAATCCGTCGACCGGTTTGCCGGCGCCACCCCCCAATACGACGACATCACCTGCCTGGTTCTGCGCGTCGCCTGAGGCGGGCATTCGCGCCTATCCCCGCCGCACTAAGAACACCGCCACCTCCGCCATCAGATTGGGCAGAAATTCCCCCTTGTGATGGCCCGCCAGGAAGAAGCGCCGTTCCACCACCAGCGATTCCAACTCCGCCAGCGCCTCGAAATCGTGCACTGTCAGGAAGTGGATATTGGGCGATTCGTACCACTCATACGGAAACAACGAAGTCCGCGGCGCGCGCCCGCTGAAGAGCATGGAGAGCCGCACCCGCCAGTGGCCGAAATTGGGAAACGCCACGATCGCCCGCCGCCCCACGCGCAGCATCTCGCGCAGCACCGTGCGCGGATGGCGCGTCTCCTGCAGCGTCTGGCTGAGGATCACGTAATCGAAGGCCTGATCCGGATAGTCCGCCAGCCCCTCGTCGATATCGCATTGGAACACCGACACGCCGCGCGCGATCGCCTTCTGCACTTTGGCGCCGCTGATTTCCACGCCGCGCGCGTCCACGCCCTTGTTGGATGCCAGCCACTCCAGCAGCTCGCCTTCGCCGCAGCCCAGGTCGAGCACTTTGGTATCGGGCTCCACGATCTCGCCGATAATCGCGTAATCGCTGCGGCCCAGCAGCTCGCGGACGAATCCCGCTTTCATTGCGCCTTCTCGAACGTGCTGGCCAGAAAGCCGCGCACCAGGTCGGTCTGCTCCGCCACGTCCACCAGGAAGGAATCGTGCCCGTAGTTGGATTGCAGTTCCACGTACGCCACATCGCGATTGCGCGAGCGCAGCGCGCGCACCAGTTCCTGGGATTGATAGCTGGGGTAGAGCCAGTCCGAACTGAAGCTGATCACCAGGAAGCGGGCCTGCGTTTTTTCCAGGGCCGCCGCCAGCGTTCCGTGACCGTTGGTCAGGTCGAAGTAATCCATGGCCTTGGTGATGTAGAGGTAAGAGTTGGCGTCGAAGCGGTAGACGAACTGGCTGCCGCGATAGCGCAGGTAGCTCTCCACTTCGAAATCCACGTCGAAGCCGAAGCTGAAGTTCTCCTTGCCGCGCAGGCGGCGGCCGAACTTCTCGCGCATCGAGTCGTCGCTCATGTAGGTGATGTGGCCCACCATGCGCGCCACCGCCAGCCCGCGCGCCGGGGGCTGCTTGTCGTAGTAGCTGCCCTCGTGGAAATCGGGGTCCGCCATAATCGCCTGACGGCCCACTTCGTTGAACGCGATCTGCTGCGCGCTGTGGCGCGTGGTGGCGGCGATCGGAATGGCGCTGACCACGCTTTCCGGGTAGGCGGCCGCCCACTCCAGCGCCTGCATGCCGCCCATCGATCCGCCGGAAACCGACAGCAGCCGCCGGATCCCGAACGAATCGATCAGCATCTTCTGCAAACGCACCATGTCGCCGATGGTGATTACCGGAAACGACATGGCGTACGGGCAGCCGGTGGCGGGGTTGAGCGAGGAGGGTCCGGTGGTGCCGCGGCAGCCGCCCAGCACGTTGGAGCAAATCACGAAATACTGGTTTGTGTCGAACGCCTTGCCCGGTCCGATCATGTTGTCCCACCAGCCGGGTTTGCCGGTTTCGGCGCTGATGCCCGCCGCGTGGGCATCGCCCGAGAATGCGTGCAACACCACGATGGCATTGGTTTTCGCGGCGTTCAATTCGCCATAGGTCTCGTATGCCACGTCGACCGGCCCGAGCGTTGTGCCGTTATCGAGAGCCAGGGAGTCGAACCGTGCGGTATTGGCCTCAACGATCATTTTGGAGTGTATTCATGATAACAAAGCCGGTCCGTATGCCAGAATGAATGCAGGTACGCGGCGCTTCCGTGTCCGCCCGAATCGCTCCCATGAAGATCCTGCTGCTGTTCCTCCTGGCCGCGGCGCCGCAGTACCGGCAGGCGTTGCCCGGCTACGCGTACCAGTTTCCGCGCGACCACTTCGAACACCCCGATTTCCGCACCGAATGGTGGTATTACACGGGCAATGTCCACGCCCGGGACGGTCACCGTTACGGCTTCGAACTGGTCTTCTTCCGCCAGGGCGATCCCAAGGGTGACCCGGCCAACGCCTCCGTCTGGCGCATCGACGACCTATATCTGGCGCACCTCGCGCTGACCGATATCGACGGGCAGCGCTTCCGCTACTACCGGCGCCTCAACCGTTCGGGTCCCGGCGTGGCCGGCGCGCGCGCCGCCCAATCGCGCGTCTGGAACGGCAATTGGGAGGCGAAGTGGGACCCGTCAACCGGCGCTCAGACGCTCACCGCCGTGGCCGAAGAAATTCGCTTCACGCTGCGCCTCATTCCGCGCACGCCGCCGGTGATTCACGGAGAGAACGGTGTCAGCCAGAAGGCCGCCGGCGCGGGCAAGGCATCGTACTACGTCTCCTTCCCGCGCCTCGATGTATCCGGCTCCCTGAACGGCGTCGAGGTCGCGGGAGCGGCCTGGATGGACCACGAATGGTTCACCCACCAGTTGGAACCCGGCCAGCAGGGCTGGGATTGGTTCAGCGCCCAGTTGGATTCCGGCGCGGAGCTGATGCTGTTCCAACTGCGCCACGCCGACGGCACGCCCGACAGCTACTCGTCGGGGACCTACATCGCTCCCGATGGCCGCGCCACCCACCTCAAACACGCGGATTTCCAACTCCAGCCGCTCGACTACTGGACCAGTTCCCAAACCCGCGGACGCTACCCCATCCGCTGGCGCATCACCGTGCCCTCGCTGCACCTCGCGCTGGAGTGCGCCGCCGCCCTGGACAACCAGGAACTGGTGTCGCAAGACGCGTCGAGCCCCAGCTATTGGGAAGGCGCCGTGACCTACCGCGGGACTTCGCGCGGCGCGGGCTATCTGGAGATGACGGGCTACCACAAAGCCATGCGGCTGTAGCGCGCGTGCCATAATATTCCCAGTGCACCTGTCCGCCGGCAAGATGAAGCGCATGAAGGCGCTGGCCAACGATCGCGGCGTCATCGCCGCCACCGCCATGGATCAGCGCGGCAATCTCCAGAAGGCCCTGTCCACCTGGCGCGGCGTCGATGTGCACGAAATCACGCCGGCCATGATGAGCGAATTCAAAGTGGCGGTGAGCCGCATTCTCACGCCGTATGCCAGCGCCATTCTGCTGGACCCGGAGTTCGGCCTCGAAGCCGGACGCGCGCGCGCCCCCAACGCCGGACTGCTGCTGGCCTACGAACTCTCCGGTTACGACACTACCCACCCCGGCCGCCTCCCCGATCTGCTGCCGCATGTTTCGGTGAAGCGGCTGGTGGATTGGGGCGCCGACGCGGTCAAGATCCTGATCTATTACTCGCCGTTCGACGACGCCGCCGTCAACGATGTGAAGCATGCGTTCATGGAGCGCATCGGCGCCGAGTGCGAGACCTACGAGATCCCGTTCTTTTTGGAAATCGTGGGCTACGATCCGAAGGGCGGCGACGAAAAAGGCCTCGAGTACGCGCGCCAGAAGCCGGAGATCGTCAAGCAGTGCATGCAGGTGTTCTCGCGAGCCGAGTTCCGCGTGGACGTGCTGAAAGCGGAAGTGCCCATCAATGCGGAATTCGTCGAGGGCTGCGCGGTTTACCGGGGGCAGAAGGCCTACACGCGGGAGGAAGCGCGCCGGCACTTCCGCGAAGCCGCGGCGATGGCCGCCAAACCGTTCATTTATCTGTCGGCGGGCGTGAGCAATGCCCAGTTCATCGAATCGCTGGCCATCGCCGGCGAGGCGGGTACGGACTACTCCGGCGTGCTCTGCGGGCGCGCCACCTGGAAAGACGGCATTCCGGTGTACGCCAAGCAGGGGCTAAAGGCCCTGGAAGAATGGTTGCAGCGCGACGGTGTGCGTAATATCACCGCGGTCAATGCGGCCATACAATCCGCCCACCCGTGGTACGAAAAGCTGGGAATCACGATGACAGGCTGACCCGTGTAGTCTAGCCCTTGCGCAGAAACATCGGCGCCGCGCCGATCATGGCTATGCCGCAAAGCAACAGCACCAGCATGAATGTTCCCAGCACCTTCACGCGCATGTCGCTGTTCTTGAATTCGCGAAACACCACTATGCCCCACAGCGCCGCCACGACCGGCGATCCCTGAGCCAGCCCGAAGCGCAGCACCGGTTCGCCCTGAATCGTCTCCGGAACGCTGGCGCACAGCCACGCCGATAGGATGCCGGCGTACCAGATGACGCCGGATACGAGTCCCATCAGGTGCTGCTTCAGACTGACGTTGAGATATCCGCCGAATTCCACTGGCGTGCCTTCCACCGGCAGATTCATGAAGAAAATATCGTACACGAAGCTTGAAAAAAACACGCCGAACGCAAAAATAGCGCCCAACGCGTAGGGTCCCAGCCCCAGGTCGCCCTGCCGCGCCTTGTCCACCAGCGGAGTGAATACGCCAAGGAACATGCCGGCCGCCACGGCAAGAACGATCCCCTTCAGCGGACTCGGACGCCGTGTGCTCTTGGCAAGCCCGGCACGCGCCTGCGCTTCATGCCGCGCAACCCCCATGATCCGGTAGGATACGGCGTTGATGATAATCGACGTTAGAATCAACAGGCAACCCAAACCGAGCAGCATCCCATTACCCGCCGGCTGGCCGGCGATGCCAAGGCCACTCCCCAGCAGCATCGCCATCCCCATTCCCATGGGAAACGCCACCGCCAGGCCGCATACCGAGACCGCCGCTATAAGCAGCATGTTCCCGAGGTTGAAAATCAGGCCGGCGATAAAGATGTACAGCCACTGCCGCTTTCCGGCGTGCTGCAAGTCGTCGATGAAATTGAAACCGTCGTATCCGATATTGCCCACGGTGAACGCGAAGATCACCGAAGCCAACATCAGCCCAAGGGCAAAATCGAGGTAATACAGCTCGAATCGCCACTTTCCAGCGAACTTGAAAAAGCTCGCCCATGATCCCAGGCAGAACAAGCTCAGGACCATCAAGAACAAGACCGCGGGATAACTTTGTGGCAGAATCATGAATCAGTTCCGGAAGTGTGAGAGTACACCGTCCGGACAGTGCGGGTCAACCCTACCCACATTAGGACGCCCCGCACTACGGAACGGATTCCAAATGGGCGCCCCCACCTGGCGAGGGCAGCACCTGGAGCGCCTTCGGCTGTTTCTCGCAATCCGGAAGCGGGGTGACGGAGTAATAATTCAGCCCGTATCTCCAATCGCGCTTGACACTCCCAATACAAATCTCGCCCGCCCGCCCGCCGATCTCCCCCCACAAACCGCGGGCGGAGACATGGCGGTCCAGTTCCGGCGTGGCAACGGTCTTCAAATAGGCCATCCCCAGCGCTGCCCCCGCGGCCACCGCCAGCACGGCAGCCACCCGCTTGCCGCGCGCTTCCAGCAGCCACGCCGCCAGCGCCAACGCCACCGCGGCCAGCCACACTGGCTGAAACGCCGGATATGAGGCGCGCGAGAGCCCGTTCAGGACCGCGGCCGGCAGCACTTGCGCCGTAATCGGAAAGGCCACCAGCAGCAGGGCGCAGGCGGCTAGCCATGCGCGGGCGTCGGCCGCTTCGTCCAGCGCCAGCGCCATCAATGCCGCCGCTGCCGGCAGCAGCGGCAGAATATACCCCGGCATCTTATTAATGGAGATGGAAAAGAGTACCAGCACCGCCAGCACCCACACGGCGAGGAATACGCGCCGCGAGTCCCGGAAGACCCGTCGCCCTGCCGCCAGCCCCAGCAGTGGCGTCCAGGGCAGCAGCCCCACCACCAGGACCGGCAGGTAGAACCACACCGGCCGTCCATGCATCAGTGCGGGGGAAGTGACCCGCGAGAAATGTTGTACCACGAAGAACTCGTGGATAAACGTCCACCCGTTCCGCCAGTAGCACAGCGCGTACCACGGGAGCGCCACCAGCAGGAACGGCGCTACCACGCGCCAGTGCAGCCAGTCCCGCACGTGACGCCCCATCAGCAGAGGCGCAGCCAGCGCCAGCGGGACCAACCCCTTGGCCAGCACCGCGAACCCGAACATCGCCGCCGCCGCCGGCAGTTGCCGGGTATCGCGCCGCGCCACCCATGGCAGCGCCAGCAGCATCGCCGCCGAAAAGGTAGCAGTCAGCGGCAGGTCCGTTACGCCATTCTGGCTATACGCCACCCACATGCCGCTAGAGCCCAGAATCAGGCTGGCCAGCCACGCCGCGCGGCAGCCGAATTCACGCCGCAGCGTCCACCAATAGAAAGCCAGGAACCCCACCGCCGCCAGCGCGCCCGGCAACCGCGGCGCCAGTTCCGTGCCGAGCCCCAGGCGAAACCCCAGACCGCTCAGCCAGTACAGCAGCGCCGGTTTCTCGAACCACGGCGCGCCCCAAAGCCGCGGCGTAATCCAATCGCCGGAGCGCGCCATCTCGCGCGCAATCGACGCATACCTTGGTTCGTCCGGCCCGAGCAAACCCGTCGCGCTCAAGTCGTAGAAGTAGACCAGGTATGCCAGCGGGAGGACCACCCAAAGCAAGCGCGGGATTTTCCGGGGCACCCTCTCAGTATGCACGGTTCGCAGGCGAAACCGCCTGCGCCACCAACAACAAGTTTCTTGCCTGCAATGGTGGGGCAGGCTTCAGCCTGCCAACGCCCGCCTGCGGGCGCATTGTTTCACAGCTCCTGACGGTGCGGCTCGGATTGGGGCGTGAGCGCAGCGCCGCCTCCTTGCGCTAAATTGAAGCTTCCGATGCCAACTCCCGGGAAACCGCTGGACTGCCTGCTGCTCGCCGACGACCTGACGGGAGCTTGCGACGCCGCCGTGCATTTCGCGGCCACCGTCCTGCTTGTGCCCGGCGCCAACGCCCCCGGCGCGCGCGTGCTCGCCCTCAGCACGGAGAGCCGCGATCTCCCTCCAGAAGAGATCCGCCGCGCCCTGCTCGCTCTGGCGGCGGAGTTCCCTGCCGGTTCCGCGAATCGCGTCTTCAAGAAGATCGATTCCACCATGCGGGGCAATACGGGCCTCGAAATCGCCGCCGCCCTCGCGGCGTTCCACTGCGATGCCGCCGTTGTCTGCCCCGCGTTCCCCTTCATGCATCGCCTCGTCGAAGGTGGAGTTTTGCGCGTCGCCACCGCGCCCGAATTCGCTCCCATCGATGTGGCCGCCCGTCTGCGGACGCAGTCCGGGCAGGCGTGCGCGCACACTCGTCCGGATGGCATTGCGGCGCTTCTCTCCGCGGGCGCTTCAATCGTGTCCGTGGATGCCGTCTGCGACGCCGATCTGGATTCCATTGCCTCCGCTATCCTGCCCATGGGACGCCGCATTCTGTGGGTAGGCTCAGCCGGCCTGGCCTCGGCGATGGCACGCGTGCTCCGCCGGGAGTGCGCTCCGCCGCCGGCGCCGCCGTGCTCCGGCGCCGCGCTTTTCTGCATCGGGTCCACTCACCCCGTGACCCTCGCCCAGCAGACCGCGCTGCTGGCCGAAAGACCTTGCGTGCTGGCCGCCACGCGGGAATCGATCTCCGCCGCGCTCGCTTCCGGCAAACACGTGGTCCTGCCAATTCCACGCGGCCAGGTCCCGGTGGAGCGGTTGCGCGAATGCATCGCCGGCGTACCGGCCGCGGCTTTGGTGCTCTCCGGCGGCGATACCGCGTCTCTGGTCTGCCGCGCCGCCGGCGCGCAGCGCATCGAACTATGCGATGAAATCGTGCCCGGGGTGCCGCGCGGCTTTCTCCACGGCGGAGAATTCGACGGCGTCTGCGTCGTCACCAAGTCCGGCGGGTTCGGCGATCGCGATACCCTGGTTCAAGTAGCGGATTATCTTACATGCCTCCACCCACCATAGCCCTGACCATGGGCGACCCCGCCGGCGTCGGCCCCGAAATCATTCTGCAAGCCGTGGCCGATCCCGCGCTCGCTCCGCTGGCCCGCTGGATCGTAGTCGGTGACGCCGCCGTGCTCGAAATGGCCCGGCGGATCACCGGTATCGCCCTCCAGGCGGAACTGCGCGACCCGCATGCGCTGGCCGGAATCGAAGAGTTTTCGTTCGGCCGCCTCGATGCCCGCTGCGGCACGGCCGCCGTGGAGTACGTGCGCATCGCCACCCAAATGTGTCTCTCCGGCGAGGCCGAAGCCATGGTGACCGCGCCGGTGAACAAGGAAGCCGTCACCCTCTCCGGCCGTCCGTTTTCCGGACATACCGAGTACATCGCGGAACTCTGCGGGGCCACCGAATCCCGCATGCTCCTCTCCAGCCCGCGCCTCTCCACCGTCCACGTGACTACCCACGTGCCATTGCGCGCGGCGTGCCAATCCACCACTCAGCGCATTTTGCGAACCATCGAACTGGGCAGCGAGGCCATGAAGTTGATGGGCTTCCCTCAGCCGCGCATCGCCGTGTGCGGCCTGAATCCGCACGCCGGAGAGCATGGCCTTTTCGGCGACGAGGACCAGCGCGTCATCGTCCCGGCCATCGAAGCTGCGTGCGCCAGGGGCATTCCTTGCAGCGGGCCGCACCCTCCCGACACGGTTTTCCTCCAGGCGCTGCGCGGCGCCTACGATCTGGTGGTCGCCATGTACCACGATCAGGGCCACATTCCGATGAAATTGATCGATTTCGAAGAAACCGTCAACATTTCGCTCGGCATACCCATCATCCGCACCTCCGTCGATCACGGCACCGCATTCGACATCGCCGGAAAAAACCGCGCCGATGCGCGCAGCATGAAGCAGGCCATGCGCCTGGCCGCCAGGATGGCCTCCACGCGGCGCGGACAGGTCTGATACCATGCTGGTTCTATGACCAGACGGACATTCCTTCCCACCGCCGCGTCAGTGATGGCGGCGGGTAATGCGGCGGCCGCCGATGCCGCCAAAAGCGTGATTCTCGAACTCCGCCGCATCCAGTTGCGCAACAGCCCGGACAACCAGCGCCAGCGGAACAACGATTTTCTGAAGCAGCAGGTGGCCGCCTTCGACCGTGCCGGCGCCGGGCCCACCGGCGTGTTCTCCAGCAATATCGCCTCCGACGGCCCCTTCCTTCTGGTGCTATCGAGCTACCCCTCCCTCTCCGGCATGGAGCAGGTGCAGGCCAAGCTGGCCGTCGACGCCGAATATCAAAAGGCGCTCGATGCCTACAACGCGCTGCCCGGCCTCAACTACGAGCGCATGGAGAGCAGCCTGCTGCGCGCCTTCGATGGCTACCCCAAAATCGTGCCGCCACCCAACGATGGCAAGCGGCCGGCGCGCCTGTTTGAATTCCGCCAGTACGAATCGCACAATACCGCCACGCTGAAACGTAAGGTCAAGATGTTCAACGATGGCGAAATCGCCGTCTTCGTGCGCGCCGGCGGCCAGCCGGTATTCTTCGGCGAGACCATCGTCGGCCCTCGCCAACCCAACCTGACTTATATGCTTTCCTACGATGATCTCCCCGGCCACGATAAGGTCTGGAAGGCTTTCGGCGCCGATCCCGAGTGGCAGAAACTGCGCGCCACCCCGGGACTTTCGGATGTCGAAACAGTATCCAACATCACCAACTATCTGGTGAGCCCGCTCGCGTTTTCGCAGATCCGCTGAGAGTGCCGGGCAGCCTATCCAGGCTGCGGACCCGCTTTCCAGCGGGTCCAGCCGGCTGAAAAACCGGCTGCAAGGCAAGATTGCCTGCCCACAGGACACTACCGTGAAATGATCGTCAGGCCGTGGGCGTCGGCAAACCTCCGAATTTCGGCGGCGGCTTCTTCGGCACCGGTGGCGGTTGTCAGCATGAACTGCGTCCCTTTCGGAAACTGGCCCAGCTTCTCTTCGATATCCGCCAGCGATTCGAATTCGTAGCACTGCGCGACGGTCGCGTTCGCCGGGCCGCGCAGTTCCAGTCGCAGCGGCCTCTGCCACGCGCTCAGATCCTGCCGGGTTTCCTGCACGCAACGCTCCGAAACACACAGCGATTCGATGGTACGCAGGTCCGTCTCGGTGGCCAGCCAGTGCCGGCCTCGCGCGATCGCTTTGCGCAACTCCATTTCCAGTCCGACGCCCTCGCCGTTCCGCTCCAACTCCGCCGCCTTGCCTTTCCAGTAGTCATGGAAGTAGCGGAAGGTGTCCCACAGCGGAGGGAGCGCCGCCGGCGATCCGAACCTGCCCAGCGACTGCGCCGCCGTCTTCTTGATACTTACCGTGCGGTGCATGAGGTACGCCGTCATGTACCTTTCCAGCACCGGCCCCATGGCGATGCGCGGCGTGCGGTCGAAATACATCGCCGTGCAGCGCGGCGGTTCCGCCTGCATGTCCCAGGGGTGGCTGTGGAAGACGCGGTCGGCATATTCCGGGTCCACGCGCACGAAATACGCCATGAGTTCCGGCTGGCACGAATCCTGCTCCCGTTCGTAGATTGCCTTGACGCGCGGCAAGGCTTCGGGAGTGGCGTATTTCGCCAGCGCCGTCATGCTGAGTTGCCTGTTCCAGCCGCCCGGCCGCTGCGCACCGGCCAGCGCCGCGATCAATTCGTCGTCCGTAATGTGGGCGGCGTCCGGCGGCAGCAGGGCAAGCTGCGGCGCATCCAGCCACGTGCGATCCTTCTTGAGTTCCGCTGTAATGCGCGCCTGCGCCCGTGCGGGGTCGATCTCATAGAGACCTGCCAGCGCCGCGTGCGGCGCTTCGTAATAGTCTCCGGGCTTCCAGCCATCCAGCACCGATTCGAGCAGCGGGATCAGGTCGCGCGATCGCAGGGCGCTCGCGTAGAAGGAGAGCAACTGCCGTTGCCACCGCGCTTCCAGGGTCGGGTAGGACTTGATGAACTCACTCTGGAGCGCCGGAACCCATTCGGGACGCGGTTGCGCCTGTTGCACCCGTTCCATCAGGGTTTGGAACGCGACCGCCTTCGCCTCACCCACCTTCACTGGCACGCTGGCCGCCAGGGCCGTGCTCGCTTTGTCCATGACGGATTCACGGTAGTCTCCCCATTGCCTCCAGTATTGCGTCTGCTCGGCGCCCGGCGCGGGCAGGTGCGCGGTGGCGCAGATACGGCCCAGCTGATCGAGGTAGTAGGAGGACACCGCCTGGCCCGGCGCCGCGATGCCCGATTGCATCAGTTCGCAAACCCGCGCCGGCTGGCGGCTGGCGAGCAATCCTTGCAGCAGGGTGCCCTCTTCCACAGGCAGCAGTTCGAGAGCAGCGCGCCACGCCGCCGGAGTGTCCAGAAAGCGCAATTGCGCGGCGGCGGCCCTGCGCGCTTCGTACCCCTCATTACGCGTCGGCTCGGGGCCTTTCAGTGTCGCGACGCTGGCGGCGATCGTCTGCGCGACCCACGCGGGGGATGCGGCCACGATTTCCAGTTCGACGGTGTTGGAGACGGCGTACTGCGCCGGGTCCGCGTACCCATAGGGCCCTCCGGCGGAGCGCACCTGCTTGCGCGCCAGCGCCGCCACCCGGTAACGCCCCGGCCGCATCGCAGGCAGCCAGGCGTTCAGCGAAATCACCGGCGAGCGCGGCAAGAGGCCGCCGAAATCGCCATTCATCATCATGCCGCCGCCCATCGGCGCGGACGGAAAACAGGGGGAGGCCAGGGTTCCGCAAGTCCCCGCCGGGTCGAACAGGAAGCCATAAGATGACCAAATCTCCGGGGGCAGGGGCTGGGGCGGCGGAACGCCCGGACCCGGGTCGGTCACTTCGGCGCGGATCAGTTCACTCTGTCGATAGCTCCCCTCCCGGAGGAGGCGCAGCAGAACCTCAATACCGGGCGGGTTTTTGGCGCGCAGCGCGCTCCACGGATCGGGGCTTTGCTGCGCCAGTGCAACGGGGAGGTACAAGAGCCAGATCAAGCGGCGCATAAGGGACCACCTTCACCTTAGCGCACGGTTCCGGCGCGGCAGGCGAAACCGCCTGCCCCACCACTGCAAACACGGGTTGTGCACCTTGGTGGCGCAGACGCCTGCCCCACCCACTGCAAAGACACGGGTTGTGCACCTTGGTGGCGCAGGCGCCTGCCCCACCCACTGCAAAGACACGGGTTGTGCTCCTTGGTGGCGCAGGCGGTTTCGCCTGCGTGTCGCGATTTGGTATTCAGCGAACTCGTACCAGCAGATTCAGCGCGGCCTCCAGTTCCGGCTGCCGTTTGACCACGGGGCCGTTGAAGAACACTGCCGGCGGCAGGGCGTCTTTCCATTCGACTCCCGGCGGATAGAGCGCGGCCAGATCCCACAGGATGTTGTCGTGCAGGCAGCACGCCTGCTTGGGTTGGGGATCGCGCGCGTCGGCGGCCAGGCGCTGGGCCAGCAGATGCCGCGGGTCCCAATACTGGCGGGCGCGGGCGTCCTTGAGGCGGGCCAGCACGCCGGCGCTTGGGCTCTGCCAATCGGTGGCAAGCATCGGCTCCCAGACGGCGAAGACCTGAATCCGCGCTGCCGGATCTTGCTCTAGAATCTGTTGCACCGCGGAAGACCCCC
>PLDO01000020.1 GCA_003136215.1 Bryobacterales bacterium
AACGCGAGACTCCACCCGTCGATTCCACGGAGTGGGGACCGAAGGTCGTGAGAGACCGAGTAGGCGAATGCCTCGAGTTCCTCATTTGCGGCTTCCAGTTGAGCCGTCCGGTCACGGACACGATCTTCCAGGTCGGCGTTGAGCCGACGGACCTGTTCCTCGGCTTCGCGCCGCGCACTCGCATCCGTAACGATGGCCGCGAACTGACCAGGCTGCGGACAGTAGACGGTCCCTTCAAGATAGCGCCCTGTGTTGCTTTTGCTTGCGAAAGTCTCACCCTTTCCGGTGAGGGTAACGCGACCGGCGATTTCGATCCAATGATCCGAGTGGGACCCTGGGAGAACTTTCCGATAGGTCTTTCCAACCACTTCTTCCCGCTTGCAGCCGTATATTTCTTCGTAGTAGGGGTTTACGTCCAGGTAACGCCAATCGCAAGGTTCGCCTGCCTCGTCGAAAATCACTTCTCCCAGCATGAAAGCTTCCTGCATGGATTCGAACAGGCTTCGATATCGCTGCTCGCTTTCAGCAAGGGCTGCCTCCGCCCGCTTGCGCTCGGNNGATGGGCTGGCCGTCTTTTCGGACATAGCGACTCTCAATTTCGAATGAGGGCAGTTCGCCGGCTTTCAGCCGGAGGAGCTTCTCCAGGATCGCCGGCTGGTCCTGCGGCTGAATGAGCGAACTCTTGCCTCCTACACCGGACAGCCGAGGAAAATCCAGTGAAACAAGCTCCTCGACGGTGTAGCCAAGCATCGCGGCATAGGCCGGGTTGACCTGTTGGAAGCGGCCATCCAAATCCGTGATGACGATTCCGGTAGCCGCGTTTTCGAAGACGCTGCGGAAGCGGATTTCGCTCCTTTGAAGCGCGTGCTCGACCCGCTTACGTTCCGTGATGTCGCTGATGGAAACGAACGCGAGCATCTCGCCGCTGGCGCTGCGGATGAGCCAGCCGGAATACGAGAGGATCTTCTCCCAGCCCTGATCGAGCCGGCGTGTCCGTACCTCCAAATTGCGCAGCACTTCGCCGCTCAGCACGCGGCTGATCGGCCAGTCCGCGACCGGCAGTCCGCGATCGTCGTCGAGGGGCCGGACTTCAAATGTCTCGGCAAACTCGGCGAGCCTGCGCCGGCACTCGTCCATGCTCGCGTAGCCGAACATGGCCAGGGCCGCCGAGTTCCAGTAAAAGACACGCCCCTTGCCATCGGCGATAATAAGGCCCTCCATGAGGTTTTCCATCACCGCGGCCAGCCGCGCCTCGCTTTCGTGCAGCGCCTGCTCGGCCTGCTTCCGTTCGGTGATGTCCCTGCCGTAGGCGAAGATATACTCCTGCCCGCGATACACCACGTGGTTGACCAGTACCTCGGCGGGATATTCGGCGCCGTCCTTGCGACGGTGCGTGACCTCGACCGTGAATGACTTGCGGTTCCTGACTTCCGCCCAATGCTCCTGGTACCGCTCCCAGGTGAATCCGGGGCTGAAGTCCAGGGCGGTCATCTGGAGGAGCTCTTCGCGTGAGTATAGAAGCGTCCGGCATGTGGCGTCGTTGGCGTAATGGACTCTGCCGTCCGGCGTGAACCAGACGACCATTTCGGCCGCGCGGTCAACCGACGCCTGCGTTAGTCTTAGGGCCTCCTCCGTTCGCTTCCACTCGGTGATGTCCCGCCCGACCACCACCGATCCGACCACCGCGCCGCCCGCGTCCCGGATGGGAGCAAAACTGTAGCTGCCGATCCAGGCTTCCCCCGTGTCCTTTCTCCGCAGCCTGTATTCGGCATTGGTGGCGGTCTCACCCCGAAGCGCTCTGGGAACGGCCCACATATCAACCGGCGCCGGCGTGCCGTCCGCGAAGAATACGTCCAGAATGCCCGGGTACTCCGCAAACGTCCTGGCGCATTCTTCCTTACTCCGGAATTTGTGGAACGTGGCGAAGGCGTCGTTGAACTCGATAAAGCGTCCCTCGGCGTCGGAGATGAAGACGGCGTCGGTCATGCTGGCCAGCGCGGCTTCCAGTTTGGCCCGGCTTTCGCGCACGGAGGCGTCCGCGCGCTTGCGCTCGGTGGTATCCACCAACGTAGAAACGACTATCTCCTCGCCGCCAACCCCCACCACCACGGCCGAGTATAGTGCGTCAAAACGCTCGCCCGACTTCCGGAAAAGCAACTGCTCGCGTCCTTGAACCAGCCCATCCCTTTTCAGGTCCGCGACAAATCGAGCCCGTTCTTTTGGCGACGGCCAAATACTGAGTTCGTCGGCAGGAAGCCCCACAACCTCCTCGCGGCTATATCCGTGCATTTCCACCCAAGCGCCGTTCACGTCCAATACAAGGCCGTCAAGGCGCGCTATCGCCATGGCGGCCGGGTTTGCCGCGAAGGCTTTGGCAAATTTCTCCTCGGACGCCCGCAAGCGCTCATCGGCTTTCTCACGCTCGGTGATGTCCCCTCCCGTGGTCAGAAAGTACTCTCCGAGAGGAACGCTGTTGAACTGGAACTTCCTGTTTAGCTCCGGGAAGTAGCCTTCATGGGAATACGAGACACCTTCCCGGAAGATCTTCTGAACGACGGGCATGAAGTGCCTGGTAGCCTCAGCCCCGAAGATCTCGTCCGGAGTTCTCCCTTGGACTTCGGTTGGCGCCTTATCCCAAGTCCTCAAAGCAGCCGGATTGGCATCCACGAGCCGCCAGTTCACGATTGCGCCGGACTCGTCGCGGACCAGCTTCCAGTAGTACACCTCCTCGCTCATGTTCGAAAAGAGCGTACGGTACCTGTTCTCGCTTTCGCGGAGCGCCTCCTCGGCCCGCTTGCGTTCCGTGATGTCCTGTAAGACGTGACAGAACTGGCCGGGCTCGGTCGGAAACAGGGTTGACCCAAACCAGCGCCCCAACGGGGCGAACCAGTCTTCAAACCGCCGCGGTGCACCGCTCCGCGTCAACTCCTCATACCGGCCCAGCCACTCATTCACCGAGCCGGGAAACAACTCGGACGCGTTGTGGCCCACAAATTCCGAGGCCTTCATGCCGGTGTGCCGCTCGAAGGCCGGGTTCACGGCGAGGTAATGGATGTCGCAGGGCTTCCGCGATTCATCCACCACGATCTCCTGCAACACGACCGCTTCGTTCATCGACTCAAACAGCGTCCGGTAGCGCTTTTCGCTGGCCAGGGCCGTTTGCTCCGCCTCCCTGCGTTCCGTCAGGTCCTGCGTTAAAACCGCGATGCTTTGGCCCATGGGCACGGCCGCCGCACGCAGCCAGGCGGGCGACCTCCCATCGAATTCAAAAAGACCTTCCAGAACGCGGACCGTGCCGCGATCGGCCACTTCGCGATAGATGGCTTCGAATGGCGAACCCCGAAACGTGGGATAGAGATCCAACAGGCTCCGTCCGATTGCCGTATTCGGGTCGTTTCCGGCTCTCCGGCCGGCCGCTGGATTCTGATATAGGAACGTAAAGTCGGTGATGCGCCCTTCACCGTCGCGGACGGGCCGCAGGATGTTGAATCCATCCGGCGAGACTTCCTGAGCTACACGAAAGCGCTCCTCGGCTTCGCGCAGGTCCTTCTCGTACCTCGTCCGCTTCCTAATCTGGCCATCGATCGCGCGCGAACCCGCCACGAGAACGACCAGGAGAAGGCCGATTCCGGACACCACGATCACAGCCATTCCCCTGGCTGCGTTCGATAGCCTTCGTTCTCTTTCATCCAACGAGGCCAACTCCGCTGCGCGCAGTGTCGCGATACCATCGCGGATCTGGTCCATAAGATTCTTGCCGCTGTCGGTCTGGACAGTCTCCAGCGCTGCCGCAGCGCCTGCCGTTCTTCGCAGTTCGATCGTCTCCCTGAGTTCGTCCAGCTTCGCTCCGACCAAGACTCGCAGATCCCCGATCCGTTTTTGTCGCTCCGGATTGTCAGAGGTCAGGCTGCGGAGTCCGTCCAAACGGCTCGATACTCGCCCTAGGGCATCAGAATAGGGTTTCAGATAGGCGGCCTTTCCGGTCAGCAGATATCCTCGCTGGCCCGTCTCCGCATCCTGCAGAACCGAAAACACCGACCCGATCCGCTCCAGAACCTGACGAGTGTGGATTGACAATCGTTCCCGATCAGAGAACCGCGTCCACGTGCCATAGAAGAGGATACCTTCGGTC
>PLDO01000631.1 GCA_003136215.1 Bryobacterales bacterium
GCGCTGGGGCATCCGCTGGGCTGCACCGGGGCGAAACTGACGGCCACCATTCTGCGCGAGATGGAGCGGCGCCGGGCGCGCTACGGCATGGTCACCATGTGCGTGGGCGGCGGACAGGGCGCGGCGGGGATCTTTGAATGGCTGCCCCCCGATCCTGTGACATTCTGCAACCTTTCACTCTGTAGTTGAAAACAACAGATCCCCGTCTGAGTCAGTGTGTGTTTGCGGCGCACGATTCTTCGCCTTGATCGCGGCAATCGCCCCCCGCACCGGTTCTGTCTGGAGCGCTTCCCGCGGGATACGCCAAGGGGCACAAGGAACGACCTGACTGGCTTGGATGATCTTGAGGTCGATCAGCTTTCGCGTCGTTGTGGCGCAAATGCCGAGGACGCGGGCGGTCTGCTCGAGTGTCAGCAGATCGGGTTTCGGCTCTGCCGAAGAAAACGCGGGCCATTCATTTTCTGGCGTCTACGAATACAATTGACATATCCATCGCAAGATCTGCCCGAAGATTCATCCGTCCGGCAGAAGCGTAGAGATTACAACGTTAGGTGGGCTCCTGTCCCCCAAAAGGCCTCGTCTAGAGAATTCGTGGGTAAGCGTCGGCTCTCGAGTTCCAGGAATCCACCAGACGCCCTAACACCATTTGCGAAGGATCACAAGTATCTTTTAATACCCTATCTCTTAATAACCCTAAATGATCGCATGACTGCGATATGAGACGCCTTTAATCCTCATACGCATAATGCAATCAGTGGCTTACGGCCCAGCAATCCCCTGAAACAACACTGTTTTGCATTCGTATAATGCCCATCATAGGACTTGACTCTAATGAATCATTGACGTACGTTATTGTTTGTTTGTTTGTTAGACCGTGCTGAAGCTCTTCGCGATAGAGTGATTGGGTTGCGGCGGGTCTATGAGCGGATTGATTGGCACCTATCCTTGGTCGCCTGAGCCAAGGCACGAATCGGCCCGCCGAACCCCCTGCGGGCGCGACGCCGACCTCCTGTTATCGGAGTTTGAGGCATGGTGCGAATGAGGTCTCGACCCGGTGAGGGTCCCTGACGGTTCGGCTAGCCTCGTAGATTCCTCCAGACCTTGGCGGTACGGTATTGCCGTCCTCTCCGTTGTTGTGGCCGTAGCTGTGCGCCTGGCCCTCGATTCGGTGCTTGACTCCGATTCGGTGCTTGGCTCCAATTCGGTGCTCTTCGCCTTCATGCTCGCCATCATGGCGGCCACCCGAATTGGAGGGCGCGGACCAGGGTTGCTGGCTTCGCTCTTGAGCGTCTTGGCGGTATGGTACTTCTTCATCGAACACCGATTCTCCTTTGTGATCGCAAACCCCAAAGACTTGGGGAGCCTGGTGGTGATCGCCGTCTCCGGCGCCGGCATTAGCCTGCTGCTCGGTGGCCAGCCGCACGGCTCGCCTCTAAGATCGGAACCACAAGCCAATACCTTCTTCCTCCGGCGAGCAGTCTTGTTCGGCGGCGCGTTCTTCATCTTGCTCGTCTTGATGGGCCTCTTGCATGCCGATTTCGTGAACCAGAAGGAGCGCCAACAGTGGGTGACGCGCTCCTACCAGGCTCTGACTGCAACCGGGGCACTGCTGTCGAACCTCCAGGACGCCGAAACAGGACAGCGCGGCTACCTGCTCACCGGAAAGGAGAGCTACCGTGAGCCCTTCCAGTCCGCCCTGCGTGAGCAACTGGCAATCCGCCGGACTCTGCGACTGTTGAGTGCCAGCAACGCTGCTCAGCAGGCAATCCTGGAGACAGTTGACCGGCTCGTGGAAGCGAAGTTTTCCGAACTCCAGCAGACCATGGAACTGCGTCGGACGGCGGGCCTGGACGCAGCTCTCGCCGTAGTTCGCACCGGCGCGGGCAAGCGGATCATGGACCACTGCCGCGCATCGCTGCGTGCCCTGGAAGAAGGGGATCGACAGCTGCTGGCGCGGCAGACTCGATCGTCCGACCGGGTGGGCATGCGGCTTCGCTGGCTCTTGGGGTTGGGTTGTGGCAGCCTCCTGATGCTCCTGGCTATCGCCGCTGCGGTGATCGAGCGGGATAGCCGGAGTCGCGAACGGGCGCGCGAAGTGGTGAATCGCAGCGAACTGCGTCTCCGCCTGGCTCTGGATGCCACCAACGCCGGCACCTGGGAACGGAACCTCGAGACCAACCAAAACCTTTGGTCCGAGGAATTGTGGAAACTATATGGCATCGAGCCGAACAGCCGGCCGCCCACCTACGATACCTGGCGCGAGTTGGTGCTTCCGGACGACCGGGCCAATGCCGAACAGGTGGTGACGCAGGCGTTCCGCGACGGAACTGAGTTGAATGTCGAATACCGCGTCCGCGACGGCGACGGCGGGACCAGGTGGCTGCTATCTCGAGGACGGCCGGTGCGGGATGGCGAGGGCCGAGCCGCCCGCCTTGTTGGCATAGTCCTGGATATCACCAAGAGGAAGCGGGGCGAACAAACTCTGCGAGAGAGTGAGCAAAACCTGCGAAGCTTCGCAGAGTTCGCGCCGGTATCCATCGCCATGTTTGATCGAGAGATGTGCTACCTGGCCGCGAGCCGGCGTTTCCGGGACGACTACTCGCTGGGCAACCAGGAACTGCTGGGTCGAAGTCACTACGACGTCTCCCCCGAAATCCCGGAAGAGTGGCGCGAAACTCACCGTCGCTGTCTGGCCGGAGCGGTCGAGCGGAGCCCCGGGGAGCCGTTTCTGCGGTCCGATGGCACCGAGCAGTGGCTCCGCCGGGAGGTTCAGCCCTGGCATCACCCGGGCGGCAGCATCGGTGGCATCGTGTTGTTCAGCGAAGACATCACCGCGCAGAAACGGTCAGAGCTGGCGCTGCGCGAAAGTGAGGCGAGGCTCCGGTTGGCCCAGCAGGTCGCCCGGGTCGGCACGTTCGAGTGGAATTGTCAGACCGGAGTGAACACATGGACCCGGGAGTTGGAGGCCATATACGGTCTGGCGCCAGGTGAATTCGCCGGAACCGAGCAGGCCTGGGAGAACCTGGTTCATCCCGACGACCGGCCGGAAGTTTCACGGCAGGTGCAGCAGGCCATGGAGACGGGCAAGTTTGAGACCGAGTGGCGCGTCGTCTGGCCGGACGGCACGCTGCGGTGGCTCGCGGGAAGAGCGTGGGTCTTCAAGGACGACGCAGACAAACCCCTCCGGTTGATCGGCGTCAACATCGACATCACCGAGGCCAAACAGGCCGCCGAAGCGCTGCGCCGAACCGAAGCCGCCCTGACCGAGGCGCAGCGCGTCGCCCACCTGGGAAGCTGGTATTGGGATTCCCGAACCGATTGCGTGATCAGCTCGAAAGAGCTCTACAACATGTGGGACCTGGATCCAGCACTGCCTTTTCCCGGTTTCAAGGACCAGGAGCGGTTCTTCACCGCGGAGAGCTGGAAGCGGTTGATCGCCGCCCGACAGGTAGCCGCACAAACGGGAGACGGCTACGAACTGGACGTGGAACTCACCCGCGCCGATGGCATGAACATTTGGGTCGCGACGCACGGCGAAGCGGTGCGCGACATCGCTGGGAATATCACCGGGCTTCATTGCACCATTCAGGACGTCACCAGGCGCAAGCGGGCCGAAGACGCTTTGCGCGAGAGCGAAGAGCAGTTCCGGACCCTCGCCAACGCGATTCTCCAGTTATGCTGGATCGCCCATGCGGACGGTGGGATCTTCTGGTACAACCAGCGCTGGTATGAGTACACCAACACCACCCCGGAACAAATGGAGGGGTGGGGCTGGCAGTCGGTCCACGACCCCGTGGTGCTGCCTCAGGTGCTGGACCGCTGGAATGCTTCCATCGCGACCGGAACACCGTTCGACATGGTCTTTCCGCTGCGCGGCGCGGATGGCGTGTTTCATCCATTTCTCACCAGGGTCGTGCCGCTGCGCGATCTCGACGGCAAGATTGTCCGCTGGTTCGGCACCAACACCGACATCCGCGAGCAGAAGAAGGCCGAAGATGTGCTGCGCCAGGCGTCCGAGCAGCGGCGATTGGCTCTGGAGGCTGCCGGGCTCGGAGCTTGGGACTACCGCTTTGAGGCTGGCGAAGTGTTTTGGGACGATGCCTGCTGCCACATGTTTGGTGTCCCGGCAGGCACGATCACCGACGACGAGGCCATTTCACGAATCCATTCCGAAGACCGCGCTGCCACCCGGGAAGCTTTGGCCCAGGCAATTGCCGACGCTGGCGGCGGGGCTTATCACAATGAGTTCCGCGTGGTGTGGGCGGACGGCTCGGTCCATTGGATACTCTCCCACGGGCGGGTGTACTTCGAAGGTGAAGGCGGCATGCGCCGGCCGGTGCGCTTCATCGGCGTCAATATGGACATTACCGAACGTAAGAATGCCGACCTGGAAATTCAGCTACTCAACGCCCAACTCGAGCAGCGCGTTCGCCAGCGTACCGCACAACTTGAAGCCACCAACAAGGAGCTGGAAGCGTTTTCCTATTCCGACTCGCACGACTTGCGCGCGCCCCTGCGCGGCATCGATGGCTGGAGCCTCGCCCTCGCCGACGATTATGCCGGCCGGCTCGACGAACGCGCGCAACGGTACCTCTCCCGCATCCGTTCTGAAACACAGCGTATGGGAGTGCTGATAGACGATATGTTAGAGCTTTCGCGCCTCACGCGGGTTGAGATGCAGTTCGTTCCCGTGGACCTTACCGCCATTGCGTGGAAAATCGCCGCGAAATTGACGGAGGCCAATGCCGACCGTCACATCGAGTTCGTTATAGAGCCCGGTCTCACCGGGACCGGGGACGCCCGGCTCCTTGAGATCGCGTTAACCAACCTGATCTCCAATGCCGTGAAGTTCACTACTCCTCGCGCGCTGGCGCGCATCGAATTCGGTCAGACCAGCGACAACGGCCCGCCGACATTCCATATTAGGGACAACGGAGCGGGCTTCGACATGGCGTATGCCCCGAAGCTCTTCCGGGCGTATAAGCGGTTGCACAGGGCTTCCGAGTTCCCTGGAACCGGCATCGGCCTGGCGACTGTGCAGCGCGTCATCCATCGTCATTTCGGCAAGGTGTGGGCCGAGGGACAGGTCGGTCAGGGCGCAACTTTCCATTTTACGATCGGAGAAACAATTTGACATCCGACAGAGTCATTCTCTTAGTCGAAGACAATCCCAGCGATGTGGAACTCACCATGCGGGCGCTCGAAATGAGCCGGATCGCCAACCGGCTGGTTGTCGCCGAGGACGGTGAGGCAGCCCTGGAATTCCTTTGGGGTACGGGACGTTACGTTGGTCGCGACGTTTCCGACCTGCCTGCCCTGGTTTTGCTCGATCTCAACCTTCCCCTCTTGTCCGGGCTCGAAGTGCTCGAAATGATTCGGGCCGATGCACGAACCAGGCGGTTGCCAGTGGTGATCCTGACCTCATCCAAGGAGGAGCAGGACCTTGCCGACGGATACGATCTCGGGGCCAATAGCTATATTCGAAAGCCGGTGGACTTCAACCAGTTCGCCGTTTGTATCGAGCAACTGGGTTTGTACTGGCTGGTTTTGAATGAGCAGGCGCCGCCTGTGAAATGAACGCAAAATGAGCGAAACCCTACATGTCCTCCAGGTTGAGGATTCCGAGAGCGATGCTGAGCTGGTCGTCCGCCTTTTGGAAAAAGCCAGCTACCGCGTCCATTCGCAACGGGTGGAAGAGCCAGAAGAAATGCGCGCCGCCCTGAATCGCGGCGCCTGGGATTTGGTCATCGCCGATCACGAAATGGCTGACTTCGATGCCCCCGGGGCTCTGCGGATTCTTCAGGAAAGCGGGCTGGACATTCCGTTCATCGTGGCTTCCGGATGCATCGGCGAAGAGTTGGCGGTGGCAATGATGAAATCCGGCGCCCACGACTATGTGCTCAAGAACAACCTCGCGCGTCTGGTGCCGGCGGTGCAGCGGGAACTCAGGGAGGCCGGTTTGCGCCGCGACCGCAGACAGGCCGCGCAGGACCTGAGTGAGAGCCAGGAACGGCTGGCGCTGGCGATCCAGGCGACGCAATTCGGAACCTTCGACTTTCTCCCCCGGACCGGCAAGCTGATCTGTTCCGGGTTGACCAAGCGCCACTTGGGATTGCCGCCCGGCGCCGAGCCATCGATTGACACCCTCCTGCGCACGCTCCATCCAGATGATCGCGAGCGCGTCCAGACGGCAGTGGAGAGCCTCCTGCGGCCGGGCAGCGGCGGCCAATATGCCGCCGAGTATCGTACCATCGGCATCGAAGATGGCGTCGAGCGCCACGTGTCCTCTTGGGGTCGCGTCTACTTCGACCCTGAGGGGCAGCCGGTCCGCTTCGTCGGCGGCACTCTCGATGTCAGCGAACGCAAAAGCCTGGAGCACCAGTTTCTCCAGGCGCAGAAACTGGAAAGCGTCGGCAGGCTGGCCGGCGGAGTGGCGCACGATTTCAATAACCTTCTCACTGTGATCAACGGGTACAGCGACATGCTGCTCCGGAGACTTCGGCCAGACGGCGAGATTCACGACTGCATCAGTGAGATCCGGATCGCCGGGGAACGTGCAGCGGCATTGAGCGGCCAATTGTTGGTGTTAAGCCGGAAACAGGTGGTTCTGGCAAAGGAGGTGAACGTCAACGAGATCGTGGTTGAGGTCGAGAGGCTGCTGCGGAGAGTGATTGGGGGCGATGTCCGTCTGGAATGCGATCTGAGCTCCTCTTTGGGGTACGTGCTGGCGGACCCGGGGCAATTGCACCAGGTCCTGATGAATCTGGCTATCAACGCGCGCGACGCCATGCCAGGCGGCGGCACACTACTGATCGAGACCGGAAACATCGATCTCGATGATGGCTTCGCGGAAGGGCACGCCGAAGTAAGGCCGGGGCGCTACGTGCAGCTAAGCGTGAGCGACACAGGTAGCGGCATGACGGAAGACGTGATGTCACACGTTTTCGAGCCGTTCTTCACCACCAAAAAAGTGGGGGAGGGGACGGGGTTGGG
>PLDO01000257.1 GCA_003136215.1 Bryobacterales bacterium
TTTTTCTTTTCCCACTTGCCGGCGCGCGTGGACGCGTTGGCCTGCGGAATGTGGCGCGCCATCGCCAGCATCATGGCCAGCGTGTGCTCGGCCACCGAGATGGCGTTGCCGCCCGGCGTGTTCATCACCAGCACACCGGCTTGGGTGGCGGCGTCCAGATCGACGTTGTCCACGCCCACGCCCGCACGCCCGATCACGCGCAGTCTGGGCGCCTGCGCGAGCACACTCTGGTTGACCTGCACGGCGCTCCGGACCAGCAGCGCGTCGGCCTGCGCCAGGTACTGCGCGTATTCCTTCGGATTCGAAACGATCACGTTCCAGCCGGGCTGGGATTGAAACAACTCGATCCCGGCCGGCGCGAGAGGCTCGGCGATGAGGATGTTCATAGGATTTGAGGTGAAGCGAGGGTTCGCCCTGTGGTCCGCCCCGCTCTCTTACTTCAGCGATTTGACAGCAGCTTGCGCGTAAACTTCCTGGGCCGCGGCCACGCCGGTTCCATACTGCACCGGGTGTCCGTTGGCGTTGAGTATGATCTCCAGGCAGGCGATCATAGCGAACAGGTCGGCGAAGTCGAAATAGCCGAGGTGCGCGATGCGGAAGATCTGTCCCTTCATCGAGCCCTGCCCGTTGGCGATGATGGAGCCAAAACGGCTGCGGAATTCCTTCACGATCACGCCCGAATCCATCCCCGCCGGCGCCGTGATGGCGGTCACCGAGGAACCCGGCGAAGCCGCCGAAAAAATCTCCAGGCCGAGTTTGCCGGCGGCGGCGCGCGTGGCCTGCGCCAACATCTGCGCGTTCTTGATCAGATGCGCCATGCCGATCTGCTTGACGTACACCAGGGCTTCGCCCAGCGCCAGAATCATCGCCGTGGCCGGCGTCCAGCTGCTTTCGCCCGCGTCGCCGCTCTTCTTTTCCTTCTTCAGGTTGAAGTAGTAGTGCGGCAGGTTCGAGGTCTCGCCCAGTTTCCACGCCTTCGGACTCACCGACATAAAGGCCAGACCCGGAGGCACCATGAAGGCCTTCTGCGAGCCGCCGATCACCACGTCGAGGCCCCAGCCATCGATGTCCAGCGGCATCGTGCCCAGGCCCGTGATGGCATCCACCACGAAGATCGCGTCCGTTTTCGCGATGGCGCGCCCCATGGCTTCCACGTCGTGCATACTGCCGGTAGAGGTCTCCGACGCCTGCACGAATACGCCCTTGGTGGCGGGTTCCGCCTGCAAGGCGGCGGCCACCTGCTCCGGCTTCACCACCTGCCCGTAGGGCACACTGATCACGTTGGCGTCCAGGCCGTAGGCCTTAGCGATGTCCGCCCACCGCTCGCCGAATTTTCCCGCCACGCAGACGATTACCTTGTCGCCCTTGGAGAAGAGGTTCGACACCGATGCGTCCATGGCGCCGGTACCGGAGGCGGCGAACATCAGCAAGTCGTTCGACGTCCCCATCACTTCCTTGAGGTCCGCCAGACAGGCGCGGTAGACCTTGCGGAAATCCTCCGTACGGTGGTGCATGTCGCTCCGCATCATCGCGTGCAGGGCAGGCGGGTAGAGGGGAGTCGGACCGGGAGTCAGTAAACGCTGTTTTTTAATGTACATCTTGAGGAATAGTCTTCTAGAATAACAGACATTGTTCAGTCGTTCGCAACTGGTTGATTCTAACTCAGGACATTAGCGGCGGTGGCCCAGGAGGACGATGAGCATGGCGCCGGCGGCCATGATGACCGAGCCGAGAAGGCGCTTGCGAATCTGTCCCTCCTGGAAGTAGCGGCAGCCGAGAAACACGCTGATCAAGGTGGATAGCTGAAACAGGGCGAGCGAGTAGCCGACTGGCAGCGGCAGCGGCACCGACGCCAAGCCTTCGTCAGCTCCGTGCCGGGCACCCGGCATGGAACTCGCGGCAGGCACATTTCGCCAAACACAGAGTCTCGTTTGAGGAGGCAGCGACGGTTTTCGGTGACCCGTTAGGTGGCATCGCGGCTGATCCGCGTCATTCGTCTGGGGAAGCGCGGTATGTGCTCCTGGGTCTTTCTCAGGTGCGCCGTTTGCTCGCGGTCATGTATGCTGAGCGGGGCGGCGTGATTCGCATCATCAGCGCGCGACCGGCAACCCGCGGTGAACGAAGGAACTATGAAGAAATCACTCAATCAAGGCAACGCCGTCAGCCAGGTTGACGCCGACGAGATCCTGCCGGAGTATGACTTCAGCCGTGCCTCGCGCAACAAGTACGCATCGCAGTACGCTGCGGGAAGCACTGTAGTGGTCCTGGAGCCCGATGTAGCTGCCGCGTTCCCAAGTTCTGGAGAGGCGAACGAGGCGTTGCGAGCCCTGGCGGGAATCATCCAGAAGCATCGCTCGCGCCGCCCGACGTCGCACCGCCGTTCTTAAAACGGCACCTCCCTGATTCAAGTCCAACCGGCCTTCTAGCAGACCCGCCCCGTACTTCTACCCGAAGGCGACGTTTTCGGTCAAGTGGCCCGGCCCTTTTGCTCCGGGTGACGTGAGCGGCGTGTCACGGGAGTGATCCCGCCAGTTACCCAGCGGCCGTGCGAGCTGGCAGGTGTACGAGAACGCCACTTACCGTTCCCAATGATCCAGAAATTCGTTGGGTGCAACAAACGGCAACGCCTGGAACGCGCTCAGGCGGTGGAGGCTGTCGGCGAACGCCTTCTCACTTGGTCTGCAATGGCAAGATTGAAGGCACCTGTCGGTATCCGCCCGGTATGGCGAACAGAATTGGAGAAGGTGGACCGAGCACGTAGGAGTCCACTACCATGTCGTACTCATCGGTTATCCAGCCGAAGAAGCCTCGCTGCACCATGTGAAATCTCATGTCCTGACATCCGATGGACGGGGCAAAGTAGACCTCATAATCTACTCCTCGAAAATCCCGCCCATGGTAGCCAACAACGGGAACACTGGCGATGACTGAGTTTGGGAGCCGCCCTGTTAGGTAGGAGGAATGGGATGCCGTAAGGGAGCACTGGCCGTCATCGTCTTCCCAATATGGGTAGTTGTGTCCCCTCTGGTGTGCCTCATAGACTTTTCGCTCATGGTCTATGTACACAATCTGGTTTCCGTTGCGGAGCACAAGTTCGGTTACTTTGGACGTTTGTTGAGGCAGCGGCCACCAGCGACGGGACGTTCGCGCCACGGTCTTGGATTGATCCCCAGCGTGGTCGAACGCTTCAACGGATTCCGATCTGGTCGTGCGGTCAAATCCAAGATTTCGCTCAAACGAATATTCGTGATACCGGACGGTCCGGCAGGGGGTGCTTGCGAACTCGACGACACAATCGCCTGCTCCCCTCCAGCTCAGGTTCGTGTGCCCGTCACGGCCCAGCGGCTGTCCGAGCGTCGTGCTGAACGGAAACGAAATAAAAAGGACTGCGGCGGCTCCAAATTTGAACGTCATCCGCTTTCATACTATCGCCAGTCAGAACTTTCCGACAGGTCGACGGCGTTCTGTCCGATAACGGCAGGAAAACGGCGTTATCGTACAATGACCGGCCCAAGTCCCATCCAAGTCAACTGGACGAGAG
Source organism: Bryobacterales bacterium (assembly GCA_003136215.1). Lineage (GTDB taxonomy): Bacteria > Acidobacteriota > Terriglobia > Bryobacterales > Bryobacteraceae > Solibacter. Next base: position 3,542 of record PLDO01000257.1, read on the forward strand.
GTGCGCGACCCGCAGATCCGGCGTGAGGGTGACACCGCGGATAGATGTGGGCGAACCTAGCGACTGTGGCCTAGCAGGACGATGAGCATGGCGCCGGCGGCCATGATGACCGAGCCGAGAAGGCGCTTGCGAATCTGTCCCTCCTGGAAGTAGCGGTAGCCGAGAAACACGCTGATCAAAGTGGATAACTGAAACAGGGCGAGAGAGTAGCCGACTGGCAGCTTTCCAAAGGTCAGCAGCGTGGTAAGTTGCATGGCGCCGGTGGCGAGCGCCATCCACAGGTAAGTGGACCAATTGCGGAGCATCAGGGCGACTTCATTCCCCAGTCGGCCCCTGAGCAGGATAGCGCCGGCCGCGGCGGCGATGGGGAAGCCGAGAATCGACCAGAAAAGGAACGCCGTGACGGGGGACGAGAGCAGTAGGGCCTTCTTCAGGAAGATGGCTTCGGTAGCGGAGAGCCCCAATGCGGCGAAACGGAACTGGATGCCGCGCTCGCGAAAGAACTGGGCAAAGGCGTTGCGGCGCGGCTGGTTGACATCCCGGTCGACCACGAAATAACTGCCCGCCAGAATGAGCAGGACGCCGGCCGCCCCCATGGGCGTCGGGACCTCGCCGATGAGGAAGACGCCCAGCACAAGGCCGATCACCGACTTGTAGGCGTTGATGGGGCCGAGGACGGAGAGGCCGGTGGATTCGAGCGCATAGACCAACAACACGTTGCCGGCGACGGCGAGCGCGGCACAGAGCACGATGTTCGGCCAGAACCCCGGAAGCAGCGGCCGCGGACCCAAAAAGAGGAACGGGAGGCAGCCCAGGGTGAGTAGCGCGTGGGTGGCGCCGATGATGAACAGGGGATTGGCGGAACGCTGCGTCAGTCTCTTCTGAAAGACGTTGGAGATCGGGTTGGCAACGATTCTCGCAACTACGAACAGGGCGGTGAGCATGGGAAAAGCCGGGGGGACAGGCCAGGAGGCCTGTCCTACGCGGCGCCGGGGTCGTCGAGGACACAGATGTCGTCGAGATTGCGATATCTTTCGGCGTAGTCCAGGCCGTAACCCACCACAAACTCGTCGGGGATTTCGAAGCCGACATAGCTGACGTGCACCGGCCGTAGGCGGCGCTCGGGCTTGTCCATGAGGGCGGCGATGCGGATGGAGTGCGGCCTGCGCTGATCGAGGACGTGCATCAGGTAGTTCAGGGTCACGCCGCTGTCGACGATGTCTTCGACAATCAGCACGTCGGCGCCCTCCAGCGAAATATCGAGGTCCTTGGTGACCTTGACTTCGCCGGAGCTGGTCTTGCCTTTGCCGTAGGTGGAGATGCCCATGAAATCGACCTGGACGTCGCGCGTCATGGCGCGGGCCAGATCGGTCATGAAGAAGACCGCGCCCTTGAGAATGCAAATCATGTGAAGATTCCCGGTGGGATAATCCGCGGAAATCTTCGCGCCTAGTTCCCGGATGCGGGTCTGGATCTGTTCGGCGGAGATCAGAACCCGGAGCTTTGGATCAGTCATGGAGCTTACATTATCCGCCGAGTTTGTAGTGCGTGCTCATGGGGCCGATATGAATATGGGCGCCGGTGGCTTTTCCAGGTACGGCCTGGCGGAAGGCGAAGTAGGGGATGTGCCTTTCGACGAGGTATTCCAGCAGCCAGCGGCCTTCGGGCAGATCGGGGTGGATGGCCACATCGACGCGGCCCCGGTGGTCGAAGCCGAGTGCCCGGTGTACGGCGGTCTCGCCCATGGCGCTGACCGGCAGCGGCTTGCCGAACTGCTTGACGAAATCCAGTTCCACGCGGGCGAACGCGCCCATGGTGAAAACGCCATCGCCATCGTAGCGGTCGGCCAGTTCACGGGCTTGCTGGGGGTCGTGGTCGAGCGTGCTCTCCACAAGCTCCTCGGCGCGGGCCATCTGCGCCAATTCGCGGGTGTAACGGGCGCGCGATTCGGCGAGATCCTGTTCCTTGCGGGCGAAGTCGAGTTCCTCGAGTAGGGGGGCGAGCGAGAGCAAGGAGGCCACGCCGTCATCCACCAGTTTGCGCGTGTCGTCCAGCGCCTGCTTGCGCCGGTCGACGCGCCGTGCGGCGGCGGCAAGCATTTCACCGGCCTGATCGTCGGTGAGGTCGGTGCCGTAGACGGTACGGCGGAGCAGGGCGGCATCCTCGGCATCGGCGATGGCCGCCTCGGCGTGGACGAGCTGCATCCGCGGGACCACGCCGGCATCCACCAGGGAGCGCAGGCGTTCGATTCCGGCCTTGGCGCGCATTACCTCGGGAGGGTCCTCGGGCTGTGCAAACACAGAGGTTGCGCAGGCGACGAGAATCAGGCCGGGAAGAAAACGCATGAAATTGAATTGTGTCGTAGTAATGAGTAGGCGCGCCGGGATGGGGCGGGGTTACAGGATGGACCGACGGACCCGGCGGGTACCCCGGCCTATCCTACTGCTAACATGAGGCTTCCATGCGCAAGATTATCCTCGGTGCGTTCGTCCTGGCAGCCACGGCATCGCTGGCCCGGCAAAGCGGCATCTTTGCAGTCCTCAAGAGTAGCGTGGCCATCGGCAAGCAGCCCGGCGGGGTCTTCCTGCTGCCGCCCAATCAACTGCTGCGCCCGTGGGGAGAGCAGACCGTGATCCCCGGCCGTCCGGTGGATATGACGTACGATTCCCAAAAGCGCATCCTGGCGGTGCTCAACACGCGCAGCATCCTGCTGCTGGATGGCTCCACGGGAACGAAGGTGGCGGAGATCGCCACGCGGAGCACGTCTTACGCCGGAATCGCGTTTCGCCCGGGCGACCGCGAACTGTGGGCGAGCGAGACGTCGCGCAACGGGCCGGATAGCATCCTGATCGCCAGGATCTCCGAATTGGGCATGCCGGGGGAAACGAAGCGCATCGGGCTCAACGGCCATCCGCTGCCTACGGGAATCGCTTTTTCGCCCGACGGACGGCATGCCTTCGTGGCCTTCAGCCGCAGCAACACGCTGGCCGTGATCGACGCCGACACGCTGGAACTGCTTCGGGAGGTCAATGTCGGCATGGCACCTTTCGGCGTGACGGTAGCGGGGGAGTCGGTCTTCGTCTCCAACCGCGCGGGACGGCGCCCCGCGCCGAACGACACGGTGGCGCCCTCGTCGGGTTCGCGGATCGTCACGGACCCGGTGACCGGCGCTTCGGCTTCCGGCTCGGTCAGTGTGCTGGACATGCGGGAGGGCGGCGTGCGTGAGATGGCGGTGGGTCTGGCGCCGTCGCATCTCGTCGCGGGGCCGGGCGGCAAGACGGTGGCGGTGGCCAACGGCCATGGCGACTCAATTTCGATTCTGAATACGGACACACTGGCGCGTTCCGACGTGAAAATCCCGACGTTCCCGGAAGCCGCGCTGGGCAGCCAGCCCATCAGCCTGGTGTATTCCGGTGACGGCAAGACGCTGTACGTGGCGTGCGGCGGGAACAATGCGATCGCGGTGCTGGGCGAAAGCGGCGGCAAGTGGCATGTGGCCGGCGCCATTCCCACGGCGTGGTTCCCCTCGGCGTTGGCGCTGGCCGGCGATGGCTCGCTGCGCGTCTTGAACATCAAGGGCGTGGGCAACACCGCCGATAAGAAGGGGACATTCAACTCGAAGGTTTACGAAGGGTCGCTGGAGCGGATTCCGGCGCCCACGCCGGCGCAGCTGGCGGCGGGCACGCGCGAAGTGCGCGCCGCCAACAGCCCGAAGTTCGAACCGGCCGGCGGGATCGCCAACCTCACCTCGCTCGGCATCCAGCACGTATTTCTGATCGTCAAGGAAAACCGCTCGTACGACCAGGTACTGGGCGATATCGCCAAGGCCAACGGCGACCCCAAATTGGTGATGTACGGCCGCGACGTGACGCCCAATCACCACGCTCTGGCCGAACAATTCGTCGTGCTGGACAACTTCTATACCGGCGGCGCCATCAGCTTCGACGGGCACCAGTGGCTGATGCAGGGTTTCGTCAGCGATTACGTGGAACGCGCGTTTGCGGCCTCGCCGCGCGGTTACGCGTACAACATGGCCGACGCATTGGTGGTGGCGCCGACCGGTTTCTTCTGGCAGGCCGCTGCCAGGCCGTTGAGCGTGCGGATCTACGGCGAATTCCAACTGTCGGCCCGCTGGGACCCGGTGCGGCAGCTCGCCGTGGACATGAACGACACCGACGACCTGAGCTGGACCGAATACTGGAAGGCGTACCAGGAAAACCGCTGGCAGACGCTGGTGGGCTCGCGCAGTGGCGTACCCGCGCTGGCGCCATACGCGAGCAAGCGGTATCCGTACCCGACACTGTCGATCAACGACCAGATTCGCGCCGCGGAGTACCTGCGGGAATTCGACGAAATGGAAGCCGGCGGCCAGGTCCCGCAGCTCAGCATCATCGCGCTCAACAGCGACCATACCAACGGCACCAGTCCGAAGGTGCCGCGGCCGCGCGCCATGGTGGCCGACAACGACCTGGCGCTGGGCCGCATCGTGGAGCGCATCACGAAGAGCAACGTCTGGGCCAACAGTCTCATTCTGGTGACGGAGGACGACGCGCAGGACGGCGTGGATCACGTGGACGGCCACCGCACCGTCGGCCTCGCCATCGGACCCCATGTGCGGCGCGACGCGGTGGATTCGAATCACTACAATCACACCAGCATGATCCGTACGATACAGGAGATTTTCCGGATTCCACCGCGCACGCGGGCGTTGGTGTCGGCGCGCCCGATGACGAGCATCTTTACGGCGAACGCCGATCTGACGCCCTACGAGAAGATTGTGCCGAAGATCGCGCTGGACGAGATGAATCCGCCGGTGACGGCTTTGGCCGGGCGGCAGTTGTGGGCCGCGAGGCAATCCATGGCAATGAATTTCAAGGCGCTCGACGACGCTCCGGCGGAGACGCTGAATCGGATCCTCTGGTGGGACGCGAAGGGCTGGAATACGGCTTACCCCAAGATGGCGCGGGGGCGGGAACGATGAATTGGACAGGCCAGGAGGCCTGTCCTACCTGCTACGATACAGGTAGGAGTATTGTCTGACCAAAAGTGAACTGAACCCGCCCGCTAAAACCCAAATCGACACCCCCACCTGGCTGATTGCCGTGCGCGCCGCGGAGGCCAAGCAAGCCACCGACATCAAGGTTTTGGACCTCACGGGGATCACCTCGTTCGCCGATTATTTCGTGATTTGCAGCGGCTCCAACTCCAAACAGATCCAGGCGATCTCTGACGAGATCGGCATTCAGTTGAAGAGGCAGGCGCGCGAACTGCCCAACTGCCTGGAAGGCTACAACCAGTCCGAGTGGATTCTGGCCGACTACGGCGACCTGCTGGTGCACATTTTTTCCGAAAAAGCGCGCGCGTATTACGATCTGGAGCGCCTCTGGCGCACCGGCAAACACGTCGAAATTCCGCCTGAGTGAAGATCTACCTCTACTTCATCGGCAAGCCGAAGGACGCGCACGCCAACGCCATCGCGGCGGATTTCGTGGGACGCGCAGCGCGTTATTCTCCCTGTGAGATGCGCGAGATTCGTCCCGACCGGATAGACCTTTGGGAGAAGCATCCTTCCGCCCGCAAGATCCTGCTCGACCCGGCCGGCAAGGCGATGGATTCGGCGGGGTTTGCGAAGTTGTTGGCGAAAGCCGAAATGGAAGGCCGCGACCTGGTGTTCCTGATCGGCGGACACGACGGACTGCCCGCCGGATGGGCGGCGCGCGCGGACCAACTGGTATCGATGTCCGCCATGACGTTCCCCCACGAACTGGCGCGAGCCATGCTGGCCGAACAGATTTACCGCGGCTTCGCGACCCTGCGCGGCCATCCCTACCCAAGGTAGCGCCCGGGCTGACATTTGCTACGGCGTCCCCTCTCGGGGTAACGTAGGGCTTGGATGTCCTGGTTCAAACGCGACAAAGGGGACGACGACAAACTCCCCAAATTGAATGACAAGGATCGCAAGGTCCGCACCGAAGGTCTGTGGCAGAAGTGCGAAGGCTGCCGCCAGATCATCTGGAAAAAGGACCTGGAGAGCAACTGGAGCGTCTGCCCCAAGTGCGGCGCGCACAGCCGCATCGATGCCGTCACGCGCCTGAAACTACTGCTCGACGACGGCGGGTACACGCGCCACGATACCGAATTACGGTCCAGCGACCCGCTGGGCTTTGTCGACAGCAAACCCTACAGCGAGCGCCTGCGGAGCATGCAGCAGGCCACCAAACTGAGCGATGCGATGATCGCCGCGTCAGGCCGCCTCGACGGCCGTGCGGTACAGATCTGCGCCATGGAACCGCGCTTTATCGGCGGCAGCATGGGCTCCGTAGTGGGGGAGATGATCATGCGCGCGATTGAGCGCTCCATCGCAAACTTCCAGCCCTTGCTGATCGTTTCCGCTTCCGGCGGGGCGCGCATGCAGGAGGGTGCGGTCAGCCTGATGCAGATGGCCAAGATCTCCTCCGGCCTGATGCGCCTCGACGAAGTGCGCCTCCCCTTCATCAGCATCCTGACCGACCCGACCACGGGCGGCGTCACCGCCAGCTTCGCCATGCTGGGCGATCTCAACATCGCCGAACCGGGCGCGCTGATCGGTTTCGCCGGGCCGCGCGTGATCGAGCAGACCATCCGNNTCCAGCGCAGCGAATTCCTGCTCAAGCACGGCATGCTGGACGCCGTGGTGCCGCGGTTGGAGCTGAAACAGTACGTGGCGACAGCGCTGCGTTTTTTCGTGGACTAAGTGAATTATCCCGATTCGGTTCAATTCCTGTACGCACTGGGCAACGAGATCAAGACCGCCAAACTCGGTCTGGAGCGCATCGCGCAAGTATTGGACGCGCTCGACCGGCCCCAGGACCGTCTACACTTCGTACACGTCGCCGGAACCAACGGAAAGGGCTCCACCTGCGCCATGATCGCTTCCGGCCTGCACGCAGCGGGGCGGCGCACGGGACTGTTCACCTCACCCCACCTGGCGGAGCC
>PLDO01000535.1 GCA_003136215.1 Bryobacterales bacterium
AACAGATTGTCGCCGACGATAGTGCCGCCTTCCTTCTTGCCGAAGAGATCGACCACCAGGACGTCGCCGGGCTGGAGCTGATCGAGGGCGTACTGGTTATTCAGCATCTGCACGCCCTTCTCCTTTGCCTTCGCGTTGACCACCGCGTCGATATCGGCGCGGGCCGGCATGAACTGCACGGTGAAAACGCGGCCGACCATTTTCTTCCCGGGTTGGGTGAGCATCCAGCCGTCGGCATACTGGCTATAGCCGCCACCACCACCGCCGCGGCCACCACCACCGCCGCCGCCGGCTACCAGGATCTCTTCCGAGGACATCTCGCGCGCCCGTTGGAGCTGGGCGTCGGGAACCTTCGGCCGCCCGTCGGGGAAGCGGTCGCCCGTCCAGGCTTTGGTGTACTCCGTCATTTGCTCTTTGGTCCAGGACCACAACTGCGCCGAGGCGGGCGCAGGGGCCAGGGTGGCCAACACCGCGCAGGCCAGCAGGCCCGCGCCATGGCGCGAAGACAATCGAATCGTCATATCGTTAACTCCATTGCAAGTGGTCGTTCGTGCGATCGGTCATCCAGGGCACCGACCTCTTGATGCCGCGAGCGCGGCCCGCAGCATGGCACAAGTGTAACCCACGTCGCCAGCGAATGCGCCCGTATGGCGAACCAAATGCCGCCCTTTGCTACCATCGGTAGGAAGTTTACGAGGTGAAACTATGAAACTCTCTCGTCTGCCCTTCTTATTGATTTTGCTTGCCGGCTCCACGGGAATATTCGTAGCCCAGATTCCCGGGAACGCTCCCTACAAGAACCCAAAAACGCCCGTCGAACAGCGCGTGGAAGATCTTCTGCGCCGCATGACCGCGCAGGAAAAAGCCGACATGCTGAGCGGCTCCGGCTGGATGGAGAGCCAGCCCAACGCGCGGCTGGGCATTCCCGCGATCAAGATGGCCGATGGCCCCATGGGCGTGCGCAACTGGCGCGGCGCCTCGGCCATCACCAATTCCGCGGCCACCTCGCCCGTTCTGAGCACGGCATTCCCCGCGGGTATCGGCATGGGCGCCAGCTGGGATGTGGAATTAGTGCAGCGGGAGGGCAGGGTAATCGCGCAGGAAGTAAAGGCCCTCGGACGGAATATGATTCTCGGGCCCACCGTGAACATCAATCGCCAGCCGCTGTGGGGCAGGAACTTCGAAGGTTACGGCGAGGATCCCTACCTGTCCGCGCGCATGGGCGTGGCGTACATCCAGGGCGTGCAGTCGGAAAACGTGATTCCGTCGGTCAAACATTTCGCCGCCAACAACCAGGAGTTTGAGCGCCACCGCATCGACGCAACCATCGATGTCCGCGCGCTGCACGAAATCTACTTCCCGGCGTTCCGGGCGGCCGTCCAGGAGGCCGGCGTCTGGAGCGTGATGAACGCCTATAACAAGGTAAACGGGTTGTGGTGCGCCGAGAATCCCATGCTGCTTTCCCAAACGCTGCAGAAGCGCTGGGGCTTCAAGGGATTTGTGATTTCCGACTGGGGCAGCACCTACAGCACCGCCTCTACCGTTGCGGCCGGCATGAACCTGGAGATGCCCGGCGGAGAGCCCATGCGAGTCTGGTTCGCCAAGCCCGAAACCCTGAAGGACGGAAACGGGGCGGGCTGGCTGACGCGGGACAAAGTGCTGGCGGCGGTGTCTGCCGGCCAATTGAAACAGGAGGCGGTGGACGACGCCGCGCGGCGCATCTTGCGCGTCATGTTCAGCGCGGGATTGTTCGACGCCGCTCCCGCCGCCGGCGGCGAGGTAGATACGCCGGAGCAGAGAGCGGTGGCGCGCACGGCCGCCACCGAAAGCATCGTGCTCTTGAAGAACGAAGGCGGGGCGCTTCCGCTTGGCGCTCCCAAAATCCGCTCGGTGGCCGTCATCGGCCCCAGTGCCGCCGTGGCCAGAACGGGCGGCGGCGGAAGCTCGCTGGTCCGGCCGAAGTACGCCGTCACCGCCCTTGACGGCATCAAGGAGGCCGCCGGCGCGCAGACGCAGGTCGGCTACGCTCTGGGAGTCGCCATGCCAGGCGACGACGCCGGCCAGGAAACGCCGCAGGCACGCGACAGGCTTCGCAATGAGGCCGTCGAACTCGCCCGTAAATCCGATGCCGCCATCGTCGTGGTGGGCTACTCCTACAAGCTCGAGTCGGAGGGCTTCGACCGCCCGTCGATGGATCTGCCTGCCGGTCAGGACGAATTGATCGAAGCGGTCGCCGCGGCCAACAGGAACACCATCGTCGTGATTGCCGCTGGAGCGCCGGTCGCCATGACCAGGTGGATCGGGCGCGTCCCGGCGGTCGTGCAGGCCTGGTACGGCGGCCAGGAAGCGGGGCACGCCATCGGCGATATCCTCTTCGGCGTGCAGAATCCGTCCGGCAAACTGCCCGTCACCTTCCCTAAGCAGTGGCCCGATTCGCCGGCTTATGGCCACTATCCCGGCGAGAATCTGCGCACCGCATACACCGAAGGCATCTATGTGGGCTATCGGGGCTTCGACCAGCGGAACGTCGAGCCGCTGTTCCCCTTCGGGCACGGGCTCTCCTACACGAAATTCGATTACATCGGTCTGAAGATTACGCCGGCCAAAGTGGCTGCCGGCCAGCCGGTTCAGGTGACTATGCAGGTGCGCAATAGCGGATCGCGCGGCGGCGCCGAAATCGTGCAGTTGTATGTTCACGACGTGAAATCGAGTGTGGATCGCCCTCTCAAAGAGCTGAAGGGGTTCCGCCGCGTCATGCTCAATCCGGGAGAGGCGCGGACCGTGTCGTTCACTCTGGACCGCTCCGCGCTTTCCTTCTACAGCACCAAAAAAGACGAGTGGGTCGCCGAACCGGGCGCCTTCGAGGTGTGGATCGGCGCATCTTCGCGCGACATCCGCCTGAAAGGCGCCTTCGATCTGGCCCAATAGCCGCCTGGACACAGAGCACACAGGAAAACGAAAGGAGTTTTCCTTTGCGAGCTTCGCGCCTTTTGCGTGAAAGCTGTTTTCTTCTCAGCTCCAGAGCCGGTCGTTGATGCGTTGCGTGTATCTGAAAATGGTATTTTGGAGAACAGGGGCGATAAATGGTTCTATTACCGAATGCAGTGCCCATGCGCTGGGTAAGCGGTCCGCTGGAGATCGCCAGGCGCGGCAAGACGGACGGCTTCACCCCCCAGCACAAACAAACGCTGGAGCGTTTTCACGACCCCGCGTCTCTCGACATCCTCAAGGACTCTCCCATCGATTGCCTGGCGCTGAGCTGGGCGGCGGGATTGCCGGAAGACGCGGCCCAGCAGAAATCCGCGGCCCCGCTCGTCGCCGCGGCGCGTCAGCGCAATCTCGCGGTGGTGGGATGGGTGGAAGGTGCGGCGGACCACGCGGCAGCCATCGCCTCCGCCCGCGCAGCCGGCCTCGCGGCCGTGGCCATCCAGGATTTCAAGGGCCAGACCGATTTCCCGGTGATCCCGTGGGGCGAGCGAGACAAGATGCCGTGGGACGCTCCCGGACCCCTGCTCGCGGCGAGCGGCAACGTCTGGCCGGGCGTGACCATGCCGGGCTTCGGTGACAGTGCCGGACCAACCAGCGTGCCGTGGCTCGATTCCAACGGCTGGTTTGCGCAGATGGCGCTGGCGCGCACGCAGAAGCGGCTCTGGCTGATGTTCGACCCGCCCGCCAAGGGCCGCGTCGTCACCGCCGCGAATTACCAGACGGCCGTCTGCGACTCGGAAATCGCCGGCGGGCGCTGGGTGATCTCGCTCGACGACACGCTGCGCGCCGGCCTGATCGATGGCAACGCCCCTGCCCGGGAGACCCTGCAGCAGATCGGCGCGGCCATCGCGTTCTTCGATAAACACGCCGGCTGGCGGACCTTCCACTCGCGCGGCGTGCTCGGCGTGGTCTCGGATTTTACCGGCGCCGACTACGACGTGAGCGGCGAAATCCTGAACCTGGCCGCGCGCCGCAATCTGCAGTTTCGCGTGATCTGGAAATCGCAGGCCTTGGCGCAGCCCTTCACCGGGTTGAAGGCCCTGATTTACGCCGACAAGACGCCGCCCGAAGCTCCCCTGCGCCGCCAGATGATGGACTTTGCCCAGCAGGGCGGCCTGCTCATCACCGGACCGAAATGGGGGTCCGAGGGATCGCCCGCCGACCCCGGTTTCGACACGCAGTTTGCCGTGCGCACTTTCGGGAAAGGCCGCTTGGCGGTCGCTAAGGACGAACTGACCGACGCCTACCAGGTGGTGGTGGACGCGCAGGTTCTGGTCAGCCACGCCAACGACCTGGTGAAGGTCTACAACTCCAGCAGCTCCGGTTGCACGCTCGTCATGGGTTCGCCCGATGGGAAACGGACGCTGGTGCAGGTGTTGGCGTTCGCCGCCGGGCGCGGTTCCAGCGCTCGCACGGTCTGGGTGCGCGAGAAATACCGCGCCGCCAGCCTGTGGTCGATTGGGGCGTCCGCACCGCTGCCGATCGAGCCGGCGCCGGCGGACGAATACTTCGGCGTGGAGTGCCGGATACCGGCCGCGGTCCCGGGCCACTTCGCGCTGGAGTTCGAGGTTTAGGACGAGAGGGGAATCTCATGAAAGTCACTCGCAGAGAATTCATCGCCGCTTCCGGAGCGGCCGGCCTGGGTCTCATCCAACCCGCGGGGCTGCGCGCCTCCGCGCCCACCGCTCCCGTGGCGATTGCTAGGTGCCCCGACTATGGACCGGCGTTCCTCGCCGCCACCGAGAAGCTGTTCGACCAGTTGGGCGGAATGGGGCGGCTGGTGAAGGGTAAGACCGTTACCATTAAGATCAACATGACGGGCGAGGCCGGTATGCGCCTGGATCACATGGCCGCCGGGCGCACCACCTGGACGCATCCGCGCTCCGTAGGGACCGTCGTCCACTTGCTGGACAAGGCCGGGGCGCGCCGCATCCGGGTGGTGGAGGGGGCATGGGTCTGGCCTGCCTCGCTCGAGGAATTCATGTACCTGGCCAACTGGGACGCCAGGCTTGTGTTGGGCGCGGCGCCGCGCGTCGAACTGGTCAACACCAATCTCCCGTACCGCGGCAAGAAGCCGTACACCCGGTTCCCGGTGCCCAACGGCGGCCACCTGTTTCCGGCTTACGATCTCAGCACCGCCTACGCCGAGACCGACGTGCTGGTTTCTCTCGCCAAGCTCAAGCAGCACGACACCGCGGGCATCACGCTTTCCATGAAGAACTGCTTCGGCTGCAGCCCCACCACGATTTATGGCGACAAGGTTCCTAAGAACGAGCCTGCGCCAGTGCCCTACGGCGGCCGCAATGAGATCGGCCATCGCGGCGTCCGCCAGCCACCCAGCAGCGCGCCGTCCGAGAAAGACCCCTCAAGCCCCCGTGAAGCCGGTTACCGCATCCCGCGGTTCGTGGCCGACCTGGTGGCCGCGCTCCCCTTGCACCTGTCCATCGTGGATGGCGTCGAAACCATCGCCGGAGCCGAACTGCCGCGGCCCGGCTATACCAAAATGGTCAGCCCGGGGGTCTTGCTGGCCGGGACCAACTGCGTCGCCACGGACGCGGTGGGCGCGGCGGTAATGGGGTTCGACCCCATGGCGGAACGGGGTACGGCTCCGTTCGCGACCTGCGACAGCACCTTGAAACTGGCCGAGGAACTCGGCGTCGGCACGCGCGACCTGAAGCGGATCGAAGTCATCGGGACGCCCATTCAGCAGGCGCGCTTCAGTTTCCCCGATCACCTGGGACCGCGGCCGCCGGCCTTCGGCGGCCGCCGAGGCCAGTAAACCCTCGCGCCATCTGTAACCCCCAACAGACAGGCGGGCCAGTCCCGTGGCGCGACGTGAGCCGTGCGATACAATGTATCTCAGCGAGGTTTTTATCATGTCGACCACGATGGTTCACGTTCGCGTGGATGAGAAGACGAAGCAGAGGGCCGCGAAAACACTGGCCAGTATGGGAATCTCCGTGTCCGACGCCGTGCGCATGCTTTTGGTCCGCGTGGCTGCGGAGAAGGCCCTTCCATTCGAGGTGAAGGTTCCGAACGCGACCACCGTGAAAGCGATGCGCGCCGCCGACAAAGGCAAGGGAAAGCATCTGACCTCCGCGGGCGCGCTGTTCAAGGACCTGGGAATCTGATCCGGTGCGGAACCCGGTAACAGGTGCGCAGTTCCGGCGCGATGTGAAACTCGCACAGAAGCGCGGCAAGGACGTGGCGAAACTGCGCGAGGCGATCCTCCTGCTGATCGAGGGAGGGCCGTTGCCGCCGCGCTACAAGGACCACCCACTCGGCGGCGACTGGAAGCACTTCCGCGATTGCCACATCGAGCCGGATTGGCTGCTAATCTACAAGATCGATGGCGACGACCTGCACCTCGTCCGCACCGGAACGCATTCGGATCTGTTTTGAACGGAGCGGAACGGCCGCGCTCCAATCCTCACCCATCGGCTTACGCTGCCTGGTCCCTACGCGACGCCCAATTCCGCCGGCGACCACTGCGGCACCGCCCCCGCCCGCGAAGCCACCAGCGCGCCCAGCCGGTTGGCGAAATCGCCCGTCCGCGCCGCGCTCCAACCCGCTGCCAGTCCGTGCACGAATGCCGCCGCGAATGCATCGCCCGCGCCCACCGTATCCGCCACCTTCACCGTGTAACCCGGGCACTCCGCGCGATCGTTCCCGATGCGCACCAGGCAGCCCCGTTCCCCGCGCGTGATGGCCATCGAGCGCGCCTCGCCCATGTCCGGAAACAGTTCCGCCTCGTCGTCATTCACTTTCACCGCATCGGCCAGCGAGAGCAGCTCGCCAACCAGTTCCGGCGTATAACAGCCGCGCCGCAAATTCACGTCGTAGAAGCGCCGCGCGCCCGGCACGGCATCCATCAATCGGCGCAACGTCTCCCGTGAGCGGCTTTCGGCCGCATACAGCGTCCCGAAATAAATCCAGTCCGGCCGCGCTTCGGCCAGCCGCTGCAATTGCCCGCTGTCCAACGTCAGGCAATCGTAGGCCGCCGGCCGGTGAATCGTGAAGTCCGGCTTCCCTTCCCCATCCAGCCGCACCGACACGCTGCCCGTCGGCCGGTCCGCCGCCACCTGAAGGCCCTCCGTCGCCAGGCCAAGTTCGGCGGCCCGCCCCAGCGCTGCGCGGCCCCGTTCGTCATCGCCCACCGCGCTCAGGAAGATCACCCGGTGTCCCAGCCGGTGGGCGTGAACCGCGAAATTGAAAGGCGCTCCGCCCAGCCGTTCTTTATCGGGAAATACATCCCACAAGATTTCGCCAATGCTGAGGATGGTCATCTGATTTGTAAGAAGCCAGCCTATCATTCGGATAGGGTCCGCGCCACGCCACTCCGAATCGCCGCCATAGAAATTTTCGATTTGCCTTGCGGGCGCCGCCCTCTTATCCTGTTACGGTAGGCAGTTTTGTCCACGCCGACAGCTCCCAATCTCAGAAGTAACTAAATGGAGGGAAGACTGTGAGCAACAGGTGTCTGCGGCCTCTGGCCGTGTTCGTGGCAATCGTGTCTCTGGGCGTTCCCTTGCGGGCGCAATCAAAGGAAGTTTCCACAATCAGAGGAGAGTTGCGCTGCGAGGCGCCCCTCCCGATGCAGGAATACTGGGTCGAACTGGCCGACGTGAATCGTTCCAACAACACGCAACGTGCGGACGTCCAGTTCGATGGCAGTTTCCAACTGCGCGACATCCACTCCGGCACTTACACGCTGCGCGTGACCACTCTCAGCGGCGAACTCGTCCATGAGGAGTCGGTGACCGTGACCCCTCTGACCGGACCACTCAGCGTCCGCCTCCCGGCGCCCGCCGGAAAACCCGGGGCGCCCGGCGCCGTTTCGGTAACCCAGTTGCGCCACCCGCCGGCGCGAAAGGCGTATCAGGCGGTGGCCTCCGCGCAGCGATTCTCCGCCTCCGGCCGGACCGAAAAGGCCGTCGAGGAGCTCGAAAAAGCCATCCGCATTTCACCCGACTATGCCGATGCTTACAACAACCTGGCCGTGCAACACATGCGTATGGGCCGCTATGAAGAGGCCGCCGGCGAACTCGCGCGCGCCATCGCCATCTCCGCGCCCAGCCCGGTACAGCTCAGCAACCTCGCCTACGCGCAATACCAGCTCAATCTCATAACGGAGGCCATTGCCTCCGCGCGCGCCGCGCTCCGCCTGGATTCCGGCTCCCCGCAGGCGCGCCTGATTCTGGGATCGCTCCTGGCCATGGATCCGCGCACCCGCGCCGAATCCATCCCCCACCTCGAGCGCGCCGCCGAAACCCTACCCTCGGCCCGCGCCACCCTGGAGAAACTCCGCGGCCTGCCGTAGCGCGCGCTAGCCGTCCACCTCTCCCACAATCTCCTCGTCCACGTAGCACCAGATCCAGCTCTCGCCCGGCTCAATCGACCGCACCAGCGGATGCTTGGTCCGGTGAAAATGCTTGGTCGCGTGCTTATTCTTCGAGGAGTCGCAACAGCCTACGTGCCCGCAAGCCATGCACAGGCGCAGGTGCACCCACGAATCGCCCATCTTCAGGCACTCCTCACACCCGGTCTGGTCGGTAGCTCTTACCTGGATGGTTTCCAGGTGTGGACATACGTTCTTCACTTGGATGCTCCTTGCACCGCTCCTGGCGCTTCCAGCGCCGCCCGATCCCACCCGGCCAGCCGCGCCCCCGCCTCGTAAGTGCTCTGCAGAAACTCTAACAGTGTGTCGCGCGGCGATTGGGTTTCCCGCACGTCGTCGTACCTCAGGAGGAATTCGCCGAACCCTTTGTTCCATGCGGCCCCCGCCGGCCGCACCGCTTCCAGTTCCAATCCCGCCGGCGCCGGCGCGGCGTACGCATAGTAGGCCGGCCCGTCGAAACCGTCGCCCGGCCAAAAACCCGCGCTGATACATTCGTGCGAGTAAGCCGGTCCCGTGATCACGCCCTTGCGCGGCGGCGACGGACGTCCGCAAAACCGCGTGCACGCCAGGTCGAAGCTGCCCCAGAAAAAATGCACCGGACTGCATTTCCCGATGAAGCGCCCGCGGAATTCCTGCATCACAGTGCGCGTCGAAACCAGCACCTGATAGAACCGCCGCGCGTACTCCCGGTCGTAGGCGGCGTGCGCGTAGTCCTCTTCGAACGGCGTCGTCACCGCCATCTCCTGCGGCTTGGTATTGATAGCGGCGTCGATCCCCATGCCGTGCAGCGTCTTCATCAACATCGCGTAGAACTCCGCCACCGCCAGCGGCCCGAGGGGCAGGGCTTGGCGGCCCCCGCCGCTCGTCGTGATCTCCAGTTGGTGCTCCACCAGATTGAACTGGATCTCGAAAACCCCGTCGCGGAACGGGATCGGCGAAGTCGTCAGACCGCGCGCATTGACGTAAAGCGTCGTGTGCCACCAGTGATTCAGCGGCGGGCTCATCGTCATCCGAATCTTGCCCACAATCTGCGTCCACAGGTGGAGCGTGAGGTAAGTATCCCGCCACGCGTCCAGCGGCAGCGACGGCCACAACGGATCCGTTTGCGCCATGCATTCCCTCCTCCGGGCCCGCGGCGAGCCCAATGCGCACCAGTTTGCCACATCCGCGCCCGACTGCGCGACCTGCCTGCCCGAGCCCGTCTATTTCGCCCGCGTCGCGTCCATCTTGGCCTTCATCGTCTGGTCGCCCGCCGACAGCGCCACGTCGCCTTTCAGATGATCGCCCTCCAGCCTGATGGCAAACTTGAAAGCTCCGTTGGGAATCGGCACTTCCATCGTGACGTTGTCCCCGTCCACGGCGCCCTTCTCGATGGGCAACTGCTCGCCCGCGTTCGGCCCCGCCGTGCCCGTGAGTTTCCCGCCCTCCTGTTTCAAGACCATGTGGATCGTGTCGTCCTGCGTCTGCCCGTCCGGCCCGGTGATCTTCAACGTGCCGCTCCACGTTCCCGAAACATCCGCCGCGCTCGCCACCAGGGCCAAAACCATCGACAACAGGACTGCCTTCAGTGCCTTCATGCGTCCCCCGCTTCAGAGTACCGCAGTCCACGGAGCCGCTTTCCGGCGCACCCGCTTGTCCCTGTCACTCTCACGGAAGCAGCACCATCGGCGACCGCCACACCGCAAACTTCCGCTCCGATGGATTCAGCACGTTCACCTGACACGTATATCTCCCCGGCTGTAACTTCCCCAGCGGCACGCTGAAGCCCACCGGCACCGCCTTCGATTTCGCATTCAGCCCCGCCGTGATCTTTAGCGGCGCCGTCTCGAACGCCTTCACCTTCCCCCGGTAGAAGCTCACGCTGGCCACCATCAGCTCCGTCGTCTCGGCCGCCGGCTGATAGGCTTCCAGGTAAACGTACATGTCCTGGTCTTTGCGGAACACCCGCGTCACACTGGGAATCAGCTTCTGGTTGTNNGTCTCGAAGGTGCCCATCTTCCCGGTCTCGTTTTCGCGCGCCAGGAACTTCAGGGTGTAGGTGCCGGGTTGGAGCGTGAAGCCGGTGTCATACTCCAGATTCCGGGTGGCCAGCTGGCCGGCCGTTTCGCCTTTCAGTTTGACAGCGATATCGTCGCGAACCGTGCCTTGCAGAACGCCTTTCGAGTCCTTCACTTCGCCGATGAAATCCAGCCGCGTGCTTTCCGCTCCTCCCTTTCGAGCCAGTTCGATATCGCTGCCCGGTATCTTCACCGACACCGGGACGAAGTAGCGGTCGCGCCCCAGGCGGAAGTAATTGACTTCCATGGCCACCGTGAGGTCCGTCACCGGATCGCCGAGCAGCAACGCCTCCTGCAGTTGGCGTTCCCGGTCGCCCGAGGTGAACTGCTTGAACTCCTTGGACGCAAAATAGCCCGTCCGGTAGTCGAGTTTTGCGCTCAGGTTCCTGTTGAC
>PLDO01000728.1 GCA_003136215.1 Bryobacterales bacterium
CGACGTCTTCGAGGAATGGGTTCGCCACGACGTGGGCCAGGTCTACGTCCAGCTCTTCGATGTGACCCTGGAGGCCTATTTCGGTCGCCATCTGCTGTGCATTCACGCCCCCACCTGCGGTTACGGCCCGGCACTGGAACACAACGGCGACCTCTACTCCTGCGATCATTTCGTCGAGCCCCGCCACCTGCTGGGCAACATTCACCAGACGCACATGCTCCAGCTGATCGCCTCGCCCGAACAGCGCAAGTTCGGCGACGACAAGCGCGATACGCTTACCGCGCAGTGCCGGAACTGCGAGGTCAAGCCCCTTTGCAACGGAGGCTGCCCGAAGGACCGGTTCGCGCTTTCGCGCGATGGCGAGCCCGGCCAGAACTACCTTTGTGCAGGGCTGGAGCTGTTTTTCACCCACACCCGCACGGCGATGCGGACGATGGCCCAACTATTTCAGATGCGTCGTCCACCCGCCGACGTGATGGCGGCGGTAGCCGCTGAAGACGCGCGGCGCGACCCATATCACCCTTGTCCCTGCGGAAGCGGAAAGAAATTCCGCTTCTGCCACGGTGACAGCGCACCAGGTTCACCGTTTAGCAGACTCAGTTCCGAGACAGTGGCGAAACAGGAGGTTCAGGTTCACGCGGTGAAACGGCAGTAAGAACAGTGACTAGATCAAAAAAGGAGTAGCGAGTTATGGCAACTAAGAACACTAAGAAACCAAACATTCTGATTATTTGGGGCGATGATATCGGCTGGTTCAACATCAGCGCCTACAACCTCGGCATCATGGGGTACAAGACCCCGAACATCGACCGCCTGGCGAAAGAAGGGGGGCTGTTCACCGACTGGTACGGACAGCAGAGCTGCACCGCCGGCCGCGCCGCGTTCATCACCGGCCAGTCGCCCATCCGCACCGGTCTGACCAAGGTCGGCTTGCCCGGAGCGAAGCTCGGTCTGCAACCGGAAGACCCGACCATCGCCGAAATGCTCAAACCCCAGGGCTACGTCTGCGGCCAGTTCGGCAAGAATCACCTCGGCGACCGCGACGAGTTCCTGCCGACGGTCCACGGCTTCGACGAGTTCTTCGGCAACCTCTATCACCTCAATGCCGAAGAAGAACCCGAGTGCGAGGACTATCCGAAGAATCCCGAATTCAAGAAGAAGTTCGGACCGCGCGGCGTGTTGCACACTTGGGCCAATGCGGATGGCACGCAGAAGATCGAAGATACCGGCCCCATGACCAAGAAGCGCATGGAGACCATGGATGAGGAGATCACGGCCGGCGCCATCGACTTCATGGAACGCCAGGTCAAGGCCGACAAGCCCTTCTTCTGCTGGTGGAATTCCACCAAGATGCACATCTGGACGCACCTGAAGGCTGAGTGCAAGGGTGTTACGGGGCTGGGCGTCTATGCCGATGGCATGGTCGAACACGACCGCCAGGTGGGACAACTCCTCACCAAGCTCGATGAATTGGGGATCTCCGACAACACCATCGTGATGTACTCCACCGACAACGGCGCCGAAGAGCTGAGCTGGCCCGACGGCGGCACCACCCCGTTCCGCGGCGAGAAGGACACCAACTGGGATGGCGGCTGGCGCGTGCCGCCCGCGATCCGTTGGCCGGGCGTCATCAAACCGGGCACCATCAGCAATGAGATCTTCTCCCACCAGGACATGCTCCCCACGCTCCTGGCCGCCGCCGGTGTGCCGGACATCAAGGAGAAGCTCCTGAAGGGCTACACCGCCGGGAACAAGACCTTCAAGGTCTACATCGACGGCTTCAATCTGCTTCCCCACCTGAAGGGCGAGGCGAAGGAAAACCCGCGCCCGGGCTTCCTGTATTGGAGCGATGAGGGCGACCTGATGGCCATCCGCTACGGCAACTGGAAGGTCCATTTCGTCGTGCAGCGCGCCGAGGGACTGGAAGCCTGGCAGGAGCCATTCACCGAGTTGCGCTTCCCGATGCTGGTCAACCTGCGGACCGACCCGTTCGAAAACGCGGAAGTCGCCGCCGACCTGTTCTACAACAAGTGGCGCGCGGATCGCATCTTCATGCTGACCCCGGCCGGCGCGCTGGTGGCACAGTATATGGCGACCATGAAGGAGTTCCCGCCGCGGCAGAGTCCGGAGAGCTGGAGTCCGGGCGCCATTATGGAGAAACTCAAACGCCAACAGCAACTGCTGGAATCCGGCAACAGTGCCGGCGTGAAGTAGACTGGCAGCCTAACCAACCGGTTGCGCCCGGCGGACCCAATTGGTCCGCCGGCCGTAGCCGCAAATTCGTGCCTGAGCTTGCCGTGAACCAATCAGAGGAACCCTTCTCAGCTTTTCCCGGCGTCGCCGAGGCGGTCCAGGACTTCTACGACCGCTATCCGTATCCTCGCCCCGTCGAGAGCCTTGACAAGTATCGACGCCTCTGGCAGGACCGCGAGAGGCGCCGCGCCGACTATCACCTGTTTTGGCCCGCCCGGCCTTATCGCGAAGGCCACTCCATCCTCATTGCCGGCTGCGGAACCTCGCAGGCGGCCAAACACGCCATGCGTTGGCCCGGCGCTCAGGTGACCGGTATCGATTTCAGCGCCACCAGCCTGAGTTGCACGGAGCAGCTCAAGCAAAAGTACGATCTGAAGAACCTCCAGCTCCACCAGCTTCCCATCGAGCGCGTGAGCGATCTGGGGATGACCTTCGATCAGATCGTGTGCACCGGCGTTCTCCATCACCTCGCCGACCCCGATGCGGGGCTCAGCGCTCTGCGCAGCGTGCTCAAACCGGACGGAGCCATGCACCTCATGGTGTATGCGCCCTACGGACGGACCGGCATCTACATGCTGCAGGAGTTCTGCCGGCGGATCGGCACCCAGCCGACCGATGAGGGAATTCGCGATCTCATCGGGGCGCTCCAGGCGCTGCCGCCCGGGCATCCGCTGGAAAGCCTGCTGCGCGAGGCGCCCGATTTCCGTCACGAGGCGGCCCTCGCCGACGCGCTGCTGCATCCTCAGGACCGCGCGTATTCCGTCCCCCAGCTCTTCGACTTCCTCCACCGGGGAGGCATGACCTTCGGCCGGTGGATCAAACAAGCGCCCTATCTCCCCCTCTGCGGCGCCGTAGCCAACATTCCCCAGGCTTCCAGGATGGCGCGCCTTCCCTTGGCGGAGCAGTATGCCGCTGTCGAACTGTTTCGCGGCACGATGCTGACTCACAGCGTGGTCGCTTATCGAAACGATCGCCCCGGCGCCCCCCACCCAATTGGTTTTGAAGGCGAAGCATGGCTTCGCTATGTGCCCATTCGAATGCCGGACACCGTCTGTGTGGAAGAGCGCCTGCCTCCCGGCGCCAGCGCCGTCCTCATCAACCGGACTCACACCTGCCGCGATCTTTTCCTGCCCATCGACGCCGCGGAAAAGCGTCTCTTCGATGCCGTCGACGGCCACCGCAGTATCGGCGCCATCCTGGAACAACCAGACCGGGCGCGATCTTTCTTCGAACGCCTCTGGTGGTACGACCAGGTGGTGTTCGCGTGATGTGGGGCAGGCTGGCAGCCTGCGCGCCGGTTGGCAACCGGCGCTCCTCTGGCGTGATCTCGCAGCCCCCGTTTGACGTAAGCGCGCTACCCTGATTGTATGGCGAAGGTTCGAGCGTTCCGCTTGCCGGCTGCATTCTTGCCCGCAGGCATTTCTGTGCTGGCATCTCTGCTGGCAGGCAGTTGTTCCCGCAGTGAGCCGCCCAAGCCGGCGCCGGTGGCCGAGTCCAAGGCCGAGCCCAAGAAAGAGGAGCCGCCACCCACCAACATCACCGACCGCCTGGCCCGCGAGAAGTTCACCGGCGACCTCGATGCCATGGTCAAACGCCGCGTCATTCGCGTTCTCGTCATCGCCGACCGCACCAGCATCATGTTCGACGGTATTCAGATGCGCGGCGCCATGTACGACGCCTTCCGCGAATTCGAAGCCGGCTTGAACAAGAAGTACAAGACCGGCAAAGCCCCCGTGAACCTCTTCTTCCTGCCCGTGGACCGCGACCACGTCGCCGAAGCCCTCGCCGAAGGCCGCGGCGACATCGTCGGCAAGCCCGTCGCCATTACCCCCGAGTGGAAGCAATACGGCGATTTCTCCGACCCCATCCGCGAAAATATCAGCTACGTGGTCGTCACCGGGCCCAAGTCCCCGGTGGTCTCGAAACTGGAGGACTTGTCCGGCAAGGAAGTCTACATCCACAAGCTGAGCGCCTTCTACCTTGCCATTCAGAAACTGAACCAGCGGTTCCAGCGCGAGGGACGGCCCCCCGTGCTGGTCAAAGAGGCCGACCCGAGCCTGACCGAGGACGACATCCTCGAGATGGTCAATGCCGGCATGGTCGGCATCACCGTCGCCCGCGATATGTACGCAGATTTCTGGGCAAAAATCTACCCCGGCCTCCGCCCCCATCCGGATATCGTCGTCGCTTCCGGGGAATCCACCGGGATCGCCGTGCGCAAGAACTGCCCGAAACTGGTGGCCGAACTCAACCTGTTCCTCACGGACCACCGCGTAGGCACCTCCTACGGCAACGCCATTCTGAACCGCTACCTGAAAGACACCAAATGGGTGAAGAACTCCATGGAAGGCGGCGAGCTCAAGAAATTCAGCCAGATGGTGAAGCTCTTTCGCCGCTACGGGGATCAGTACGATTTCCCCTACCTCCTGGTCGCGGCCCAGGCCTACCAGGAATCGCGCCTGGAGCAGAAACTGCGCAGCCCGGCGGGCGCTGTTGGCGTCATGCAGATCAAGCCGGCAACCGCGGCCGGCGATCCCATCAAAATCCGCAACATCCAGCTGGTGGACCGAAACATCGAGGCCGGCGTGAAGTACTTGCGCTACATGGTGGACCGCTACTACAAAGATGAACCAATGGACGAAATCCACAAGGGGCTCTTCGCGCTCGCCTCTTATAACGCCGGTCCCGCCAAAATCGCCAGCCTGCGCGCCATGGCCAAGGACGACGGGCTCGACCCCAACCGTTGGTTCAACAATGTGGAGCTCATCGCCTCCCGGGAAATCGGCCGCGAAACCGTCCAGTACGTGAGCAATATCTACAAATACTACCTCGCCTACAAGATGGTCACCGAACAGCGCACCGCGGCGCAGGCTGCCCGCGAGCGAGTCTCCAAGGGAACCCCCGCCAAACCGTAGCCAAACATTTTGAGTCGGCCGCCCGCCCGCGCTCATCGTGCGGTGGGGTACCCGCATGACAGCAGACGAGACGATGCAGGAGCTTTCCATGATCGGCGGTCCATTGCACCGCATCGGGCGCCGCCTGGGCCTGGTACGGGAAGGCATGGACACCGTCTTCCTGGGGTTAGCCCTCGGCCTGCTGGCATGGACTGTTCTGGTATCGCTGGCTCTCCTCTATGGCTTCGGTCCCAAGCTGTTCTCCCTCCGCTCCACCGCCCTTCACGTCCGCTTTCTGTTGGCCATCCCGCTGTTCTTCGTGTGCGAAACGTGGGTCTTTCCCGAGATCGCGGAACTCCCCCGCTACCTGGTGAGTTCCGGTATCGTGCGGGACTCGTCGCTCCCAGCCTTGGCGTCGGCCATCCGTACCGTCGTCCGGCTCTTGAATTCCTCGCTGGCGGAACTGATTCTCCTGCTGCTCGCAATCGGCGGGCCGCTGCTGGAGATGGTCGATGGCGGGCCGGGCAGGACGGGAAACTGGCAGGTAGTCCTACAGAATGCCGGGGGGGTTAACCTGGTTACCGGCTGGTATCTGGGGTTCTGCCTGCCGCTGTTCCGCTTTCTGCTGCTCCGCTGGCTCTGGCGCCTGGGCCTCTGGACGTACTTCCTCTGGAAGGTGAAGATGCTCCAGCTCCACCTGATGCCGACCCACTCCGACGGTGAGGGAGGGTTGGGCTACCTGGAGATTGTGCACGAACATTTTGCGCCCCTGACCTTTGCCATCTCGGCCCTGTTCGCCGCGCAATTCGCCGAAAACTTCGTTGGGGCTGCTACACCCTTCGAGACCATGTACTCTTCGATTCCGCTGGTCCTGCTGCTGGCCGCGGCGCTCTTCATCGGGCCGCTCGCCATCTTCTCGTCCGACCTCTGGCACTGCCGCATCAACGGCATGAGCCACTATATGTCGATGGCGTCGCGTTATGTGAACGCGTTTGACGAAAGGTGGATCCAGGATAAAACCGCCACCGGAGAATCCCAGTTGGGCACGGGGGACATACAGTCGCTGGCCGACCTGACCAACAGTCTCAAGGTCGTGAGTGAAATGCGTCCCGTCCCGGTGGGCCCCAGGCTGGTGAAAAACCTCGCCGTCGCCGCAATCCTGCCGCTGGTGCCGCTGCTCCTGCTGAAGTACCCGATTGCCAAACTCGCGGCGCAATTATTCCAGGCGCTGACCGGTCTGTAGGCGGCGCCCCGAAATATTTCGAGTCGGCGGCCCGCCCCCCGCATCAGGCCCGGTGAGTCTCCGCCATGCATAATTATTTTCCCAAGTTCGTCTTGTTGATCCCGGTGTCGATTGCCCTCGTGCTGCCCGCCCCATCCGCCGCGCAGAGCGCCGACGACCTCGCCAAGCAGACCCAGAACCCCATCGCCAGCCTGATCAGCGTCCCCTTTCAAGGCAATTGGGATTTCGGCCTCGGCACGCGGGACGCCACCGCCACCACCCTGAACTTTCAGCCGGTGATCCCCTTCGCCATCACCCCGAGCACGAACATTGTGCTTCGCGTCATCATGCCGCTCACCTCTCAGCCCTCCCCCGATGGCACCACCCGCTACAGCGGGTTGGGCGACGTCCTCACCACCGCCTTCTTTTCGCCGTCGCATGCCGGAAAACTCATCTGGGGCGTGGGCCCCGCGCTCTTGCTGCCAACCGCCACCAACAACCGCCTCGGCTCCGAAAAGTTCGCCATCGGCCCCTCGGTGGTCCTGCTCACACAACCCGGAAAGTGGACCCTGGGCGCTCTCGGCAATCAGCTCTGGTCCACCAGCGGCGCCAATGATCGCCCCTCCGTCAACCAGATCTATTTGCAGCCGTTTGCCAACTACAACCTGGGAAAGGGTCTCGCCATGGGTGTGAGCATGGAGGCCTCGGGGGCCTGGCACGCGCAGGATATGTGGACCGCGCCGTTGCTCTTCAGCGTCAGCAAGGTCACCATGCTCGGCAAACAGCCCGTGAACCTCGCGGTTGCCGCCGGACCCATGGTGGCCTCTCCCACCGGCGGCCCCAGTTGGCGCTTTCGTCTCAACGCAACCTTCCTGTTCCCCAGGTAAGAGAAAACGATGGTGACCAGGTCGGCATGCATCGCTCGGGCATTCTGCACCTTGGCGCTAATCTGCTTCGCCCTGCACGCACAGCCCACCACCGACGAACTCCGGGACCTCGCCCGTAACCCGGTGGGCGATGCCATCAAAGTCCCCTTGACCGGAAGCTTCAATTTCGACGCCGGACCCTACCATCGCACCGCCAGTTCTCTCCAGGCGCTCCCCCTCATTCCGTTGCAGGTCACCGGCAACTGGCTGCTCATCCCGCGCATCTCCGCCAACCCGGTGGTTTACCAGCCTGACGTGACCAGTAAAAGTGGCGGCATCACCGGCATGGCCGACACGGTGGCGACCGTCTTCCTTACCCCCGCTCATCCCGGATGGTTCATCTGGGGTATCGGTCCGTCGCTGTTGATCCCCACCGCCACCCACTCCGACCTTGGCGGGGGCAAATGGGATATAGGGCCTTCCGTGGCCGCCGTGATCCAACCCAAGTGGGGAGGCTTCTGGATCGCCGCTCAAAACCTCTGGTCGCTTCCCGTCGACCCCCTGCGCCCCGCCGTGAACCAGCTGCAAATCGAAGTCAGCTTCAATATCAACCTGCCGCACGATTGGTACCTCTTCACCAACCCCACCCTCAACGCCAACTGGGACGACTCCGGCGACGGCCGCTGGCTGATTCCCTTTGGCGGCGGCCTGGGCAGAACCTTCAACATCGGCCGCCAGGCGGTGGATTGGAACGTCGCCCTCTATCACAACACCATCCGCCCGGCTCCCCAATTCTTCCCCAAATGGCAATTGAGTTCGCAGTTCACCCTGATTTACCCCCGCAAGCGCAAATCCAACTGACCTGGTGGGACAGACCATCGCCTTTTGTGGTCTGTCTCTCTTCGGCAGATCGAAGAAGTTGACAGACGACAAAAAAAGCGATCGTCTGTCCCACTCGAATATTCTGAGTCTGCGGCCCGCCGTCTTCATCATGCCAATACGGATTCCGCGAGCCAAAAGATGGCCATGATCAAACTGCTGTCCGGATATCAAGAGAGCTGGTTGCCGTACGACCTCCTGGCCGGCGTATCGGTGGCCGCCGTGGCTTTGCCGATCGCCATTGCCTATTCCCAGCTTGCGGGTGTTCCGCCGGTCTATGGCATCTACGCCAGCCTGCTTCCCCTGGTGGCGTACGCCCTGCTCGGCTCGTCCCGGCAGTTGATCCTGGCGCCCGACGCCGCCACCTGCGCCATCGTCGCCGCCGTCGTGGCGCCACTCGCCGGGCAGGACATGGCGCGATACCTCTCGCTGGTGGCCGCTCTCACCATGATCGCCGGCGTCTTCTGCATCGCGGCCGGTTTTGCGCGCCTCGGATTCCTCACCAATTTCCTGGCCCGCCCGATTCTCACCGGCTACCTCAACGGGATCGCCATCTGCATCATCACCGGCCAACTTGGCACGTTATTCGGATTCAAACTCGCCCCCGCCGGATTCTTCCGCCTGCTCTGGCAGTTCATCGGGAAATTAGGCGAGACTCACCTGCCGACATTAGCCGTCGGTGCGGCCACTCTGGCCGCGCTGCTTCTGCTCTCCCGCCTCGTGCCCAAGGTGCCGGGCCCGTTGGTCGCCGTCGTGCTCGGCATCGTCTGTTCGTCGGTCTTCGGCTTTGCCGCCCTTGGCATCAAGCTGCTCGGCCAGATTCCAGCGGGACTGCCCGCGATCGTGATTCCGTCCATTGGCATGGACGATTGGCAGCCCCTCGCGCTCGGCGCCATTGGCCTGGCGCTCATCAGCTACAACAGCGGCATGGTCACCGCCCGCGGCTTCGCGTCGAAAAATCGCTACGACATCGACGCCAATCGCGAATTCATCGCCATGGGCGTCGCCGATCTCGGCTCCGGCATCCTGGGCGGCTTCGCCATCAGCGGCGCCGATTCGCGCACCGCCGTCAACGATTCCATGGGCGGCAAGAGCCAGGTCACCAGCCTGGTGGTCGCCGCCGTGCTCGTGCTGACGCTGCTGTTCTTCACCGGCCCGCTCGCCTGGTTGCCCATGGCCGTGCTCTCGGCCGTGCTGGTCAAGGCCGCCATGGGCCTCTTCGATCTGCCCGGACTCATCAGCCTGCGCAAAGTCAGCCCCCAGGAATTCCGCCTCTGCCTCATCACCCTGCTCGGCGTCATCACCGTCGGCGTCTTGCCCGGCGTGGTGGTCGCCATCATGGTAGCCATCGTGCAGCTTCTGGCCAAGTCCTCCCGCCCGCACGACGCCGTGCTCGGACGCATCCCCGGCACCACGGCCTTTCGCGAGGCAGCCACCAATCCGGGGACCGAGACGTTTCCCGGCCTCGTCATCTACCGCTTCGATTCGGCGGTGGTCTTCTTTAACGCCGACCATTTCAAGACGCGCGCCCAGGCCGTCGTCCGCACCGCGCCCGCGCCCGTGCGCTATCTCGTCCTCGACGCCGGCGCCATCAACCAGCTCGACACCACCGGCGCCGCCAGCCTCGATCGCTTGTGCGGCGATCTGCAGGATCAGGGTGTCGCCATTGCCGTCGCCGGCGCCAAGAGCGCGGTCCGCACCATGCTCCAGAAAACCGGCCTCGCCGACCGCATCGGCCCCGATCGCATGTTCCCCACCCTCGAAGCGGCGGTCGACGCCCTGTCCGAAGACCACGCCATAACCCCTTCCAAAGGAGCCACGCTATGAGCCCCAGGCCCATCCCATTTCACCTGCTGGCCAAGCCTACTGGCGCCATCTGCAACCTGGATTGCAAGTACTGCTTCTTCCTCTCCAAGGAGACGCTCTACCCCGGCGACCCGTTCCGCATGTCCGAAAGCGTTCTGGACACCTACATCCGCCAGCTCCTGGAAGCGCAGCCGTCCGGCGAGGTCAACGTCGCCTGGCAGGGCGGCGAACCCACCCTCATGGGGCTCGATTTCTTCAAGCGCTCCGTTCAACTGGTGGAGAAGTACAAGAAGCCCGGCCAGAAGATTCTGCACACCATGCAGACCAACGGCACCCTGCTCAACGATGAATGGGCGGCGTTCTTCAAGCAGCACAATTTCCTCATCGGACTCAGCGTGGACGGCCCCAAGGCGATGCACGATGCCTACCGCGTCAACAAGGGCGGCGCCGGCAGCTTCGACCAGGTCATGCGCGGCTGGGAAGTGCTCAACCGGCACGCAGTGGACATCAACATCCTGTGCACCATTCACGCCGCCAACGCCGATCATCCGCTCGAGGTGTACCGCTTCTTCCGCGACGACTTGCACGCCGCCTACATGCAGTTCATCCCCATCGTGGAGCGTGCCACCGAGGCGCTGCTTCCCCTGGCCAACCTGGGCTGGGGAGACCGTCCCGGCGCCGACCGGCCGCTCTACACCCAGAACGGCGGACTCGTCACCGAGCGTACCGTGGGCGCCGAGCAGTTCGGCCGCTTCCTCAACGCCATCTTCGATGAATGGGTGAAGCGCGACGTGGGCACGGTCTTCGTGCAGACCTTCGACGTGGCCTTGGGCAGCTGGCTGGGGCAGCACAATCTGTGCATCTTCTCCCCCACTTGCGGCGGCGCCCTCGCCCTGGAACATAACGGCGACGTCTACTCCTGCGACCACTACGTCGAGCCCGCCTACAAGCTCGGCAACATCCTTGAGACGCCCATGGCAGAACTGGTGGCTTCTGAAAAGCAGCGCGCCTTCGGGCGCGACAAGCTCACCAGCCTGCCCAAGTACTGTCTGGAGTGCGATGTGCGCTTCGCCTGTCACGGCGAATGTCCGCGCAACCGCTTCATCGCCACTCCCGATGGCCAGCCCGGCCTCAACTACCTGTGTGCCGGCTACAAGCTGTTCTTCCACCACATCGACCCCGCCATGAAGACCATGGCGAACCTGCTGCGCCGGGGCCGCTTCGCCGACGAGATCATGCCGCCGCGGACCCCGCCGGCCGCGGCGCAGTCCAGCACCACTCAAACCGCGCAAAGGAGCTGACACGAATGGAATCGTCTCGTTACTGGATCGAACTCGCCGGCCGGGGCCTTGAGGCCATGGCCGTGGCGATCATGGTTGTCTTCATCCTCATTGGGACCGTAAGATTCCTCTTCCACTCCCTCGGCAAGATCGAAGGCGCCTACGAGCGCTACCGGATCGTAATCGGCAAGACGCTTCTGGTGGGCCTCGAACTCCTCGTGGCCGCCGACATCATCAACACCGTGGCCTTCGATCTGACGCTCAACAACCTCGCGCTGCTCGGTGGCCTGGTGGTGGTGCGAACCGCTCTCGGCTGGACCCTCACCGTCGAGGTCGAAGGCCACTGGCCATGGCAACAGACCAAGGAATCCCGGATTGGCTCGGGGCCGGACGAGCCCGCTCGATCCCCGGAACCCGCCAAAGGCTAGGCGAAGCACGCAGAAGGAGAACGAATATGGACGATACGCTTTCGAGAGTCGTGACGAACCTGGTGGGCCGGCTGGACGGACCCCTGCATTTTCGCTTTATCCTGCAGCCCGTGATGGCCACCATCTTCGCCGTCAAGGACGGCATCAAAGACTCCCGCGAAGGGCGGGTGGCCTATTTCTGGGGCATCTTCACCCAGCCGGGACACCGCATGGAGCTGATTAAGAGGGGCTGGAAGTCCGTTGGCAAGATCTTCATCCTCGCTCTGGTCCTCGAAGTGGTGTACCAGGTCTGGCAGTTCCACACCTTCTACCCGGGCGAGGCGCTGTTGGTGGCATTCACCCTGGCGATTGTCCCCTACCTGCTGCTCCGCGGACCCGTAAACCGCATCCTCTCCCGCAAGCGTTAGGAGGAAACCATGCCCGATGAGAAAGTTGCCAGCCCGCCTCCCGCCGCCCCGTCCGCGCCGTCGGAAGCCACCATCCTCGCACACGAGCGCACCGATCTCGCGCTGATGCGCAGCTACCTGGCCTCGGAGCGTACGCTCATGGCCTGGATCCGCACCGCGCTTTCCATGATCAGCTTCGGTTTCACCCTCGCGAAGCTGGGGCAGGCCATCCATGACGTCGAGGTGAAGAAGCTGCTGGGAGGCATCCAGGTGGTGGGTGTCCGGCGCATGGGCTACTTCCTAGTGGTCCTGGGGACCACGGCCCTGTTCGCGGCCACCCTGCAGCACTGGCACCGCACCCGGCAGCTCCGCGCCAAGGGACTTCCCCGGCAACTCAGTGTCACCTTCGTCGTGGCATTGGTGCTGGTCGTCGTCGGCGCTCTCGCCTTCACTACCCTGGTGGCCAACATTTGAGACGGAATCCATGAGCTGGCTCTTGCGCTATCGAGTCCGAACGTTCCTGCGGTCCTCCCTGTGGCTCCCGGCTGTCGCCAGTGTGGCGGCGGCCCTCGTCGCCGCGCCCTTGATCCGCCTGGTGGACGACCGCACGCGCTGGACCCTCATGGGCTTCGGAATCGATGGCGCAAAGGCTCTGACCAGCGCGCTTAGCTCGTCGCTGCTCACGCTGGTCGTTTTCTCATTCAGTGTCATCCTGCTGGCAGTTCAGGTGGCGGGCGGGCAACTCTCGCCGCGAGTGATCGCCCGCATCTACAGGACTCACCGCCTCAAGGCGGTCCTGGCCCCATTCGTCTTCACCTACACTTATACGTTAGCGGCGCTTGGCCGGATCGAAGACCGTGTGCCGCAGCTACCCATGCTGGTCGCCGTGCTGGCGAGCCTGTGCAGCGTCGCCCTCTTCCTCTACCTGATTCAGCGGGCAGGCCTCGACCTCCGCCAGGGCGCCGTGCTCTCTAGCGTCGCCGCCGAAACCCGTACCGTTATCCAAACCCTCTATCCACACCCGTTCCCGGCACCCCAGGAAGGGTCGCCCGCGCCCGACCTCCCTGCCGCCCCAGTCCCAATCACTGTCGTCCACACCGGGCCTTCCGGCGTGCTCCTCGCCTTCCATGCCGCCGGCCTGTTGGAGCTTGCGCGCAGCGCCGCCTGCACCATCGAACTGGTTCCCCAGGTGGGAGATTTTCTGGCCACAGGCGAGGACTGCTTCCGTCTGTACGGCCCCGGCGCAGCCGCCGTAAGCGGTGCCGCCCTGCGCGCCTCTCTCGCCCTCGGCTCCGAACGGATCCTCGGCAACGACCCTGCCTTCGGTTTCCGCATCCTGGTGGACATCGCCATCAAAGCCCTCTCGCCCGCCATCAACGATCCCACCACCGGCTCTCTCGCCGTCGATCAGATCCATCACCTCCTGCACCTGCTCAGTCAGCGAAAGCTCGATCCGGGTGTCGTGCGAGATGCCTCTGGCACGGTCCGGCTCGCCTACCGGACGCCCTGTTGGGAAGACTTCGTGACCCTCGCCTCCACCGAAATCCGCCTCTGCAGTGCCGGCAACCCGCAAGTCACGCGGCGGCTCCAGGCGATGTTCGAACAGCTGATCCAAGTCGTGCCCGCGGAGCGTTCCGCGGCCCTGCGCGCCGGGCTCGCGCTGCTTGGGCGCACCATTGACAGCGGGTTCTCCGACCCCGAGGACCGCATCATCGCCGCCACCGGCGACCTGCAAGGCTTCGGCAGCCGGCAGAACTTGTATTACGCGGAGAGAGCGAACGACGGACTCTCCGTTTCGAAGACTAAGGAGATCAGACTATGACAACATTTACACGTTCGCTTTTACGCGTAGCGTTCGCGTTCGCGTTCACTTTACAGGCGTACGCCGCCAGTGACGATTCCGCCTGGAAGAAGGACCCCAAAGACTGGAACGTAGAGCTCTACCCCGTATTTGCCTGGTTGCCGGTCATGGGCGCATCGGCCGTACTCCCGGAGTTTCCGGAACTGCCGAACCTGCCGAGCCTTCCCGACAGGCCCGGCGACCCCCGCCCTTCTTCCAAAGCCACCAGCGGACTCAGTGGCGCGGCTTTCTTCAAAGCCCGCATCGACAAGAGTAAGTGGTCCGTTGACATGGAAGTGCTCTGGGCGGGCCTCACCGCGGAAACCACCAGTCCGAAGGTGACCATCAAGTCGAAGATCATTTACGGGCAGGCCATGGGCGGGCGTGAAATTCTGCCCGATCTGTGGCTCGAAGGCGGCGTCCGCCGCATGGCATTAAATGTCGGCGTGACTGCCCTGAGTTTCCCGGAAGTGGCCAGGAAACCGTCGATCACCGACCCTCTGATTGGCCTGAGCTACCGGCACCCGCTGGGCAAGAAGTTCCGCGTGGACCTGCACGCCGATGGCGGCGGGTTTGGTGTCGGCTCCGACGTCGATGTCGCTGCCACCGCCAGGGTGGACTGGCGCATCTCCAGGCATTTTGGCCTGGGTCTTGGGTGGGGCCTGCTCCATCTCAAGATCACCAACACGGTCTTGCAACGCACCCTGACCCTCAATCAGACCCTGAACGGACCCATCCTGGGCATCGGCATTTACTTCTAATCGGAGCGATGAATTGATTCGATTCATCGTCATCGGACTCCTGGCGGCGCCCCTCGTGGCACAGACCACGACCAGCGCCGCCGATCTGGAAGGCAAGCCCGTCGGGCAAATCCTCGTACAGGGCCTGAACAAAGTGCAGGAGTCCACCGTGCTCACCCAGATGATGTCCAAGGTAGGCCAGCCGTATTCGGCTGCCAACCTGGCGCAGGACAAGCAGCGCCTCGACCGCATGGCCCTCTTTACCAGGATCGTTCTCGATGCCCACGCCGGTGCCGGCGGAGTCGTCATTCAGGTGGAAGTCAAGGAGACGCTGCCCTATCTCCCGTTCCCCTCCTTCAGCATCACCGCCGAACAGGGCGTCACCGCGGGCGCGGGCTTTAAGTCCACCAACTTTCTCGGCAGCGGCGCCAGCGTGGCGACGGTCGCCCGTTTCGGCGGCGCCAGTGAGTTCGAGATCCTCGCCGCCGCGCCATGGCGGCCCAAGGGATCCTTCTGGTGGAACGCCACCTATTTCCTGAAGAACCGCATCAACAAGTATTACAACGATCACGAGATTTCCAACGAGATCGATTTGCAGGCCGGCAAGCAGGTCACCGACAAGTTCCGCATCGGCGCCCGCTTCCACTTTCTGTCGTTGAAGAGCGATCTTCCGGGTATTACTTTGTCGCCCACCAACAAAGACGTTACCCCGGGCGTGGGCATCGTCGCCGAATACGATAGCCGGGACTCGTGGACCATCCCGAAGCGCGGCTGGTGGAACAGCTTCGATGCCACGGCGAACGGCTTGGGTGCCGATGGCAACTACCGCACCTTCAATTTCGACGTCCGGCGCTATCAGCCCCTTGCGGAACGCCACGGTCTGGCCATATTTTCCCTTCTCACCCTGCAAACCGGCACCGTCGGCAAAGATCTTCCGGTCCACGAAATCCTGCACATCGGCGGCACCAACTCCATGCGCGGCTGGGAAATCAACGCCCGTCAAGGCAAGGATCAATGGCTCAATACCTTTGAGTACCGTTACGATCTCGTCAAGGTCCACGACCTGGCCATCAAAAAGCTCAATTTCTACCTCGGAGTGCAACTCGCCGCCTTCGTCGACTCGGGTTCTGCCTGGACCGAGAGCACCGATTTCAGCAAGAATTTCATCGGCGGCGCGGGCTTGGGACTTCGTCTGATCGTCCCGTATGTGAACCAGGTACGGCTCGACTTCGGGTTTATCGGTCAATCGGGACACTCCGTCATCCCCGCACTGGGAATGTCGGAAAAAGCGGTCTACCAGAGAAGGAGGGTGAGGTAGGACAGGCCTCTGGCCTGTCCAGGGCTCATATGTTCCCGTGCTTCCGTCCTGGCGAGTGCTCGTCGCAAACCGAGGCGCAGATCCGCAATTCCACCACCACGCCGAGCAGATGCGTGGCGATATTGGGACAGCCAGGGTGATCGCAGATGTACTCGCTGATCTGTTCTTCCCGGCCGTCGGGACCGGTAATTCCCGTTTTGATCGTCACCCGAGGCATGAGCCCCCCTGGCCAATTGCCTCCTTTATCTTAGCGAAGGAGTTCGCGCGGCCCCTGGTGGGGCAGGTTGCTAACCTGCGGCGGATTGGCAATCCGCCCGCCGCTGTCCGACGAACGAAGGCCGGCAATGCGGGCTGGCCAGGCGGGTTAACAACCGGCNNGGCGCCAGGCGGGTTAACAACCCGCCACAGGACTTGCAGACACAAGGGGAATAGACCATGAAAAAGACGTTCACCATCCTTCACACCAACGACATGCACTCGAACCTGATCGGCATGGGTCCGGCCTCGGACTACACCCCCTTCGGGCTCGGCGACGACAATACCCGCGGCGGTTTCGCCCGCCTCTCCGCCTTGCTCGCCACGCGCAAGGAAGCGCGTAAGGGTCAAGGTCCCGTCCTGCTGCTGGACGCCGGCGATTTCAGCATGGGGACCGCCTTCGGCGCCGCCAGCCGCGAAACCGGCGGCGAACTCCGCCTCATGTCCTATATGGGCTACGACGCCACCACCTTCGGCAACCACGAATTCGATCTCGGTCCCGATGGTCTGGCCCAGGCCATCTCCGTCGCCGCCAAAGCCGGCCCGATTCCCGTCATCGTCGCCTCCAATACCGGCATCGCCGGCGACGATCCCACTCTCGCCGGCCTGCAAGCCCTGGCCAAGGACGGCCTGCTCCGCCGCTACCTCGTCATCGAGCGCGGCGGCATTCGCTTCGGCATCTTCGGCTTGATCGGCAAAGAGGCCGTCTCCGTCGCCAGCCGCAGCGCCGTCCAGTTCGCCGACCCCGTCGAGACCGCCCGCGAAATGGTCCGCCTCCTCCGCGACACGGAGAAGGTCGACGTCGTGATCGCCCTAAGTCACGGCGGCCTCCAGAAGGCGCCCGACGGCCGCATCGCCGGCGGCGAGGACATGGGCGTGCCCCTGGCCGTGCCCGGCATCGATATAGTAATCGGCGGCCACAGCCACACCGAAGTGCACCAGGCAATCCTCGTCAACGCCCGCACCCCCGTGGTCCAGACCGGCAAGTATTGCGAAAACCTCGGCGAACTGGTAATCGGTTTGGACGGCGACGCGCTGACCGTGGAATCCTACCGCCTCTACCCCATCGACGACACCATTGCCGGCGACCGCGCCATTGCCGTCGAGATCGAAGAAATCAAGAAGGCCGTCACCGGGGCCGTCTTCGCCTCCCGCGGTTACAGCGTCGATCAGCCGCTCGCCGTGGCGCCCTGCGACGTGCCCAACACCTTCACCGATATCGCCGCCGGCACCATCCTCGCCAACCTCTGCACCGACGCCTTTCGCACCGCCACCAAAGCCGACATCGGCTTCACCGTCAACGGCCTGATGCGTTCCGGCTTTACCCGCGGCAAGTCGGGCATCCAAACCGTTTACGACGTGTTCTGCGTCGCGCCCCTCGGCGCCGGAGTGGTCGATTCCACCGCCGGCAGCGCCCTCGTGACCGGCTACTTCACCGGACTGGACTTGAAGAACCTGCTCAATTATTGGCTGGTGGACAACCCCACCCACCCCGGCGAATGGTTCCCCCGCTGCTCCGGCCTGAGATTCCACTACGACCTCTCGCGCCCGCCGTACGACGCCGTGACCGCCATCGAATTGGGCGACCTCGACCGCGGCTACCGCGGCATCGACATCACCGGCACTGACCAGAGCCTGTACAGCCTCACCTGCCCCCTCATGCTCGCCCCCATCATCCGCGCGATCCCTCACCTCTCCAAGGGTAAACTCGCGCTGGTGCCGAAAAACAAGCAGGGACAGCCACTTACTTCCAGGGTCGAAGCCCTCGACCTCTCCCTCGGCAGCACGCCCGATCTGCTCACGCAGACGGATACCACGGACCGCGAGAGCGTCGCCACCATGTCGGGGATGAGCGTCGTCCACGAGATTAAGGAATGGCAGGCCATCATGGATCACCTCTGCGCTCTGCCGGTTACCACCCTGGGCGAGCTGCCGGTGATCCCGGTGGATGCGCGCGCCGCCGAAGTCCGGGCCATTCCGGCGGACTGAAGAACACCACGTGAGGTTTTTGGAGGACTAAGCTGATGTTTCTTGATTTCTTGCCGATTTGGGGGCTGCTCCTCGCCACCATCGCCGTCGTTGCGCTAGCGCTCGAGGGCGGTTTCCGCCTGGGCAAGCGGCAGCAACTTCTCTCCGGAGGAAAGTCCGAGGTGTCCGCCGCCATGGTAGGCGCCACTATGGGGCTGCTCGCCTTCATGCTGGCCTTCACCTTCAATGGCGCCGCCGGCCGCCACGATGCCAGAAAGGCCCTGGTCGTCGAGGAAGCCAATGAGATTGAAAAAACCTGGCTCCGCGCCGGCTTCCTGGCCGAGCCGTATCGCAGCGAGATCCGCGGCCTCCTCAAGAACTACGTCGAGGTGCGCGTGGAAGCCGCTTCCGCCAAGATGGACCTGCAGGCTGCGACCCGCCAGTCCGAGGCCCTGCACGCCAAAATGTGGGCCCTCGCTGAGGAGGTCGGAAGACAGAATTCCGCCTCCATCACCAATGGCCTCTTCGTCCAGGCGCTCAACGAGGTAATCGACCTGCACCTCAAACGGGTGACGGTCACCATTCGCAACCGCGTGCCCACGCCCATCTGGGCCACGCTCTTCGTGCTCATGGTGGTCGGCATGGTCATGATGGGAACTCAGATCGGCATCGGCGGGAAGCGCCACCTTGGCATGGAAGTGGCGCTCGCCATCGCGTTCTCCGTGGTCCTGTTCGTCATCGCCGATCTCGACCGCCCCCAGGAAGGTTTGATCGACATCAGTCAACAGGCCATGGAGGAGCTCCAACATACCCTGAACAACAGGTGACCGGGACCGGGTGTCAAAGATTCCGAGTCGATCCAGTGCCGCTATCCATCATCCATCGCGGAATCCTTCTTTGGTAAAGACGTGTGGGATACGGGCGCCGGGCAAATCTGACCCCTGGCACACCAGGAGAGCATTGAGCCACGGATTTTACGAAAGGAACGACACCGAAGCATTTTCAAGAGGAGACAGGAGCAAATAGATCAAGTCAATCGTCGGGAATTACTCAAGTCGGTGGGCGTGGTGGCGGGAGCTATTACGGCCGGCACTGAGTTCGTGGCTCAAGCCCTGGGCCAGGCAACTCCTGCGGCCCAAGGCGGGAAACCGAACATCTTAATGTTTCACGTGGATAACGTCAGCATCGGCGATTTCGGTTGCTATGGCGGCGCTTACCCGCTAGGCGCGAAGACGCCGAATATCGATCGGTTTGCCAGCGAAAGTCTGATGCTAACCAACTACAACGTCGAGGCGCAGTGCACGCCCAGCCGCTCGGCCTTGATGACCGGCAGGCATCCGATTCGCACGGGCTGCATCTCGGCGCTGCCCGGATCCGGACTGGTGGCATGGGAGGTCACCATCGCCGACAAGCTGAAGGAGCTTGGCTACAGCAACGCCTGTTTAGGGAAATGGCACTGTGGCGAAGACGTGGGACGGCTGCCGACAGACAAGGGTTTTGACTATTGGTACGGCCTGCACGGCACCTGGGACGTTTCGCTGTGGCCCGAAGACAAATGGTTCAAGAAAGAAAACATCGAGCCCGAGCACATGATCGAATCGAAGGCCAAGGGCGAAGTGCACAACGTCAAGGTCCTCGATAAGGAAGTCAGACGAAATATCGATCTGGAGTTTCTGGAAAAGGCCGGCCACTGGATGGAGGATTCGAAGTCCAGGAACCAGCCCTTCTTCATTTACTTCAACCATTCCAATGTGCATTTTCCGCTCCTCCCCAGAGCGGAGTATCAGGACTCATCCAACGGCGGCGCCGCCGCGGACTGCCTCCAGATGGTGGATGGCGACTTCAAGATATTGCTGGACAAGCTGGACGCGTTGGGCCTGCGCGAAAACACGATCGTGATTTTCGCGGGCGACAACGGCCGCGATACCTCGTTCCATGCGCCAGGCAACCGAAATGCCCCCGGCCCCTGGCGTGGCGGGTATTTTTCGACCTACGAAGGCAACAATCGCACCGCGGGCATCGTCCGTTGGCCGGGAAAGATCGCGCCCCGGCAGTCCGACGAAATGATGCACATCACCGACTGGTTCCCGACCTTGCTCAACATGATCGGCCACAAGGAAGGCGTGCCTACGGACCGGGTGCTCGATGGTCTCGATCAGTCGGCCTTTATCACCGGCCGGCAGGAGCATTCGAACCGCGACTATTTTCCTATGTTCTTCGATCGTCTGCATGTCGGCATGCGATACAAAACTTTCAAGGTCCTGACCCACAAAATCGAGGACGGTACAGCGCCGATCCAGCAGCTCGCCACACCGCACGTCTATAACTTAACCGTTAACCCGGATGAAGATACCCCGTATAACTATGAGCTAGTGCACTCCTGGGTGCTCTACAAGATCTTCGGTCCGAAGACAAGGGAACTGAACGCATCCTTGAAGAAGGACAGTGTGCCATTTGGCGCGCCGTTGGATTTCAATCCGTATAAGTAATCACAGAGAAACATTCAATCGGAAACGAAGCACGTGAAGCGCCGCATCGGGTCGCGCGGGAGAGAGCAAGGAAATGAACTAGATCATTGAGACACGCATCGCCAAGCTGAGCTTTGCGAACGGGATTCCTTCCAAAGAATCCATCGCCAGGCTCTACGACGAGATGGATTTCCAGCGAGCAACCCAGGCCTACATCTGGGCGACTCCTGCCGTCCATTTCAATGAGTGGGCCTTCCAGATGAAGCGGCAGTTGGGCCTTGGCTGCGGCGACGTTGCGATTTGGGACAATTTCTGCGATCCGCAAACCGTCGGCCTCACTCCGAACGACACCACCATCTACGCGACCACCCACGTCGATACCGGCGTCGGCCCGGTCGTCATCGATTCTCCCCCGGGAGCGCTCGGCATGATCGATGACATCTGGGAGCGCCCCATTGCGGACATCGGACCTTTCGGCCCCGACAAGGGCAAGGGCGGCAAGTTCCTCATCCCGCCGCCGGACTACAAAGGCGAGGTCCCCAAGGAAGGTTACTTCGTGGTGCGCTCCACCTCGCAGGTCTTCGGCTTCCTCCTGCGGGGACTCGTGCAGGGGGGCAACGTGAAGGCGGCGGTGGACAATCTGCGTGGCATCCACATCTACCCCTGGTCCCAGCGCGCGAACCCGCCGAAGACAAAAATCGTTTCGGCTTCCGGTGTTCCGCTCAATCTGCTGCCACCGACCGGTTTCGAATATTGGGAGCGTGTGGCGGAAATCGTGAACCGTGAGCCGGTGGATGAGCGTGACCGGCTCATCCTCGCTCAACTGCGCTTTCTCGGCATCGAAAAAGGCAAGCCGTTCAATCCCGATCCACGGCAAAAGGCGTTGTTG
Source organism: Bryobacterales bacterium (assembly GCA_003136215.1). Lineage (GTDB taxonomy): Bacteria > Acidobacteriota > Terriglobia > Bryobacterales > Bryobacteraceae > Solibacter. The sequence goes on from PLDO01000728.1 coordinate 21,493, forward strand.
ACGGAGGCTGCCGTCGTCGGCCACGCCATGAATCAGACCATCAGTTTTGCGTCACGCCTGCCTGCGTCTGAGTATCTGAAGGACTCCAGGCGGGGGAAGCTGATGGCGCTCAACCCCGACCAGAGAACGATCAACTACGACCAGATCGATGAGCGGGCACACTATACCTATCAAGGGATCTGGTACGCCGCCGGAATGATCCTTGAGATGGAGGGCAAGGGTTCGCAATATCTCGGCGAGACCCGGGACAAAGCCGGGAACTGGCTGGTGGGCGACCACGCCTATACGCTGCACATTCCGGCGAATGTTCCCGCCAAGGATTTCTGGTCCGTCACGCTTTACGACTCTCTGACGCGTTCCATGATTGTCACGGATACGCACAAGCCGTCCGTCGGCTCGAATCTGCCCTTGCAGGCCAATGCCGACGGCTCAGTCGATCTCTATTTCGGCCCCGTTGCGCCCGCCGGCAAAGAACAGAACTGGCTCCAGACGAGTCCGGGCAAAGCGTGGTTCGCGCTGTTCCGCGCCTATGGCCCGCTGAAACCCTTCTTCGACCGTTCGTGGGTATTGCCGGACATCGAAAGAGTGAAGTGAGCAAACCAATCAACTAACGAGAGGAGACAACCATGAAAACCGGCCAGGGTGATATTCCCCTCACCATGGCATTTATGATCGGGCTCGCCGGGGGTTTCGTGTGCGGCGCCGAACGGCGGGCAGACGGTTTGGAACAAATACCAACCGCCCTTCAAATTCACTGGCACTCTCCACAGCGTGGCACGTGGACTTGAGCGGAGATCTGATCGTGGACGATGAACAATCCATGAGAATGATCCTGGCGCGGCAGTAAACCCATCCAGTGCCGGCAGCCCCACCAACGGGGCTGCCGGCCGCTGGTGACCTTGAAAGGTAGCCGGAGTCGGGCATTCCCCGCTGCGCACCAACGCCACGGACGGAAGCATACAATTGCAGAAGATCCCATGACTACATTCCATATTACCCTCATCGTCGTTTTCCTGTTTGCCGGAATACTCGCATGCCTGGAAATCGGCCTCTGGCTTGGCAGGCGGAGCGCGGAAGGCCCAGGCAAGTTCGGCCCCCTGGCGGGCGCAGTCTTCGCGTTAATGGGGCTCTTGCTTGCGTTCACGTTTTCCGGCGCAGCCGCGCGGTTCGAAACCAAGCGCCAGTTGATTGTGTCTGAGACCAATGCCATTGAAACCGCGTATCTGCGCATTGATCTGCTGCCCCTCCCCAGGCAGGAGCAGCAACGCGACAGCTTCCGCCAGTATCTCGATTCCAGGCTGGCCTTCTACGGCAAACTCGGGGATTCGGAAGCAGCCAACGCCGAGGTTGCCAGGTTCAAGGCTTTGCAGCGGGACATCTGGTCCAGGGCCATGGCTGCTTGCCGTGAGGAGTGCTCTAATGCCGCGACCTCCTTAGTCCTGTCGTCGCTGAACTCGATGATCGATATCACGACGAATCGGATGGTCGCGTTGCAGACGCATCCGCCGGCACTCGTTTTCGTGCTATTGGCAATCCTGCCAATGATCTGTTCGTTGCTGGCCGGATATGACGCCGCCGGCAAGGGCCGCAGTTTGGTGCACATGCTGGGCTTCGCGGTCATTCTGACGATCACCATCTACATCATCCTCGACTATGAGTACCCGCGGGCGGGCTATTTCATCAGCCTGGACGCTACCGACCAGATACTCGTCAACCTTCGGCACAACATGAGCCACCATTAAGCTGAGGTCACGCGAACATTCGAAATATTTTCTCGCACGCAAATGCAATAGGCGTGGGCGGTTGGGCGAGTTCCCCCCATCCCGGCGAGGCCGAATCGGCGGCAACGGCAGTTATCATTTAGGTGTAGGAAGGTGATGGAAAGCAGAACCGCCGGGATCCTGGCGGTTCCCGTGATTCCAACACTGATTCCAAAGCGCCTGCTCTTTTCACGCCGCCACGATCCTGGCGGTTACGCTGCCGCCGTCGTTTCTTCCGGCGAAGTCTTCTCCACCACCCTTTTCAAAACGAGAGTGAGCGGAATCGCCACCACCGTGCCCGCGGGCCCCAGCAGCGCGCCCCAAACGATCAGCGACAGCATCATTTCGAGGAACGAGACGTTCACACTTTTCTTCATCAGGTACGGATTGAGCACGTTGGCCGACACCAGGTTGGTGAGGAACATGCCGAGCGCCACCACCACCGCTTTTTGCCAGCCCATCGTGAGCAGCGCCAGCAAAGTGGGCGTTACCAGGGCCAGGATGACCCCCAGGTTGGGAATGAACTGCAGGAAGAAATACAGGACCGCCCAGACCAGCGGGAAATCCACCCCGAGAGCGGCCAGCAGCACCAGGTTCGCCAACGCTGTGGCGACTCCGCTCTTTGCCGCCACGCCGATGTATTGCTGCACGTCCTGGCCATAATAGGTCAGCCCCGCTACCAGCCTGCTCTGCCCGGCTTCCTCCACCGACAACTCCGCCACGAACAGCACCGACAGCAGCGCAATGAGCAACATATTCGAGACCGTGCTGAGCACGCCCGGAAGGGCTGCGCGCGCCAACTCCATCAGCTTGTCGGAACTCAACATTCTCTCGATGGAAAGGCGCGGGGACTCCATGCCATGGGCTGCAAAGAAGGGCTCGACGCGCTGATAGACTCGCTGCAGGTTCTCCTGGTATGCCGGCAGTTTGTCCATCATGCGATAGGCGGCGTTCACCAGGAAGACGGTAGTGATCAGGTAAAACAATCCCACCAGCGTCACCGACAACAAAATCGCCGCGCCCTTTTTGAGCCCGAAGCGGCGCATCAGCCATTTCGGCAGGGGAAGCACGCAGTACGCCAGCAGCAGGGCGAGCAGC
>PLDO01000260.1 GCA_003136215.1 Bryobacterales bacterium
CATCGCGCACGACCTGGGCGTGGAACTGCTCGATTTGCCGAAGCTCTACGCGGCGAGCGATTACCTGACGCTGCACGTAGCGTCCACCCCGGAAACGCAGGGGATGCTCTCCCGCGAGGCGTTCGCGCAAATGAAAGACGGCGTGCGCATTGTCAACTGCGCGCGCGGGGAACTGGTGGACGAGGCGGCGCTGGTGGAAGCTCTGGTCAGCGGCAAAGTGGCCGACGTCTCTCTCGATGTGTTTAGCAAGGAACCGCCGCCGGCGGGATTCCCGCTCTTCGCCACGGAGGGCGTGCTGGCGACGCCGCACATCGGCGGCTCCACCGAAGAGGCGCAGGAGATCGTCGGCGTGCGCATTGCCGAGCAGGTGGTGGAATACCTGAAGAACGGGATCGCCATCAACGCGGTCAACATGCCCGCGCTCTCGCCGGAGCAATATCGCGCGCTGGGTCCGTACGCCACGCTGGCGGACCGCCTGGGCAACTTCGCGGCGCACATCGCGAGCGGCAATCCGCATACGGTGCGGCTGCACTATTTCGGCAAGATCGCCGACAATGCCACCAGCCTGCTGCGCAACGCGGGGCTGGCCGGCGTGCTGAGTCGCTCCACATCGCACCGGGCGAACCTGATCAACGCCATGCAGATTGCCGAGCAGCGCGGCTGGGAAGTGGTGGAGCGCCACGACAAGCGCAGCGTGCACACCGATTCGATTCGCATCGACGTGGAGACGGACAGCGGGGTGACGAGCGTGGAGGGAGCGGTGGTGTTGGGCAAACCGCGGCTCTTGAACATAGACGGCATCTATTGCGAAGCGGCGCTCGCCGGCTTCCTGATCGTGATGAAGAATCAGGACGTGCCGGGCGTGATCGGCCATGTGGGCACGGTGCTGGGCAGGAACTCCATCAACATCGCGAACTTCTCGTTGGGACGCCGGGAGGGCACATCGGAAGCGGTGGCGCTGGTGTCCACCGACGGGCTGGTGCCGGAAAGCGTGCTGGCGCAGTTGAAAGAGAACCCCGCGGTCAAGTTCGCGCGCAGCGTGGAATTTCGGGAGTAGGGGCTAACGCTACGCGGTTGATTTGCGGAGCGAATGCGACTCCCGGCCGCGCCGTCCGTCGTCAGCGTCCGGTAAGCGGCATGGGCAGCAGACGGTATGCCGACATGGAACGGAGGTCAGTCGTAAGGGTGTGCGTGGCGCCGGTGGAATCGTCGATGATTTCGAGCGAGGGCATGACATTGCAGCCAAAGCTAACCGGCATGATCGCGATCGGCGGGGACGCCGTGCCGGGATTCACGACGGAAGTCGACGGCATGAAGACCACGGCGCGGATTTGGGCTCGCGCATTGACCGCCGTCGATGGCACCGGAGGCTTGAATACCAGTGAAGCGGCGGTGGCCGGCGGTATGTTGGGCACAACCAGCTCTTTCAGCAAAGCGCCCGTGTCATCGTAGAATTCGAGCGTCGCCGGACACATTACGGCGGCGACACCGGGAATGACCGCCTGGAGGTTGAGCACATTCAGGCGGGCGGTCTGCGTAATGGTCACGCCCACAATTCCCGTGGTAACCGCGGACCCGGGGGCGCTGCTGGAAATGGTTTGAGCGGGCGCGAGAAATGGCGACCCGGCCAGAAGCAGGGCGGGCAACACGCTTCTATAGATAGCAAAGCACGACATAAAACCTCTCTCCAAAGCAATGTGTACCACGGCCGGGGCGCGGAACGGACGGGGCCACACAGGTAACCCTGCGCGGCGTCAAGAGTAGCGCATTCCGTGCCCTTCAACGTACGAGAGCGCACATTTACGGACGGGTAACGCCTTCAGGGCAGGTGCGGCGTTCGCTGGCGGACGCCTTCGCCGATGGGCCCAGCGTGATGGAGGATGGAATTCAACCATTCCGTCATCTGGCGTTCCCATTCGGGCACGTCCGGGAGCGTGTGCCAGGCTCCGGTACCGTGAGCGCCGTTGGGGATGCGAATGATGTCGCACCGCACGCCAGCCTGGCGGAGCGCGGCCTGCAAATTGGTGGCTTCGGTGAAGGGAATGTACTCGTCCTTGTCGCCCAGGATCTGCAGGAAAGGCGGCGCATTCGGGCCGGCATAAGTGATGGGGGACGCTTCGCGGAGGGCCTCCGGCTCGCCCTTGCGCTGGATCAGCGGATCCAGCAGGGCGTGCACATCGCGATTCAAGGGAACCGTGGCGAAACTGCTCTGCGCGAACAGAGTCACGACGGCCTGCACTTTGGCGCTTTCCCGGTCCACCGGATCGACGGCGGCGGGATCGCCGGGCGCACCCAACAGGCCCACCATATTACTGAGGAACCCGCCGGCGGAACCGCCTACCAGCGCGATGCGGCCCGGATCGGCATTCCATTTCGCGCCGTTATGGCGCAGGAAGCGGACGGAACGCTCGACGTCGTACACCATGTAGGGGTAGGGATACTTAGGTGCGAGACGGTAGTTGACGGAAAAGACTGCGTATCCGGCCGGAGCGAGGAAGTCGGCGCAGTAGGCTTCGCTGCCGCTCTTGCTGTCACCGCGCTGATAGCCGCCGCCGTGAATGACGATGGCGATGGGATGAACGCCCGGCCCCTTCGGGGCATAGTAGTCCATGGTGAGCTTCTGGCCGTCGGCTTCGCCATAGAGCAAGCCTTCCTGGGTAGGCGTCCGGGTGTCGGCGGCGGGCAGGCGGGCGCAGGCAAACAGTAGGACCAGCGCTGCGGCGCATGGTTTCCCTGGGGAGAAGAGCATGCCGAATTATGTCACACCGCTCACGCGAAGCCCACGCCAGTTGGCGCCGTTGGTGGGGCAGGCGCTTCCGCCTGCCAACTCTTGATCGAACCGTCGGCAGGCGAAAGCGCCTGCCCGAGCGAGCTTCGCTCGCCTGGCAAGCTGAAGCATGCCCCACCAATGCAGGCAAACGGCACAACTTGGTGGCGCAGGCGGTTCCGCCTGCGAGAAACCTGTGACGCCAGATTCGCGGCGAATGGCCAATCTCCAGTGGCAGGCGAAAGCGCCTGCCCCACCATGTTTCAAAATGGTCCGGCCCGTCCTACTCGCTGCGCAGGGTCTCGGCGGGGTCCATGCGCAGGATGCGCAGGGCGGGCGCGAGGCTGGCCAGGACGGCTACCGCCAGCAGAATCGCGGCGGTGGCGGCGAAGGTGACAGGGTCCGTTTGGCGCACGCCCCACAGCATGGCTCGGAGGAATCGCACGGCGATGAGCGACAGGACGAGCCCGGCGCCAATGCCCGCGAGGGAGAGCAGGATTCCGGGACGGATGGCACGGGCGATGGTCTGGCGCGCGGTGGCGCCGAGCGCGAGGCGGATGCCGATCTCGTGCCGGCGCTGCGTGATGGATTGCGAGATCAGGCCGTAGAGGCCGATGGCGGCCAGCAAGAGCGCGAGGCCGGCCAGAATAGAGAACAGCGCGGCGAGGTAGCGCTGGCTTTCGGTGTAGCGCCCGCGCAACTCATCCACCGTGCGGAAGCGCGCCACCGGCAGGAGCGGGTCGAAATCCGCGATCGCCCCCCGAATCTGTCCGGTTAAACTGGCAGTGGGTCCGGAGGTGCGCACTACCCATTTGGGCGAGAACCAAGTGTGGACCAGTTTCACATAACCGTCGGTGAGCTGCGATGCCGGCAGATAAACCGTGGGCTCCACCGAGAGGGGGCCCTGATCGCCGCTCAATCCGCTGTGCTGCTGCACGTCTCCGCAGATGCCGGCGATCTCGGCGATCTCTTTCCCCAACTTCAAGTGGCGGCCGAGCGCGTCGCCGTGGAAGTACTTTCTCGAAAAACTCTCGCTCACCACGACGACGCGCGTTCCCCGCGGAGTATCGGAATCGCGAAAGGCGCGGCCGGCGAGCAGGGGGATGTGCATGGTTTCGAAATAGGTCGGGGTGGCATAAACGAACTCGCCCGGATGCGGATCGTGGTCCGCGCCGTCCACCGTGCGAAATCCGTCATTCAGCGGGCGCTCGTAGGGCAGCGTAAGGGCCACGGCGGCGGCCTGCACTCCCGGAATGAGCCGCACGCGTTCCAGGGTTTGCGCGTAGAGCCGGTTGACCGCCTCCGCCGTCTGGTAGCGCGCATCCTGCAACGAAACCTCAGCTGCCACCACGTTGTGTGTGTCGAAACCCGGATTGAGGCCGTTGAGCCAGACCAGGGTGCGCACCATCAGTCCTGCGCCGATCAAGAGTACCAGGCTGAGCGCCACTTCCGCGGCCACCAGCGCGCCGCGAGCCCAGCGGCGCCTTCCGCCCGCGATGCCGCGGCCGGCTTCATTGAGCACGCTCCGGATATCGAGGCGGCTGGTGTGCAGGGCCGGGGCCAGGCCGAACACGAGGCTGGTGAGGAGCGCGATTCCCAGCATGACGGCGAGCACCCGCGCATCGAGCTCGATGGGGTACCACAGCTGGTTCTTCTCGGCGCCCAGTTGCTTGAGCCAGTCGAGCGCGAAGCCGCCCACGCCGATGCCCACAATGCCGCCCCCGAGCGCCAGCAGGACGCTTTCCATGAGCAACTGGCGTACGATAGCCCCGCGGCTGCCGCCCAGCGCCATCCGCGTGGCCATCTCGCGGCCGCGGGCGCCCGATCGCGCCAGCAGCAACCCGGCGATATTGACACAGCCGATCAGCAGCACCATCAGGACGGCCGCCCAGGTGAGCAGGAGTTCGGATCGGACGTCCCGCGTCGCGCCCGTTTGCAGCGGGATGATGCGCTCCTCGAAGTTTTTCATTTCGCGGGGAAAAGCCGGGTCGCCATTCAGCGCCTGGCTGAGGGAGCGCAGTTGCTGACCGGCTTGCGTCCAACTCACGCCAGGGCGCAGGCGGGCGATCACTTCGTAATTCGATCCAGCGCCCTCCCCCTTCCGGCTGGGGCGCAGCGGCGTCCAGACGTCCACTGGAGAGGCGGCTCGGAAATCGTCCGGCATGATGCCGACCACGGTGTACTCTTCGCCGCGCAGGCTGATGGCGCGGCCGAGCACGGCAGCGTCGCCATGGAAGGCCCGCTGCCAGAAGGCGTGACTCAAAATCGCCACCGCCACGCCCTCGGGAACGTCCTCTTCGCGGCTGAACTCCCGGCCGATTTGCGGCGCGATGCCCAGAACGCGGAAATAGCCCGCCGAGACGCGCTGCTGCTGGATGTATTCCGGACGATCGTTGGCGGCGAAGTTGGCGCCGCCGGTCCCGGCGTTGGCCGCGACATCCATGGAGGCGACGTGGTCGCGGACCTCTTCGAACAGGGCGCCGGTCTGCGAAGTGTCGATATTTTCAGCACCGCCACTGCGGTAGGCGGTGATCACCACAGCGAGGCGATGCGGCTCCGGATAGGGCGCGCCGCGCAGCAGAACCGCGTCCAGGACGCTGAAAACCGCCGTGTTCACCCCGATGCAGAGTGCCAGTGTGCCGATGACGATCAGGGTGAATGCGGGACTCTTACGAAGCTGCCGGAGGGCGAAGCGAGTGTCCGACCACAGTGCCATCCCTGCCTGGTTGCATGCGCCTTGCCATAGCCCTTTTTGCGAAATGTCTTTGGAACTGACGGCTTAGGCGTGGCAGCAGCCGGAGGTGGTGTTCGCTTGCGGAATTCGGACGGCCGCGGGCGGACAGATTCCATGCCAATAATTACCTCAAATTTAAAGTCTTGACCGTCAAAACGTGACAATTCTAACGAGGTATCTGTAACCCTAAGACACCATATGGACATATAATTCTTGACGTACCACTACATATTGGGGCATTATTACGAAGGCGTTCCCCCACGTAGGAAACCCGGAAGAGGCCAGCGAATGGGACAATTGTCCGTCGATTTAAGTGCGAAAATAGAATCCTTGAAGACCCAAAACCCCAAACAGACCAAGACGGGAATCGAATTCCCGCGGTACTTTACCACCAAACTGGAAGCTGGCAGGACCCCGTACGACGAGATCCAGTGGGAAACGCGTACCGCCTCTATCGGCAACGACAAAGGTTCGGTGATTTTTGAACAGCGCGATGTGGAAGTGCCCGTGGACTGGTCGCAGACCGCCACCAACATCGTGGCCAGCAAGTATTTCCACGGCAAGCTGGGATCGCCCGACCGTGAGACCTCAGTAGCGCAACTGGTGCAGCGTGTGGTGGACTCGATCGCGGACTGGGGCAAGAAGGACGGGTACTTCAAGAGCGCGCTGGATGGTGAGAATTTCCGCATGGAACTGGCCCACCTGATGCTCACCCAGAAGGCCTGCTTCAATTCCCCGGTGTGGTTCAACGTGGGCGTCAAGGAGACGCGGGGCTACGGCTGGATCTACGACGAGCAACAGGGGCGGGTGACCAAACTGGAAGGCGTGGCGCGGCCGCAGTGCTCGGCCTGCTTCATCGTCAGCGTGAAGGATTCGCTGGAATCCATCCTGGACCTGGCGAAGACGGAAGGCATGCTGTTCAAGTGGGGTTCCGGCACCGGTTCCAACCTCTCGGCGCTGCGGGAAGAAGACGCCATTCTGTCGGGCGGCGGGCGGGCCAGCGGGCCGCTGAGTTTCATGAAGGGCTTCGACGCTTTCGCCGGCGTGATCAAAAGCGGCGGGAAGACGCGCCGCGCGGCCAAAATGGTAATCCTCAACGTGGATCATCCCGATGTGGACAAGTTCATCTGGTGCAAGGCCAAGGAAGAGAAGAAGGCCTACACGCTGGTGGAGGCGGGCTACGATGCGTCGCTGGATGGCGAAGCCTACAGCTCGATCTTCTTCCAGAATGCCAACAACAGCGTGCGCGCCACCGACGACTTCATGGAAGCGGTGGGCCGCGGCGACGATTGGTGGACCAAAGGCGTGGCCACCGGGCAGCCGGTGAAGCGCCACAAGGCGCAGGACCTGATGCGCCAGATTGCCGAAGCCACTCACCAGTGCGGCGACCCCGGAATGCAGTTCGACACCACGGTCAACCGCTGGCATCCCTGCAAGAACACGGCGCGCATCAACGCTTCCAACCCGTGCTCCGAGTACATGTTCCTGGACGATTCGGCCTGCAACCTGTCCTCGCTGAACCTGATGAAGTTCGTGGGGCCGGACGGCCAGTTCGACGTGGAAGCCTTCCGCCACGCAGTGGACACCATGATCCTGGCGCAGGAGATCATCGTCGACAACGCCAGCTATCCCACGGAAACGATCGGGCAGAACTCGCACGCGTTCCGTCCGCTGGGGCTGGGTTTCGCCAACCTGGGCGCGCTACTGATGTCGATGGGAGTGCCCTACGATAGCGATCAGGGCCGCGACCACTCCGGCGCCATCACCGCCATCATGTGCGGGCAGGCCTACCTGACCAGTTCGCGCATCGCCGAAGCGGTGGGCACTTTTGAAGGCTACGCCGTCAACGAGCAGCCGTTCCTCGACGTGATCCGCATGCATCGCGATGCGGTGAGCCGCATCAACGGGCACCACGTGCCGGCCGCCATGATGCAGGGCGCGCGGCAGTGCTGGGACGACGCCTACGAAAGCGGCCGCCACAGCGGCTATCGCAACGCGCAGGTGACCGTGATCGCTCCCACCGGCACGATCGGCTTCATGATGGATTGCGACACCACCGGGATCGAGCCGGATCTGGCGCTCATCAAGTACAAGAAACTGGTGGGTGGGGGCGTGATCAAGATCGTCAACAACACCGTCCCCGCGGCGCTCATCAAGTTGGGCTACTCGCCGGAGCAGGTGGAAAAGATCGTCACCCACATCGATTCCAGCGGCACCATCGAGGGCGCGCCTGATTTGAAGCCGGAGCATCTGCCGGTATTCGACTGCAGCTTCCGTCCGCAGAACGG
>PLDO01000399.1 GCA_003136215.1 Bryobacterales bacterium
GATAGCCGTCACCTCTCCGAGGACGTGGCGCGCACGCTCGGGCGGGTGGCCGGCGCCATTGCCGGGCCTTACCGCGGGCAGCTTGCGCCCGGCACCGGGGAGCGTCCCCTGGGCCGCCGCTTCGTCGACGATTCCAAGGTGACCGATCACCACGCCATCATTCCCACCACGACGCCGGCCGACCGGGATTCACTCCCTCCCGAGGAACGCAAAATCTACGATTTGATCTGCCGCCGCCTGTTGAGCGCCTGGCATGACGATCACATCTGGAGCGTGACGACGGTGATCACGGCAATACGCAACGACGCCACGGTAGACCGCTACCACACCTCGGGCAGCGCGGTTCAGCAGATCGGCTGGAAGGTGCTGGACCTGGCGCCCGCGAAGGCCAAGAAAGCCACGCCGCCCGGCGACGACGGGCGCGCCGAACAGGATCTGCCGCCGGGGCTTTTCAAAGGCCAGGCGCAGGATGTGCTGGACGTCGAGGTTTTGAAGAAGAAGACGCGGCCGCCCAAGCGTCTCACCGAAGGGACCCTGCTGACGGCCATGGAGACAGCGGGCAGAACGCTGGACGAGAAGGAACTCTCCGACGCCATGAAGGAGACGGGACTGGGCACTCCGGCCACGCGCGCCGCCATCATCGAAGTGCTTCTCAAGCGCGAGTATATTGTGCGCAACGGCAAGAGCCTGGAGGCCACCGACAAGGGGATCCGGCTGATCGAAGTGGTCCACCCGGAGGTCAAGAGTCCCGTCATGACGGGTCAGTGGGAGGCGTACCTGCACCGCATCCACCGGGGCACGGCGGAGCTCGCACCCTTCATGAAGGGCATTGAGGACTACGTGCGCGAGGTAGTGGGAAAGGTGGGGCAGGCGGACCCGGCGGGTACCCCGCCCGCCAGCCACTCACGGCCGCCGCTCGCTTCGGCGGACCCTCGCGACGCGCTGAGGACGCGGGGCACAACGGGATCGAACGATGCGGCAGGGCCGCCGCGCCGTGCCGTGGGATCGCTCGATGAGACGGGGTGGCGCGAGGCGGCGGCGCCGAGACGGTCTCAGCGCGCGCCGGATTCGGTGGGTACGGCAGTGTTGCGCGCCACGGCGGAATCGCGCGGCACAGCGGAACCGGTGCTCCCTGCGGAAGCCCCCCTCTACGCCGGCGGCACGCTCACGGAATTGCTGCAAACGGCCTTCGGGTTCCCATCCTTCCGCACCAGTCAGGAAGCCGTCTGCGAGGCCGTCATTGGGGGCCGCGACGTCTTGCTGGTCATGCCCACCGGCGCGGGGAAGTCTTTGTGCTACCAGTTACCCGCGGTGGCGCGCGGCGGCACGGCGCTGGTGATCAGCCCGCTGATCGCCCTGATGGAAGATCAGGTGGCCAAGCTGAAGGAGCGCAACTTCGCGGTGGAGCGCATACACTCCGGGCGCGACCGCGCCGCCTCGCGGCAGGCCTGCGTCGACTACCTCAACGGCGCCTTGCAGTTTCTGTTCATTGCGCCGGAGCGATTGCGCGTCGCCGGGTTTCCGGAGATGCTGGCCAAGCGGAAACCGTCGCTCATCGCCATCGACGAAGCGCATTGTATTTCCCAATGGGGGCACGATTTCCGCCCGGACTACCGCATGCTCGGCCAGTATCTGCCGACTCTGCGGCCTGCCCCGGTCATCGCCTTGACGGCTACCGCCACCCCGGTGGTGCAGAACGACATCGCCGTGCAGTTGGACCTGGTGCGGCCGGCGCTCTTCATTCAGGGCTTCCGCCGCGACAATCTGGCGATTGAAGTGGTGGAGGTGGCGCCTTCGGGGCGTACCGCGCTCACGCTGGAACTGCTACTGGAGGAGGAACGCCGCCCGGCCATTGTGTATACCCCGACGCGAGCACAGGCCACGTCCGTGGCCGCCGAGCTTGCCCTCCACTTCCCCTGCGCGGCGTACCACGCCGGGCTCGACGCGGTGCACCGCAAGCGGGTGCAGGAGGGATTCCTGGAAGGCGGCATACAGGTGATGGTGGCCACCATCGCGTTCGGCATGGGGATCGACAAGCCGGACGTGCGTACGGTGATTCACACCGCCCTGCCGGGCAGCCTGGAAGCCTATTACCAGGAGATTGGACGCGCCGGCCGGGACGGCAAACCCGGCCGCACCATCCTGATGCACTCCTACGCGGACCGCCGCACGCACGATTATTTCTTCGAACGCGATTACCCCGATGTGAAGGTGCTTGACGGAATATTCGGGCGCCTGCGCGCCGAGCCGGTGGAGAAAGAAGCGTTGCAAAAGCAGCTCCGCATGGATCCGGAGGTGTTCGACAAGGCGCTGGAGAAGCTCTGGATTCACGGCGGCGCCCTGGTGGACTATGCCGAGAACGTAAGCCGCGGGCACGACCATTGGCGTGAGCCCTATATCGCACAGGGCGAGCAGAAACAGCAGCAGCTCAACCTGATGCTGCGCTACGCCGAGAGCAGCGAGTGCCGCATGTCCGCCCTGGTGCGCCACTTCGGCGACCTGGCGGACGCGCAGAAGGCCTGCGGGATTTGCGATTTCTGCGCCCCCGCCGAATGTGTAGGCCAGCTGTTTCGCCCGGCCGGCGATCGGGAGCGCGCGGTGGCGCTCTCGGTGGTGGAGGCGCTGCGGAATGGCGGAAGATCGACCGGCAAATTGCACGCCGAGGTGTGCCCACACGGGGAAATGACGCGCGACGCTTTCGAGGAGGTCCTGGGCGCCATGGCGCGCGCCAATTTCCTCCGGCTGGCGAACGCCGTCTTTGAAAAGGACGGCAAGTCCATTCCGTACCGCAAGGCGAGTCTCACACCGGACGGCGAGGCGTTGGAAGAAATTGTGCCGGGCGATCTGCTCATGAAGGACGCGGCGCAGGCGGCCACCAAAGCGCGCAAAGGCAGGAAGAAGAAGGCGGTGGCGCCCGCCAAGCGGAAACGCTCGCGGAAGCCCGCGGCCGTGCTCCCACCAGCGCCGCCTCGCCCGGCGGACCGTCCCAAGCTTGCGCCCGATTCGCTCATCGAAGGGAAGCTGCGCCAGTGGCGTCTGGCGGAGGCGAAACGCCGCGGAGTTCCCGCCTTCCGGATCTTCAGCGACCAGACGCTGAAAGCCGTGGCGGAACGGCGGCCCGCCACGGCGGCGGAACTGCTCGCCATCCCCGGTCTGGGGATCGGCACGGTGGAAAAGTATGGCGCGCAGATCTACCGCCTGCTGCATGGCACAGGCGGCTAGACCAACGTTCCACGAGATCACCGGCGTCTCAGGGAAACGCTCCCTGCGGAGAATTGTTATGGGCCGCCGATGAACGCGGATAAACGCCGATAAGCATTTTTGGTCTTATCGGCGTTCATCCGCGTTCATCGGCGGCCAAAAGTTTCTTACTTCCGCTCGGTCCTCTGATAGCCGGCGGGAATTGCGAACACCGAATCGGGAATGCCGCTGGTGGAGAAGTCAGTGGATTCCATGGTGGTTTCGAACAGCGATCCACCACCGGAGGCCGCGCCCATGCGGGCGAGGGCCTGTTGCGCCGCCGCTGCCCCGGGTCCGCCCTGCTTGATCATCGCTTCCATCTGGGCGCGCGCCTGCGCCATGCTCTGCTGCATCTGCGCGGCTTGCGCGCCTCCACCCGCGGATTTGACCTTCACGATTTGCAGCAGCGGCACGCCGCCGGCATCGGCCATCTTGCGCTGCGCGTCGGCTATGGCTTTCTGCATGCCTGAAGCTCCCCCGCTGCCCATGGCGGCCCACGGAAAGCGGGCGCCGTTCTTCTGGTAAAAGGCCTTAAGTTCCTGAGCGCCGGGCACATCCGAAGAGCGCCACATGTCGATTTCCATCTGCATCTTCATGCCGGACTGGCTCATCTGCGGGCTGTCGATCTCCATGGTCATGACCACTTCGCTGGCGCTGAAACCGTTGATCGTCTTCTTCTCGCCGGTCTCCTTGACGTCGATCTTGGCGTCGATATCGGTCGCCTTCGCCGCCTGGCCGAGGTCGCTGAACTTCATCACGGTATAGGTTTGCGCCGTCTTGTTGAGGATAGTGATGGTCTGCGCATCGAAATCGATGAGGGTCGCGGCGGCGCCGCTATCCGTCATCATCTTCTGACCCTTATAGAAGAACTTGGTTGTAGAAGGCGCGGCGGCCTGAGTCCCCGATGTCTTTCGGGTGGTGGTGTAGCTGAAATCCGCGTAGGCGGTGGTGGCGGCACACAGCGTCACGGCGAGAAGGGCAGCGATCTTCATCGAGTGGACATTCTCCTTTGCATAGTCTACCGTCACTACGTCCTTGTCGATATCGTGAGATTGGCCGGCTGGAGTCCGGACGAGTTTGCCGTTACTCGAATGCGGCCGGATTTCCCGGTCGATTGCACGATCGCCAGGCACATCCCATTGAAAGCCTTCCGGCGAGCGGCCTTGTAGTCTTCGTGGCTCTGCGGGTCCCCGTTATCCAGGCCGATGAGCCTGCCTTCTCCTTCCACCACGAAAGCGACCTCATTGTCGGCGGTCGGAACCACCCGTCCCTGGCTGTCCAGGACTTCCACCGCGACGTGGGCCACGTCGCGCCGGTCCGCGGCGATCTCCGCGCGATCCACTGTCAGGCGGACGGCCGACGGCTCTCCCGTGGTGGAGACTTCCACGGTGCCGACGACCTTGCCATCCTTCGTGCCCACCGCTTTCAGCGTGCCGGGTTCATACGGCACGTCCCACTCCAGATGCAGGTCGTTGGTGGTGCGGGGGACCCGGGCGCGCGCCCCGGTGTTCCCGTAGCGGTCTTCCATCCCGTAGCGCGGGAAAGCGTAGCCCTTCGCGCCAACGGATTTGCCGTTGAGGAAAAGCTCCACCGTGTCGCAGTTGGTGTAGCAGGTCACGGGGATGAACTGCCCTTCCCTGCCCTTCCAGTTCCAGTGCGGGAAGAGGTGCAGCACGGGCTTATCGGTCCACTGGCTCTGGTAGAAGTAGAAGCCGTCCTTCCGGAAGCCGCAGGTGTCGATCACGCCGGCGGAGGAACCCTTGCCGGGCCAGCGCGACTCGCCGAGGTAATCGATGCCGGTCCACATGAAGTCGCCGGCCACGTAGTCGTAGGTGCTGACGAAGCGCCACAACTGTTCGACGTCGATGTTGCGGCCGCGGCCGCCGCGGAGCATCATGGCGGGGCCGGGCGCTGCCGCCGCGGGCGCGTCGGAGGGGAAGAGGCCGCGATAATCGCCGCGCGTGCCGCTCATGGAGCCGCTCTCCGTGCCAATGACGCGGCGTTGGGGGAAGGCGGCGCGGTCGATGCTGTAGTACCTCTCTTTGCGGTCGCGCCAGCGGTCCACGTAGTTGTAGCCGACCACGTCGAGCAGCGCCAGGAACTCGGGACGCACCCGGTTAGTGAGCGGCTCGGAAGCAATCTGGTCGCAGCCGGCCGTCACCAGGCGCGTCGGGTCCTCAGTGTGAAAGATCTCCAGGAGTTTGCGCAGCGTCTCGGCGCCCTCGGCGCGCGACTGGTCGCCGATTTCGTTGCCGGCGCTCCACAGTACGACGCAAGGGTGATTGCGGTCGCGGTGGACGAAGTCCTTGACGTCGCGCTGATACCACTCGTCGAAATAGTTGGCGTAGCCGTAGGGGCCGATTTGTCCCTTGCCGACCTTCCACTCGTCGAAGGCTTCGTTCATCACCAGGAAGCCCATGCGGTCGCAGAGATCCATGAATTCGGCGGCGTAGGGGTTGTGGCTGGTGCGGATGGCATTGCAGCCCATCTCGCGGAGAATCTCCAGGCGGCGTTCCCAGACGCGTTCGGGGACGGCGGCGCCGACGCTGCCGGCCTCGTGGTGCAGGCAGACGCCATTCAGCTTGACGCGTTCGCCGTTGAGCAGGAATCCTTTGTCCGCGTCGAAGAGGGCTTCGCGGATGCCGGTGGGCGTATCGTACTCGTCCACAACAGCGCCTTGGTCGCGGAGGGTGCTGTGCACTTTGTACAGGTAGGGGTCGGTCACGGACCAAAGCCGGGGTTTATCGACGCTCACCTGCTGCACGAATTCGTACTCGCCATTGGGCGCGATCTGCTGGGTGGCTTCGGCGGTTTGGACCGTTTTCCCCTCATGATCGACCAGGCTGGTGCTCAGCACGCACGTGGCTGCGAGCTTGCGCTCGTTCTTCACCCGGGTTTTGACCTGAAGCGTGGCGGCGTTCCTGGAGACGCGCGGCGAAGTGACGAACGTCCCCCAATAGGCCACGTGCAACTGGTTGGTGGCCAGCAGCCAAGTGTGGCGGTAGATGCCGGAGCCGGAATACCAGCGGCAGTTGGGCTGCCTGGAGTTGTCCACCTTGACGGCGATCACGTTGTCGCCGCCGGTCTTGAGGTGCGGCGAGAGATCGTAGGAGAAGGCGATGTAGCCGTAGGGGCGCTTGCCCAGATACTGGCCGTTGATCCACACTTCGCTGTTCTGATAGATGCCATCGAACTCGATGAGGACGGTGCGGTCCTTGTAAGATTCGGGCAGGCGGAAGCGTTTTCGATACCAGCCGATGCCGGTGGGAAGGCTTCCCTGGGCCTTCTCCTGGTCGCTGAAAGGGCCTTCAATGCTCCAATCGTGAGGCAGGTCGAGCGTGCGCCAGGCGGAATCCGGGAACTCTGGCTGCTGGGCGCCGGGCGAGTCTCCCTTGAGAAACTTCCAACCGAAGTCAAAGCTCTCGCGGATTCTCGCCGCGGAGCTCGCGGGCTGATTCTGGGCGTGCAGCGCGGAGACGAGCGCGGCCCCGCTGACGGCTTGTCGAAGAAGGCCGCGGCGGGTAAGAGTGTGTGGATTCATGTGTCGCTCCTTTACTCAACCGCTCCCTCACGGTCGCGGCTCGGATCGGAGCCGCGACCGTGAGGGAGCGGTTGCTCAATGTCTTGTGAACTTGTCAAAAACCGTCATCACCGGCAAGGCATTGCCGTCGGCATCGAAGAACCCGCGGCCGCCGCGTGCGCCGGAGACCGCGGCTTCCCACCAGAAAACGCCCTTGCCGAGGCCGAACGGCGTGGCTTGCACGGCTCGGTTCACTTCTTCCAGAAACTCCTTCTGCCCCGCGGGAGATTCCGCGAAGGGCGCGGGTTTCTTTAGGTACTCGCGCGGCTGCCAGTTATAGGCGGCCTCCACCACCATGATGTCCTTGTGGTACTCGTTGGCCATGAAGATCAGGTTCTCGCGCAGGTCGTTCAGGCTGCCGTGCCACCAGGGGTAGTAGGATTGTCCGATGACGTCATACTTGACGCCGTAGGAATTCAGCTTGTCGAAAAACCACTTGGTCTTGGCCGCGTCGCCGCCTTTATCGATGTGGATCATGATGCGCGGGCGGCCAGCCGCGCCCGCGCCGGCTTCCACGCCGGCGATTCCAGCCTTGACGAAATCCGCGAAGTGGTCCCAATTGGCGGGCAATTTGGCATCGGGCCAGAGCATTCCATTGGTGATTTCGTTGCCGATCTGCACCATGTCCGGCAGCACGCCGGCATCGCGGAAGGCGACGGTGGTCTGCCGGGTGTAATCCAGCAGCGCCTGCACCATCTGTTCGTGCGACATGCCCTCCCAAGCCTTGGGAATGAACTGTTTGCCCGGGTCGGCCCAGGTGTCGGAGTAGTGATAGTCCAGCAGGAAGCGGTAGCCGAGCCGATGGGCCGCTTGGGCCAGCGCGATGGTGTACTCCAGACTATTGGGAAGTTGCGTCGGCGTGTGAAACAGGCGCAGCCGGATCCAGTTATAGCCGTGATCCTTAAAGATCTCGAGGCCCGGCCTGGCTTCGCCGTTGTCCTTGAAGACAATGCCGCGGTCTTCGTTCTGCTTGAGAAAAGACAGGTCGGCGCCTATCGCATAATCCGCCGCGCGCAAACCGGCGACAGCGCAGATGAAAAGCAGCAATGCCCGTTTCATGATCGTTTGACCGAGTCGACGACGGTGTGGTCAGCCGCATTTTAGCGGATTGCAAAAGCAGTTGTATCCAGCGCTGGAATAGGATATGCTCTCCCCCAATACTGTAGCTGCAAATCGTAGGGGGGAAAAATGAAACGGCTCGTCACACTATTCACCTATTTTGCGCTCGCCGGCAGTTCCTACGCGCAAATCGCTACCACAACGTCGCTGGTCGGCACGGTCTCCGATTCGAGCGGAAAAGTCATTGCTGGGGCCAAGATCACGGCCGTCAACGCCGAGACTCTGGACACGTACAGCACGCTTTCGAACCAGGATGGGAACTATCGGATCGACTTCGTTCGCGTGGGCACGTACGATGTTGCCGCCGAATATCCCGGGTTTTCCCACCTGCAGCACACCGGCAGCATCGTCAGCATGAATCAGATTGTGCGCAACGATTTTACGCTCCATCCGGGCTCGGTGCAGGAATCGGTCTCCGTGGAGGCGGCAGCTCCGGTAATCAAAACGGACGACGCGACCATTTCGGCGACCGTTTCATCCAGGCTCATTGCCGATCTCCCGATGAACGGCCGCAACGCCCTGATGTTGGCGACTACCACGCCGGGAGTTCTGCCGGGCACCAAAGGCACGCAGGGCGTTCCGCCAGGCCAGGACTTCATCGGCGCGGGCACCCGGGAGATCCAGAACAGCATGTCGTTGGACGGCATCAGCATCATGAACAACCTGATCACCACGTCACCCACGCAGCCGATGGTGGAGACGGTGCAGGAGGTGGAAGTCCAAACCGGCACTTATTCGGCGCAGTACGGCGCCTATTTGGGCGTTCATCTCAACATGATCACCAAGGGCGGCACCAACCTGTTTCACGGGAATCTGGTGGAATTTATTCGCAATGACGCCTTCGATGCGCGGGGATACTTTCTGCCCGCGACCTCGAATAAGACGGCGCTCCGGCAGAACCAGTACGGCTTCGAGTTCGATGGCCCGGTGATTATCCCCAAGCTGTACAACGGTAAGGACAAGACGTTTTTTATGGGATCGTGGGAGCGGCTGCGCAACAAGCGGCAGAGTTTGTCGGCGAACAACACGGTCATGACGGAACAGATGTTCGCGGGGAATTTTTCCCAAACGCCCGTTGTCGTGAAAGACCCCTTAAACAACGGGACGCCCTTCGCGGGGAATATCGTGCCCACCAACCGGCTCTCCCCGATCGCTCTCTCGCTCCAGCAATACTACGTCAAGCCCAGCAACCCGAACGCGATCACGCAGAATTTCACGACGGTATTTCCGGCGACGCTCACCAGCGACGGGACGGTGGACCGGGTAGACCAGAACATCGGCTCCAAGGCCAGGCTGTTCTTCCGGTACCAGCGGCAGGTGCAGGCAATCGCCAACGGCAGCGCAATTCCGTACAATGCCGCCCAGATTCCGTCCACTACCGACAACTATACGCTGGGCTATACGCAGACGCTTACGCCGAGCCTGGTGAACGATTTCCGGATCGGCCGCCAGGCGCTGAACACGAATTCGGTGAACTATTTCTATGTCAACGGCATCGCCGACGCCGGGACCAAGCTGGGCATCCCCGGCTTCGATGCCGACACCACGGGCAAGAACCCGGGAACGCCGGAATTCAATGTCAGCGGATTTTCCGGGTGGGGGAACTCGGGCACCAACTGGTTCCAGACCGACCAGACCTGGCAGGCATCGGAACAGATCAGCTGGCTGAATAGAAATCACGGCATCATGGCCGGCGTGGAACTGCGAAAGCTGTACACATCGCGCAGCGCGGCCAACAGCCCGCGCGGAGTATTCAACTTCAACGGTCAGTTTACGGGATACGCACCGGCCGACTTCATGCTGGGAATGGTGCAAAACCTGGTGACTCCCACCATCCAGTTCCAAGGCGACGTGGCCACCTGGCGGGATGGGTTTTTCGTGCTGGACAACTGGCAGGCTTCGAGAAAGCTGACGGTGAACTACGGGATTCGCTATGAACTTCAGACCGTGCCCTACTCGGTGGCCGGATATGCCCGCGAGTTGAACGCCGCGCAGACCGCCGCCGTGCCGGACACGGTACCTTCCCCGGGCTTCCGGTTCCACAACCCCAATCACAAGGACTTTGCACCGCGTCTGGGCTTGGCCTACCGGCTGACCGACAAGACCGTGATTCGCGCCGGCTTCGGAATTTACTACAATCCCAACCAGACGAACAGCTTTACGTTCCTCACCACCAACCCGCCGTTCGGCAACTCCACCACTTGCACGTCCCTGCCGAACACGCCGACGCTATCCCTGCAAAATCCGCTCGGCGCGGGTTGCAGCACGTCGGTATCGCAGAACTGGATTACCGACAACTGGCACCTGCCGCCCGCCACCATGAACCAGTGGAGCTTTGGTGTACAGCGGCAACTCTCCCAGTCCACCGGTCTGGACGTGCAGTACCTGGGATCGCATTCGCTCCACCTCGACCGCAGCTTCTACAACAACACGCCGTGGTATCCCGGACCCGGGGCGATCAATCCGCGGCGTCCCAACCAGCTGTTCGGACAGATCCGCACCATCTCCAACGACCTGATTTCGAACTATCATCACCTGGCGGTCTCGGTGCACCAAAGGGTATTCCACGGCATGCAGGTGGAGGCCAGTTATACCTGGTCGCACGCGTTGGATGTCACCAGCGACTCCAATAATGGCGGGACTCCCATGGATGCCTACAACTGGAGGCGGGATTATGGCAACGCTCCGTTCGACATCCGGCACCGCTTTATGGCAACTTACATCTACGCGATTCCGTTCCCGGCATCCAGCAGCGCGTTCCTCAAGGCCGCGTTCAGCGGGTGGCAACTCAACGGGATCACAACCCTGCAAAGCGGAACCCCCTTCAGCCTCTCGATGAACACCGACGCCGCCAATACCAGTTCGCAGGGCACCCAGCGGCCTAATCTGCTGAAGACGCCCGTCTACGATTGCGGTGCCGGACATCTCACCGGGTGTATCGATAAGACTGCCTTCGCGGTGCCCGGCAACATCGCGCAAGGCATTTTCGCCTACGGCAATGCGGGGCGGAACATCCTCCGCGGCCCGCACATGTTCAACACGGACATGTCCCTGTTTAAGAGTTTTCAGATCAGGGAGCGGATGAAGTTTACGTTTCGCGCCGAAGCGTTCAACATTTGGAACAACCCCGAGTTTTCCAATCCCAGCGCGAATATCGAAGCCGCGACGTTTGGAAACATCACCTCGACCTCGGTGGGATCGAGGGTGATGCAACTCGGCGGAAAATTGTCGTTCTAGCGTCCACGCTAAGCTCGGCTAAGGCGAGCGAAGCTCGCCCGGCTCGAACTTCGGCTCGGCTGCACAAGGCGGAGCCTTATGCCACGTATCCACGGGCGCGGGCCTCCGTCACCATGTGGCGATCAATCTGAAAGCGGGCAAGCGTTCTCGGTGTCCCGTTGTCGAAGAGAATCAGCATTGGTGGCGGAGCGCTGGCACTTCCGCCGAGTGTGCCGCAAATTGCAGGAGCATTGTGACCAATCGAGAGTCGCCATTGTTCGATCGCCTTCTCTCATTCTACGTCAAAAGAACAAGAACAACGCTGCGGAAGCAATCGCAGACACAGGGGCGCGGCGCTGTCAGACAGCTAGTTCATGCCGCACATGCCGGGCGTGGGGCAGCGTCCGCCGGAGGGACACGAGGGCATATCGGCGCTCTTCGATGCGCCGTTGGCGCGCGCGGAGAAGGTGGAGTGTTCCTGCTGCAGGTGGTTCTGGCCGCACGACGGGCAAACCAGAGTATCCGCGTCGGCGGAGCGGCGGACCAGTTTCTCGAACTTGGTTCCGCAATCGGCACAAAGGTATTCGTAGATCGGCATGGCGTAGTGAGTCCCTATTCCAATATTAGATTACAAATGCGGTCCATGACGCCGCGGACTTCGGCGGCGGAGCGTCCGCCGTAGTTGTTGACCAGGATGGAAAAGGCCACCCAGGTGGCATCGGGCCGCTGGAGGTAGCCGGAAAGCGCGCTGACGTGCGACAAGGTTCCAGTCTTGGCGTACACGCGTCCGGCGGCGGCGCTGGCGCCGAAGCGCGAACTGAGGCTGCCATCCTGCGCGGCCACCGGGAGGATGGAGATCCACTTCTCGCGCGCCGGCGAGTCGTACATGTAGCGCAGCAGTTTGAGGACCGTGGACGGGGTGACCAGATCGAGACGGCTCAGGCCGGAGCCATCCATCAGGTTGTAGCCGGCCGGATCGATGCCGGCTTCGGCAAGGAAGGACTTCATCTCCGCCATCCCGGCCTCGAAACTGCCCACATTGCGGCGCGCGCGGCCGACGGCGCGGAGTGCCAGTTCGGCATGAAGGTTTTGGCTGACTTTGGCGGTGATACGGAGGTCTTCGAGCAACGGCGCCGAAACGCGGCGGGCGAGTTCGATGCCGGCGAACGGAGCGGNNCCATTCACGGCGACGCCACGCCGCCCGAGCGCCGCGCGGAGGGCAAGGGCAGCGAACTGCGCTGGATCCTCCACGCCGATGAGCAGATCCTGCCCGCGGTCGCGCAGCGGAATCGTGCCCCATAGCTGGGCGTCGCGGCTGCCTGGGACGCGCTCGAAATGGATGCTGCGCTCGCCGCCCGCGGCCACGGTGCGGACACGGTTCTCGATGCGGTAGAACTCGATGGCGGGAGCCAGGGAAAGCACTGCGGCCTCGCCGACGTTGGCGCCGGGACCGACGGAAAGAGTGAGCACGTTATCGGCAAGCGTGAGGGCGGAAATGGGCGGGCCATCGTCGGATTGTGGATCGTCGACGGCCCAGCCGACGGCGTAGGGCTGCCAGACGTACCAGGTATCGTCGCCGATAATGTCGCCATCGACGCGCCGCACACCGCGCGCCACCAGTTGGCCGGCGAGATCTTCAATGGCCGCCAGGGGATTGCCCGTGATGGGCCCCATGCGATACGGAACGGCGCGCCCGGAGAGATTGGGGTCGCCGCCGCCGGCCAGGCGCAACCATCCCCGGACCCGGCCCGTCTCGTCGGGCTGAGTCTGGGCGAGCACCCGGGTTTGGAAGGTGAAGTCCGCGCCGAGACGGGTGAGTGCCAGCGCGGTGCTGAAGAGTTTGGCGTTGGAGGCGGGGACGAAATAGTGGTCCGGGTTGAGTTCGTAGAGGGTCTTGCCGGTGGCCAGATCCACAATCTGGATGCCCCAGAAAGCGCTGCGCGCGGCGGGAGAGGAATCTAGCAGTTTCTGGATATTTTCCGGAAGGGCGGCGGCCAGCAGGTGGGCGCCGAGGAGGATCAACACGGCTGCGCGCTTCATCTTCCGGTCACCTTGGCTTCCAGCCAGATCAGGAGCAGGAGAGCCATCACGAGGAAGGTCCCGGTCAGCGGGATCCACATGACCACCTTGACTCCCCATACGGACGCAGCGTACCCGAGGGTGGCTGGGGCCAGCAGGCCGCCGACCAGCGCAAACGAAAAGATGCCGTTAAAGAACGCGGGATGGTAGTAGGGGAAGCGGCGGCCAATGGCCTCGGCCACCAGCGGATAGATGCTGGCGAAGCCGGCGCCGACGAAGCAGGCGCCGACAGAGGCGCCGAATGGATTGTCGGTGAAGTACAGCATCATGCAGCCGAAGATGGCGCTGAGCATGCTGCCCATGAGCAGGCGTCCATGGCGCACACGCGGCAGAATGGCCACGGCGATGAGGCGTCCGGCAATGAGAAACAGCCAGTAGAGGGCCAGAACGGTGAGAGAACCGGAAGGGCTCAGGCCCACACGGAGATTCAGAAAAATGGGTAGCCAGCCGGCAATGGACCATTCATTGCCGAACTGGACGAAGAGCAGCAGAGCGAACAGAACCGCGCCTGGGCTACGGAAATCCCGCAATGCCTGGCGCAGCGAGGGCTGCGTGCCGGAGAGCGGCAAGGCGTAGGATTTACGGGCATAAACTCCGCCGAATAAGCCGGGCACAAGGGCCATGAAGAAGAGGGTGCTGGGGACGCTGTATTCCAAGTCGATGGCGCCGGCCACGATCACGGTGGCAGTCAGGCAGCCGAGGCCGTACAGAATTCCCCCTTTGTTGACCGTTCCGGCGGCATCCGCCTGGTAGCCGGGTGAGATGGCATGGAACAGCGCCAGATTGAGCAATCCGGCGCCCGCGCCCAACACCATGAATCCGGCGACGCGCCACCAATCGGAAAACGGCGGCGAAACCACCGCCAGGTAAAGGAGGGCGATGCAGGAGAGCCCGCAGGCGAAAACCAGCAGGAAGGAGACGCTGCGGCGCATCATGATGGGCCGGGCGAAGCGCGCGGCGGCCACAATTCCGATAGCCAGGCTGAGGAAGTAGTTGCCGATGGCGATGAAGCCGGGCAGGTCGTGCCGGTAGACCCAAGCGGGCAGAATTGCGCCGAGGAGCGCGGAGAGAAATCCGGAAACCAGAAATCCGGCCAGAGCGCTTCCGCCTCCGGACGCACGGGTATCAGCGGTGTTGCCTGCGATGTTCACTGTCTTCGATTGTATTATTTCGGACCGTCGAGTGGGACAGGCCATCGCTTTTTGT